>NZ_WMDN01000049.1:0-3929 GCF_021236965.1 Photobacterium carnosum | reverse complement strand
AAGCTAAATCGTATCAACCAGGCATAAAAAAGGCCGCTACATATGAGCGACCTTTAAAATTAAATTTACAAAAATTAAGCATGTTTAAAACCAAGATTTAGCTTAAATCCACATGCTTGAGCATAACTCACTAAAGTTTTAAGACTAGGATTTGATCGTCCAGATTCTAAGCGTGAAATATTCGGGGCTTTTGTTCCCATTTTTTCAGCTACTTCATCTTGAGTTAAGCCTGATTTTTCTCTCATTGAAATTAGAGAACTAATCAATTCAAATTCAACACTTAGATCATCATAAGCTTCTTTTACTTCAGGATTCTGTAATGCTTTTCTTTTTAATGCAGATAAACTCATAACTTCACCTCTTTCATTCGCTCTCTGGCAAGTTCTATTTCTTTTTTTGGGGTCTTATTCGTCTTTTTCACAAAAGCTCTTAATACGTAAACGTGCTGTCCTTTTAAATAGCAAAACAAACCTCTACCTATACCTTCTTGAGCTTTAGCTCTTATTTCAAAAAGCCCATCTCCCATTGAGTCTGTATGTGGTGGGCCTAAATTTGCCCCATATAATTCAATTAATTCGAGTAACTTAATCATACGAGCCTGAATTTTAGGTGGCATTGCTAATATTTCATCTTCAACACCAGAGTAAAAATCCACTTTCCAAGCCATTTCACAACCACCAAACCTATCATATATGATAGGTCACTTTAACATTACTGGCTTATTAAGGTCAAAACATAGATTAAAATTGGTATCAGTAACCAGATAAAAAAACCCGCCTCGATGGGCGGTTATTTAACAGTAATTCTATTTATGCGAACTCAAAGATAGAAAAATTAAACAGTAAAAAACATTTTGTTAGTTTTAGTCGGAGAACTATGACAAAAGCAGACTGTAATTAGAATGTGTGATTAATTATTCGCTTACGAGCCTTTCATTGAATAATTTGTTTGAAAAGTATGTCGATAGCCAGAGCATTGATAACGCTAGCGTCCATTTTTACGAACATTTTCTGAGCTATTACACTTAGGACATTGAAGAAAAAGGATCACTATAATAATCATCAGTCAAAGTACTAAAACGTAATGATAGTTCAAATCAATAATCTAGGAACTCACCCATTCTTTTAATCATCATAAATTCACATTTTTAATTTATTGCTTAATTAATATATAAAATAGAAAATAAAAGAAATTTAATACAATCTTGAGTTATTTAAACAAATGAATAAAAAACACATAATACCAATTATATTTTTGACTATTTTCTTATTGTTATGGCTTGAGCAAACTCTAGGAATAAAATGGGCATTAATGGCTTTTATTGGGTTTTTACTTGGATTTACTTTATCGTTCAGTGGTTTCGGAATTGTTTTTGGTTGGCGTCAAATGCTAACTAAATGTGATAGTTTTTATGTTAGATCATGTCTTATTACGATCTCTATCGAAATAGTCCTTTTTACCATTTGCTTATCATTTGGTCATGCCTTCTTTGGTGGTAAAATGGTTGGAAATATAATACCAATTGGGATCCCTTTTATTGGCGGCGCTTTTTTATTTGGTTGCGGTATGCAATTAGCGGGAGTATGCGCTTCTGGTACATTATATTGTTGTGGAGAAGCTAAACCTAGGTTTTGGATTGTATTAATTTTTTATGGTATTGGTACATTAATTGGTCATTATTATCAACAAATAATTAATACAACATTTCACAGTCAAGTTGTTCTAATGAAAGATTTGACAGGGGGATTCTTAAGCGGAGCATTACTAAATTTAGCATTTGTTGGATTGCTTTTTGTTGTTTTTTCTCGTACCGAGTTTAAACGTACCAAACAAGTACAACCACTTTTACGAGGGAAACATTTATTTTGGCGTGATGGCCATTTTACAATACTTACTGGAGGAATAATTATTGCGTTATTGAACTCTAGTATTGTTGCTATATATGGTTCTGCATGGACAATTACGGGAGCTATTTACGATATGGCGTTAAGATGTGCATCATGGTTTGGTTTATTTAATAATTATCCTAAACTAGCACAACCTCTTTTCAGTAATCCTATGGTTGGTATGTTTTGGGCTGGAGTTTTAGGCGCAGCCTTATCAAAATGTATTCGTAATAAACAAAATGATAATCCAATTAATATTAAAATCATTATGGCATCAATTATTGGTGGCTTATTAATGGGAATTGGAGCTATGTATGCCGCATGTAATTTGGGTGGCTTTTTTGATGGTACAGCATCTGGTAGTTTACATGGATGGCTTTGGATGTTTGTTGCGTTATTTGGTAGTATCTTCGGTATAAAATTACGTCAATTTTTCTATAATTAAGTAATAAATCATTTTATCACCACCGAGTCTCAGTCAAAATTAATAATTTTTCTGGCATCGGTGGCGATTTTGCACCACGTTTAATCAGTATATTAAATATATTTTCAACTCGAAAGCGATAATTAAATCAAAAACAAAATTCACCAAAGTAACGAGGAATATGTTTTTCTCTAATCGCGTAATACGTTCCTTTTATTTAATTTTTAACTTAATCTATAATTTCTTATTTTTTCAGACAAGAAACAACACTTAGCAGCATATAAATAGGATGACCATCTTTATTTAAAGAGATCGCTGATACGAAGTAATGCCATTCACTTAAGGATATTTTGTTTTGCGTACAAAATAGAATATTTCAGATAGCAAAGAATCCAGTTATAGCTAGACTCTTTAATTATCAAAAGTTTTCTTACATAAGGATTTCAGGTTTAAGTGAATAACATTAGCCCAATTTGAGGCGGTATTTAACATCAAATCTATTTATGCGATCCGAATCCACACAACATAGACTCAATAAAAATTCGATGCGAAAAATGTTTTTAATAGGGACCTATTCGAAAAGATCATCTTTTGTTATAAAATACAAAACCATTCAATAAAAAAGAAAATCATGACAGACGCTATAAAATTATTAATGAACATTCGCAGCCTTCGTGCTTTTACTCGTGAAGCAACAACTATTGAGCAGTTACAAAAGGCATTAGAGAATTTAACTCAAGTTGTAAATGAGCGTATTGCAGAAGATGAGCAAGAAAAAGCCTCATCCAAAGAACGTGAAGAAAAATTAGAGATTTATCGTCAAATGCTATTATCTGATGGCTTATCTATTGAAGATATTTTATCTATACAAGAAAAAGCACCTAAAAAACCTCGTGCAATACGCCCAGCAAAATATAAATATCTTGATGATAATCAAGATGAGAAAACATGGACAGGGCAAGGTCGCATACCAAAAGCATTAAAATTAGCTGTTGATAACGGGGCTAATTTAGACGATTTTCTTATTTAATACGTCAATAAGATTTATTTTAAATCTACCTAACATACAAAAATACCGCCTCAACTTGGGCGGTATTTCACATCAAATCTATTTATGCGCACCAACCACCTTTATGGTGAGGACCTGTTCCACCATATGGATGTTCTCCGTGTGGACACGCATTCGCAACACCAACTGCAAATAACCCAACTAATAAAACGATTAATAATTTTTTCATAAAAAAGAATCTGTAAAAAATAAAGACAATTATACTTTTAACGAATAGTGTAAGTTGATATTTGTATTTTGATATCTATTCAAAAGATTGCATTTTCTGTGCTAAGAGACAACAAAGGTCGACATTAGCAATCTTGCACCTTAGATTTAAAATAAATCTAAAATCCCACAAAACACCTCGAAATAGATTTATTTTAAATCTGCCAGTTTTTCTCAATTCATCTTCCCATAAACCACTTATCAGTCTGATGTAACCCAAATACCCATCAAATCGCCCCTAGAAACGATTCTAAGACCACAAATACCTATCACTCGACACCTAGTATGACTTTTATCTAAAAGCGGCTGTATTTAACATATGCTATCTAACGCGCACTACGAG
>NZ_WMDN01000048.1:0-4437 GCF_021236965.1 Photobacterium carnosum | reverse complement strand
AGCTTAGTACACATAAGATGGATACTGTTAAATACAGCCGTTTTTAGCGAAAAGTCACGCTGGGTGTCGAGTGATAGGTCTTTATGGTATTAAAATCGATTCTAGGGATGATTTGAGGGTAAAAAGGTCTGTATAAAAAGACCTTTTAAAATATCTAGGCAATTTCTTTTTGTTTTTCTTCTAAATCAACTTTAATTTCATGTAGACGAGCAATAACTTCTTTTACTGAGATTATTGCTTCTAGCTGCTGTCGTTCAACATGCTTAAGTTCATTGTAGTATCTAAGTAGTTTGCATTTCCTTTCCATTTTCACTGTCCTTGTTTTTCTTAGATGATTAACAATAGATCATATGATATGTGTTTACTATCATTTTGATTGATCCTAATCGATGTTTTAGCCGTAACAGTCTCGGATCGCATAAATAGATTTGATGTTAAATACCGCCCAACTTGAGGCGGTATTTTTGTATGTGAGGTAGATTTAAAATAAATCTATTTACGGCCATTTCGTCACATGCTAGATTTATTTTAAATCTAATTACTTTGGTGGAATATGAACGACTACAAACTAAAAGATAGTACCAAAACGGCTATGCACCATATCTTGCAAGACTCAGCTACTAAACGTACCAATCTCTCATTACGCATTAATGAAGATCTGCATTTTGAATATAAGTTATTAGCTGATACTTATAAGAAAATTAGCGGTACATCATTACCTTTAGGTGCCTTGGCTGATCAACTTATAGCAGATTTAAATCAAATCTGTCGTAACGAAGTAGCAATGATGTTTTTCAATGCATTTCCACGCGGATTATTGATTAGCATTATTAAAGAAATGGCAAAAGGAAATACTTTCGATAGTGATTACTCTTTAATTCGTGAGTTAAAACTCAATAAGAAGTATCAAAGGATGATCAGTGGTGTATGCGAAAGACTGGATATTAGCTATATCACCTGTTCATCTGAATTAGAGAACGTCGTTCAAAGAGAAGCATTCATTACTTACTCAAAATTAAAATAAATGTATATTTTCATGTTTACCACTATTTTAGATGCATACTGTTAAATACAGGCGGTTCTAACTCAAAGTCATACTACGAGTTGAGTGATTGGTACTTGTGGTCTTAAAATCGTTTCTAGGGGCTATTTAACGGCTATTTGGGTCATGTCAGACTGATAAGCGATTTATGGCGAGATGGATTGACCAAAACTGTCAGATTTAAAATAAATATATTACTAGGAGTTTTGCCTAAATTTAGATTTATTTTAAATCTAAGGCGTAAGATCGCTTAGGCAGCCTTTGTCGTATCTGGACGTTACAGCGTATGGAATAGCATTAGACCTATTAAGTAAATTAGGTCGCCCTAAAGGTAAAGCGGTACGATTAAAGCTTGATGATATACGTGATGATATTGAGAAATATTATAAGATGGACTTGAGTTTAAGAGAGAGAGGTAAGCTTTTAAATATAGCATCAAGTACGTTAAGCGATTATATAAAAATCAGAGAGATAACAAGAGAAATGTATTACATTTGTTATACACTTCTCTGTTGTTTCTTATTAAAATAAAATCAAAAAACTATTGTTATCTATTGTGGACAACTGTGTAAATCTTTGATTTTCCAGTTATCCACAATGACTATAAAGATCTATATAAACTATAAAGATCTATAAAGACTATAAAGACTATAAGATCTATAGGCTTTGTAACCTCATGATAATAAAAAGGAAAAAACAAATTAAATGACACTTTTTAGGTGTTCAAGCAACACTTTTTAGGTGTTCAAGCAACACTTTTTAGGTGTTTGTGATCTTATTTTAGGTGTTTAGATGACACTTTTTAGGTGTTTATGATCCTATTTTAGGTATTTAGATGACACTTTTTAGGTGTCATTCCTATTTTTTTGGGGATAAATAGCTTTTTTTAGGTTATCAATTTTAATGACAACCTTTTTTAGGTCTATTTTTATCAATAGATGACACATTTTAGGTTTGAAACCATTTTTACACCTAAAATGTGTCCTATGTCTCATCAAAATGTTCTAAACACTGTTGCTATCTTTTCGAATACCTAAAATGTGTTAGTTCTAATTTAATATTCAGGATTACCACTGACTTCACTTAGCGTATCAATTTTCTCTAAGAACGCATCTAAATCGTCATCAGCAGATTGTGGCTCCGGTTCTGGAGTGAAGTGTCGTTTAGCTAACGTTTGTTCAATCTGGGCCGCTTTGTCGTCTTTGCCAATATATTGATAAGCGATTGCAAGGGTTTCTAATTCCCCATCTGATAGCTTGACGTTCTCTTGTAAGCGTTTGAGTTCGAGCTCTTTAATGGTTTTGATGGCGTCATGTTGGTTGAGTTCATCTATGGTACCGAGTTTTAGCCAGCGGAATAGAAAACGAATGCCTGTGATGGTCCGCCCTTTTTTTACTAATTCAAAACCAAAGTCACCTTTGTCACTGTCGATAAACAGCAATTCTTTTTTGATTTGTGGGTGTACTGATAGATCAGTAATACTTTGGCGAATACAACGTTTCATGAACACGCTGTTGTTCTTGAATGAGCTTTTGTCTTTCTTGATTTTTCCTGCTTCATCTAGCAAGCCAAACACGCCCTTAAGCTCTTGTAAGCTCTGTGCGTGCATTTCATAGCCCTTGCTTTTAAATCGGCTTAGAAGCTCATACAGGCGTTTTGAGTATTCTTTCTTAACATCGAAAAAGTTACGGGTATTGATCAGAGCAAAGCCGTGGTTGTATTCGATATATTCAGATTTGAGCATATCGTTGGGTACCATGGTTAACACACCATTTTTGTAAGCGATATGTTTAAATAACGGTCGATAATCAAATTCGATATCCCCTTTCACATTTTCACGCTTAATACCAATTTTACGGCTGGCAAGTCGGTTAGCTACTGGGCTTAAGTTGCTACCAATGTGTTTAGTATCAACACCAAGCCAATCTGAAAGTTGGTTAGAAGTGAATGCGTAATGGGGAGTACTGTGATCCCAATCGTTGCTTTTCATCTGTGCGATCATCAATGCAAACAAATCCGCTTCACGAGCAGAGAGATCTTGGCGACTAAAAACCAGTTGATGACCTTTTTTGATGTGCTTTGGCAGGTTATCGCTAACAGCGGGATAGTAATATTCTTCAGTATTCACAAGCTCTGTCCATAGAATTACAAAACTAAGCTTATTATGACACAATTTAGGTGTCAGTTGCCTAAATTGTGTCATTTATGGATAGGAATCTGAAAGATTGTTATCTATCAAGAAAATATCCATACAAACGTGGTTTTGACTCTCTTCATTATGAATGAATTAAAAAATGAGAAAATCCGGACGGAATTGAAGCGATTTTGATCATAAAAACTGATTTCGGATAGATCTATCCTGACTACAGCCTTAAATTGGCCTCTGTAACGTGATATTTTCTATCGCTGATACTAATTGACCTACTTTCAATCCTGCTATAAACCCCGTAAATATCATTCGAGCACCACACAAAATGCATTTGAACGGATCAACCTTCAAAAATGCTTTCATCATTGCTGAAAAACCAAAATAACGGTTCATTTTGAAGTGCTTTTCAGGCACATGGTTCAATATCCTCAGCATCATTTCTGTTTGGCTTAAGGTTAAATCTTTATAACTTTTTCTTCTGTGGTCTAGATAAGTATACGTCACATTATCACCAGTGTAATCAGCCAACCGAGCCGCTGCTATCGGTGGTTTTTTTACGTAACTCCCTAAATGTTTCGCAGTATGTGCCTTATGGCTGGTATTTTTGGCTATATTAACATTCCAATCGCTATTATAGTTTCTGTCTAAAAATGTATTCCAGGACTGAGCACTATTGCCTTCAACCGCCAACTCTGGCGGTAAAATTAATACGGGATAATGCGTTCTTAATAGGTTAATGATTCCATAACGCCATTGCATCATTAGTAAATCAAACTTAAATGAAAATGGTTTCAATTTACCCTGTCGATTTAGACCAAATTCTGCTATCGATAAATGGATATGATAATTGAAATTTACTTGCCGTCCATAGGTATGTAGGGCCGCAAAAATACCGACGGTTAAGCCTCTCTTTTTCGCAAGACATTATTAATGTGTTGGCAGCAAGGGAAAACAGATGATTCAATAACGCCCTGTTATATTGAAAAATCATCTAAAATGCTTTTGGCATCGTGAATGTAATATGCCGACATTTACAATCCGGAAGGATTGTATTGATAAGGGCTATCCAACGCTCTGTGGCCTTTTGGCCACATGAGGTGCACAGTTTACTCTTGCAGGTATTACACACTCTTTTCTCATGAGAGCATTGAGCGTTAGTACAACCATATGCTTTAGCACCTAGCTTATGTGTTTTACAGGACAATACTTTGACCACAGCTTCAAGCTCTGCTACACGAAAAACGTG
>NZ_WMDN01000047.1:0-4668 GCF_021236965.1 Photobacterium carnosum | reverse complement strand
ACCATTTTTCAGTGCATTATGAAAGCATTTATCTAAAGTAAAAAGAGCATTGATACTATTCGGGTTATACATAAGCCAGTGCTAGCGTGATTCTGATGATGTGATTGTATTAGATGAACTTACAGCAGGAAAGTTGCAACCGAAGGTTGATGCTCTTGTTAAAAAACATCAGACTCACTTTCAGTCAATGGACCATGCCAATTAGAAATTGGCGACAAGCCCTGAACCGTTACACATAATTATTTACAGGGACCGTTGTTCTGACAATGTCGCTTCGACTTCATTGGGTAAATACAGCTGATACTTTTGCACAAATAAGTTTTTATCTATGCCATACGTCGCGTACTTCACAAGTAGCTCATCTTTATCTTTACTTAGGATAATACCAATTGGTGGGTTATCCCCTTCAATATTTTCTTCTGCAGCAAAATAACCCATATATATGTTCATTTGGCCAATATCTTGGTGCTTAACATCATTGATCTTTAAATCGATGAGCACAAAGCAGCGTAAAATACGGTGATAAAAAACCAAATCTACTTTGTAATGGCTATTATTTAACGTAATGCGGTACTGACGTCCAACAAACGTAAAGCCTTTGCCTAGCTCTAATAAGAAATGTTCTAAGTGTTCACATAGCGCACTTTCTAAGTCTTTTTTGCTGTAGTGATTTCGTTCTGGCAGGTTAAGAAACTCAAAAACGTAACTATCACGATTTATGTCTTCTGGTTTGGCAACTAGGGTATTCTGTTGTGAAAGGGCGATGACCTCTTCTTTATCTTTACTTGCCGCTAAACGCAAAAACAAGCCGGTTTCTTTTTGACGCTTAAGCTCTCTTACACTCCAATTAGCGTTTACTGCTTGGTTTATGTAAAACGCACGTTCTGTCGTGTTATCAATTTTTAATAACTCAACATAATGTGACCAACTCAAATGGTGCGACAGTGTCGCACCATTTCGATTCGCAAGATAAAATTGGCGAAACCGCTTTAAATTAGAAAGACTAAAACCTTTACTATGAGCTAATTTTAAATCTCGACTTAAGTTGGTGAGTAACTGTTTTCCGTACTGCGCTGTTATTTGCCCTTCTTGTTCAAACTCAATATATGTTGTCCAATCTTACAATAAGTCATTACTAAGCCAGCGTTAATCGCTGAGATTGTCTTCGCTTGACCTTGTGAGAAAGTAGTAGAGATCATACCTAGTAAATTATGGCATTTCGCATCAATAAGTTTATTTATCATGAATTCAGTTGTCCAAGAAACTTTAGTGTCGAGATGGTTGTTTTTCTAATGTTTGAAAAACAACCCCCATTGTCCCCAGTTTAATTATCTACCGAACCTGCGTTCACTTTATCAGATACATACTTAATGATGTCATCGTAAAGTTCAGAAGGTAACCGGCTCAACTCAATTTTTAAACTACGGTTATCACTGCTTTTTAATACTTTAGCGTAGGTGTTTTTATCATCAAAATCGGCTAGTGTTGTCGTATTCCAAGTGACTTTATCTGTCGGTTTTTTAAGTTTGACTTCCATTAGGTTCAAAATCGCTTTTTGCTTATCTTCAACACTCGTTTCTTCTTCAGCGTCATTAAATTTTAGTGATGAAATGAACTTGGTAACACTTGTATTTTCTTTAGATAATTGCTTTTCAATTTTTGCCAATTTTGCATAGTAACCATTTGGGATTCCTTCACAATCTGGAAATACTGAAATCAACGCTTGATTAATCGATGCAGCAACATAACGTTTACGACAGGTTTCACGGCCTACTGAAAGATATTCGGCTAGTTCATCAATCTTAGTGAAAGCACCCTCTTTCATCAGCGTTTCGTAATCAGCGCCAAGCTCACGATAAGACAAACGCTTTACTGATTGAGTCGTTTGAATAAAAGCGATTAAATCCGCGTCATCGATACTCTCTTCAATCACCCATAGTGGCAGTTCTTTTTGTGCATGAAGACAGCTATAACGACGACGTGAACTATCAAGCAGTTCATAAATGCCCTGTACATTTTTGGTAGCGACGCCTTCGGTATGAACGCCCTCTTGTTCAATGCTGATTAAAATATCGCGCACTGAATCAAGTGTCAGTGAATCTTGTCGTCTTGGGTTTAACTTATGAATAACAGTTTTATTTTTTAATTCGTTCGCAGCTACGACAATTCGTGTTGCACTTACTTTCCGACCACTAGCAAAGGAGAAGGTTTTTTTTATGCCTTCATTTTTTTGTAATTTACTAAGATTGTTCCCTTGATTGAAACCGGTGCGTTTATCTTGAGGTCTTTGCATCTTACAGTCCTTTGGTTGCTAGCTGTTTAATCTCGGTGATGAATTGATGATAAACCGCATTCACTGAAGTCATTGCTAAATCGAATTGTTTACCACTGCACACTTGCTCTGATTTTCTAATATCTAAAACGGTTCTATTGCTTTCTGCTGCTGCAACAAAGGCTTCTGAATGTCGAATAGAAGTCGATAGTAAATGACCTTGGGCGGCACGTAATAATTTATCGAATACCTTCATTTCATGAGCGCTCTTTTCATCAAAATTAACCGGTAATAATTTGGCCCATTTAAGGTTTTTACCTTTAGATGGTAGCTCTCTAAAGGTACTTGGCATTGTGGCCATGTAATTACTTGTAGATGCGAAATCAAATTCTCGTGGAGTTACTGGAATAAGAACGGCATCCGCAGTTTCGTTAACTGCCCATAATATTGGGGAGTTCTGCGGCGGTGTATCGATGAAGATAAGATCGTATTCGTCTTTTAGTACTGATAATATTTTTTCACGAAGCAAGGTTAATAGTTGCTGCTGCCCTTCAGTATTTTGTCTCCAGTAGGCATCAACAAAACGCTCGTCTGATGGAAACGCAGGAATAACATCTAAGTTTGGTAAATGGGTTTTGAATGGAATGGCTTTTACTAATTCAGCATAATCATATCCAGAAGCTAAGTACTGCGCGAAATCACCTTCAGGCTCTAGTTCTGATAAGGCAACATCAACGGCTGTCATGTATACCGATTCTTCATCCGCTTGGTGGATAAGGTTTTGACCTGTTGAACCTTGTGGATCTAAATCAATAATCAAGCAACGTGCGTTTAGGTTTAAGTCTAACGCAGTGGCAGTCGCAAGCGTAACGGTTGTTGTTGATTTACCTGTGCCGCCTTTATGGTTTTCAACAACAATGGTCGTTGGCTCAAAGCGTTGTGAATATTTTGGATACGCCATGTAATCCATAAAATTGGTCACATCAAAACGGTTGTATAAATGTGTTCGGCCTTGAATGATTGGTTGGCCAATAATGCCCTTTTCAATTGCTTCATTAATGCGAGTGTTAAATGTTACGCGAGATAAACCAAACAGCTCTTGAAGCTCTTTCTTTTTTAAACAGTGGTTGTAAATAAGACGATCAACACTGTCTTTAATTTCAGTGTCAGTCACGTTGATTTGCATTCGCTCTTTTATTACTGCTTTTAAATCAGATTGCTCTTGTTGCATTCGCTCAGAAACAAGATCTAAAGAATCAAGAATTGTGCCCATTCCATTTGCCTCGGTATTCATAAAAAATATGTATACATGATAATGCGCTATATCGAGATATTAAACCATTAAAGCGTGTTTTTTGCATAAAATGGTTTAATTTGTTATATTTAAGCCTATTTGTCTGGGGACAATGGGGGTTGTAATTGAGACATATTACTTAAATCAACCTGAATCTGTTAGTTTTTTACTCCAACCCATCAATCAAACCTTGATTATATAATCCGCCCCAATCGTAAAAAAAGGAGGCAAAGCCTTGGCCTCAGGTAATGTGGTTAAATCCAATGGCTGCAATGATAACGCCTGCTGAAATAGGGTTCTGTCGCAAAGTTTTAGTTAGATACAGACGTGTCAAATTGCAAATACTATTATACAGCGAGCGCGTAAAAGCGCTCCCAAACAGGCAAACTTACATCACCAACTTGCCCCCGTTTTATCTGAGCCCAAACTTCTTGGCCCGACATAGTGGCCGTTGCTCCTTCTACAGACTTCCAGCCTAACGCCTGTACCATCTTCTGTTTGATTGGTCGGTGACTCTGCTCAACGATATTATTCAGATATTTAATATCGACAATTTCTATTAAATTCAGCATGAAGATCACCGTCTGCCAAAGGGATACATTCATGTTATGCAGTGCTAAGGCATTTGCTCCACTTTTATCAATAACGACTTTATGTGGTAACCCATTACTGCCTATAGCTTTTCGTAAGAAGGTACTCGCTGCCTTTTCATCACGTTGACGACTAAGGTAAAAGTCAACAATATCGCCATGTTTATCAACGGCACGGTAGTAATACCACCATTCCCCTTTAATATTGATATATGTTTCATCCATTCGCCATGAAGAAGATACTGGGCGTTTCAATTGTCTTGCTCTTATTTCTAACAAAGGAGCAAATCTAATCACCCAACGATTTAATGTGGAATGGTCAACATTAATGCCTCGCTCAGCCAGAATTTCTTCAATTTCACGATAACTAAGCTTATAAGAAATGTAATAACGAACAGCCATTAAGATGAGAGAGGATGGAAACTGGCAACCTTTAAAGTTCATGGTGATCAACGAATAGACAATGATAATGCCTAGTTAACCATAAATAGGGATAACTTTGCGACAGAACC
>NZ_WMDN01000046.1:0-5957 GCF_021236965.1 Photobacterium carnosum | reverse complement strand
GTCACATTTGTTCATGAATACGATGATGTAAGGAATACCAACTTGACGACCAAGTAGGATGTGCTCACGTGTTTGAGGCATAGGACCGTCAGTTGCAGCAACAACTAGGATACCACCATCCATTTGAGCAGCACCAGTGATCATGTTTTTAACATAATCGGCGTGTCCAGGACAGTCAACGTGTGCATAGTGACGTGCAGGAGTATCGTATTCTACGTGAGAAGTAGAAATTGTGATACCGCGCTCGCGCTCTTCAGGAGCGTTATCAATAGATGCGAAATCTTTAGCTGTACCACCGTACACTTTTGCAAGTGTAGTACAGATAGCAGCAGTTAGAGTTGTTTTACCGTGGTCAACGTGGCCGATAGTACCAACGTTAACGTGCGGTTTTACGCGTTCGAATTTTTCTTTAGACATGGATAGTCCCTCTGGGCACGGTATTTAGTGGCATTACGACCACACAACCAAACATGGGTTTGTTGAGTATATAACAAATTGATAAATATTGACTGAAGAGTGGTGCTGATAGGCAGATTCGAACTGCCGACCTCACCCTTACCAAGGGTGCGCTCTACCAACTGAGCCATATCAGCATACAAGAAGTGTGGAGCGGGCAGCGGGAATCGAACCCGCGTCATCAGCTTGGAAGGCTGAGGTAATAGCCATTATACGATGCCCGCAAAAAACTTATTTACTCGTAGCGCTATTTAACTATTTGAATAATGGTGGTGGGGGAAGGATTCGAACCTTCGAAGGCAGTGCCGGCAGATTTACAATCTGCTCCCTTTGGCCACTCGGGAACCCCACCGAAATTCTTAAAACTGGTGCCGACTACCGGAGTCGAACTGGTGACCTACTGATTACAAGTCAGTTGCTCTACCTACTGAGCTAAGTCGGCTTAATTGATGCGCATTTTAGATAATGATGATTTTTGATGCAATACTTTAGTACTTTTTTTTTATTATTTTTTGTTAATTGATGTAATTTCATCCATTATCGACATTTTGCATACAAAGCCAACCCTTCAAGAACTAATTCTGAACGATGATTATAATTTTTAATACCATCTAAAGGAAGATGCCGAACACCACCGCCACACAGTACAACATCAGGCTCTACCGCTAATTTTTCACGGGCTTCTTTTAGGCCATATTCAATCAAACCGATTAATGCAGCACGACAACCGTTTTTTAAACCATCAGCTGTATTATCAGCCAAGCTTAAACGATCGCTATGGTCATGATCTGAAAACACTTTGGTGGTGTTTTCTAATACCACTTTCATCATTAATTGATAACCTGGAGCAATCCAACCACCAAGGTGCTTTCCATCGCCACTTAATACATCAAATGTTAATGCGGTACCAATATCAACGATTACCGTCGGCCGTTTAAATTTTTGATAAATAGCGACCAATGTTAGCCAGCGATCGACACCTAAATATTGATATTCACTATAACCATTTTTAACCCCAAAATCTTTTCGCATCGTTTTCACATGTAACACAGGTATATTCGCCACTTGCGCAATACGCTGAATAGTATTATCAACCTCAACGGGTCCAACACTGGCAAAAACAATCCGTTTGATTTTCTGCTCTAAAATAGGATCAAGTACTAATTCTAATTTTTTACTAGGGTATTTACCAATCAACGTGACTCGACCACTTACCTGTAATAAAGCAACCTTAACGTAGGTATTACCCGCTTCAATTAATAACTGCATTAACAACCTCTAAGACTGATTTCACCACCAACATAAGCAGTAATATCACCATTAGTATCAAGTAATAAAGCACCTTGCTCATTAATACCACGAGCAATACCTTCTATAACGCGTTCACCAATTAATAATTTAACAGGGCGATTTAAAAAGTTATCAATTTTATTCCAGCGTTCAACAAAGCCACTTAATCCAATATCCTCATATTCTTTTAAAGTCTGATGAATACGATCAATTAATGTTGCCGCTAAAACATTACGAGATGGTAACGATACACATGCGGCACTTAAATTCGTCCATGCTTGATCTATCATCGTTGTAGCTACTATCGGCATCGCAATGTTTAATCCCATTCCAATGACTAAATGTGCCGCATCACCAGCTTTCCCTGTCATTTCAACTAAAATACCCGCTAATTTTTTATCATGATAATAAAGATCATTAGGCCATTTTACTCGAATATCAGGCGCACCAAGTTGCTGTAAAGTCTCAGCAATCGCAACACCAACAACAAGACTTAATCCCATCGCCGCAGCAACACCCGCCTCTAAACGCCAATAGGTAGATAAATAAAGATTACTACCAAAAGGAGATTGCCACTGTCGACCTCGTCGTCCACGCCCCGCTTGTTGATATTCAGCTAAACAAACTGCGCCACAGGGTAACTGTCCGATCTGATTAAGCAAATGCTGATTCGTCGAATCAATCACAGGGATCAATTCTAATTGAGGGCAATTAACCAATTCAGTAATTCGCTGACTATCCAATAATTCAATCGGGGCAGCTAAACAATAGCCTTTACCTTGAACACTATATAAATCAAGCCCCCACTGCTGAATGATTTTAATTTGTTTCGCAATGCCAGCACGCGACATCCCCAACGCCAGGCCTAATTTTTCACCCGAATGAAAATGGCCATCCGCTAATAAACGAATAAGAGCTAAACGGGTTGAATGTTCTTTCATTATGCTTGTATCTCGGCCAGATTCGTTTCAACGTTAGCTGCCATAAACCGCACCTCATGTTCCAATGCTATATCAAATTTTATTGCCACACTATCAACCACGAACTGTGCAAGCTGAATAACATCTTGCGCCGTTGCCGTACCAACATTAGTTAATACCAGTGCTTGCTGTGGGTGTACTTTAGCACCACCAATCTGATAACCTTTTAAACCACACTGATCAATTAGCCAACCTGCTGCTAATTTTACATGCTGATTATCAACACCATAACTAGGCATTGCAGGATAATCAACAAGTAGCTTATCACGTGCTATTTTAGAAATAATAGGGTTTTTAAAAAAGCTACCTGCATTACCAATCACAGCAGGATCAGGTAATTTTGCTTTACGAACCTCACAAACAGTATCAAACACTTGCTGAAGCGTGACTGTTGCTATATCAAATTGATTCAAAGGTGCATACGCAATTTTAGGTTGCCATATTTTCGGCAAACAAAAGCCAACGGCAACAATAATATGGCCGTCTTTTAATTGATGCTTAAAAACAGAATCTCGGTAACCAAACTGACACGTCTCAGCGTCATAACGTTTAATCTCATGGGTAATAACATCAAGTACATCGACGTATTGGCATACGTCTTTAAGCTCGACACCATAAGCACCAATATTTTGAATCGGTGACGATCCTACACAACCGGGAATTAACGCTAAATTTTCTAAACCACCAATATTACGATCGACACACCAATGAACAAATTGATGCCAATCTTCACCGCCACCAACATGTAGACAAAAACTCGCTGCCGTCTCTTTTAGAGTAATGCCTTTTATACGGTTAAGAATAATGACACCTTGATAGTCTTCACAAAAAAATAAATTACTACCGTGTCCTACAACTAATTTAGCCATATTATTAAAACTTGAATCGTGCCAAATATGAATAAAATCATCAATATTTTCGGCTTCAACAATCTGTGTGGCAGTAACATCAATACCAAAGGTATGATAAGGCGCTAACCCATGATCATGTAAAACTTTCATGTTAATTTGAGACCATATCTTTATACTATTGGATTCATTTTACCCGATTCAATCTCACAACGCAGTGTTTTCCCATGAGCCAAGTTCACTATCAACCGTTAAATTTAATTCGTTTACCCATCGTCAATAAACTCTATAAAGATTTTTATCCCTCAGGGAAAGCCAAACGTGATGAAATTTTATGGGTTGGAGAATTACCACAAGGCATTGTTTGTTGTGTCCGATTTAAATCTATTGGTGAATTACAATTATTAACTGGCCTGCTCGTCAAACCTGACTTCCGAGGTCAAAAAATAGCAACTCACTTACTTCAATACGCCCTGCCACAAATAAAACAAAAACCGTGTTATTGCTTTGCATTTAAAGAACTTGAAACGCTCTATCAACATGCTGGATTTATCACACTACAACCCCAACAATTACCTCATGATTTACAACAGCGATTTGAACGTTACTGTAATAGTGGGAAAAAACTCATTCCGATGCAATATAACACTAAGCCATAATTACAATTTAGTGAGGTAGTTATATATCTGACAATGATATAGGTTGACTTGGTATTTTTTCTGGTATAATTCGCTTCTTAACTCAAATTTATCTTCTTTAATAGATCGTGTAAACGAGGCGATAATGGATTCAGCTATTGCTAACAGGCAGCATATAGATCAGCTGCCGCGTATTGCGCACAAGCCCGAAAATTTAGAGACTCTTTTTGACGCGAGTTCTTTCAGGAAGCGTTTATACCAAGAAATTGATTCAGCACATCACCGTATTTATATCGTTGCTCTTTATCTACAAGACGATGAAGCCGGTCGCGGCATACTAACCGCGCTATACGAAGCAAAACAACGTAATCCTATATTAGATATTAAAGTATTCGTTGACTGGCACCGTGCTCAGCGTGGCCTTATAGGTGCAAGTCAATCTGATGGTAATGCTGCGTTGTACCGTGAATATGCCGAGAAATATCAACATTCAATTGAAGTCCTTGGTGTACCAGTACGCAATCGTGAAGTCTTTGGCGTCTTACATCTAAAAGGCTTTATTATCGATGATACCGTAATATATAGCGGTGCTAGCCTTAATGATGTTTATCTCGCGCAACATGAACGCTATCGCTATGATCGCTACCATGTTATTAAAAATAGTAAATTAGCTAATAGCATGGCGCAATTTATCACTGAAACCTTAGTCGAAAGTGATGCTGTTAATTGTTTAAACCAAGCTGTACGCCCAGATACAAAATCATTAAAAAGTGCAATTAAAGATCTACGGGTAGAATTACAGCAAGCAAGCTACCACTATACGTCAGAAGTCATCGCGGCTGATGAAGTCGGCTTAACACCTCTGATTGGTTTAGGTAAACGTCGTAATCAGCTCAACCAAGACATTTGTACATTAATTGCTAGCGCACAAAATACATTAACTGTTTGTACTCCTTATTTTAATTTCCCTCGCAGTGTCAGTAAAGAAGTCATTAAAGCTCTAAAACGTGGTGTAAAGGTCACTATTGTTGTTGGTGATAAAACAGCGAACGATTTTTATATTCCACCATCAGAACCTTTTAAAACTATCGCAGGTTTACCTTATCTCTATGAAGTAAATCTACGAAACTTTGCGAAAAGTAATGAGGCAGCGATTGCTAGTCGTCAATTAGCTATCCACCTATGGAAACACGACAACAATAGTTTTCATCTAAAAGGTATTTGGGTCGACGACCAATATATGCTTATCACGGGTAATAATTTAAACCCACGAGCATGGAAGCTTGACTTAGAAAATGCGATTCTTATTCATGACAAAAATCAACTTCTAGCACAACAAACACAACAAGAAATTGATTGTATACTTACTCATACCATCTTGATTGGTAGCTATAAACAAATCGAAAAAATCGACAGTTACCCCATCAAAGTGAATAAATTAATTAAACGGATCCGTCGCGTTAAAGCTGATCATATTCTTAATCAAATTCTATAACGACTGAGCAATGCGCGGCAATAACCTTAATTGCTGCGCTTTTCTAATTAATTATCTCAACAATCTATATTCCACCAATCCTCACTTCTAATATAATATTTACACGAATCAGCTGTAGATATCACTAAAATGTGCTCAAGAGATTAGGCTAACCTGACCCATTAATTTTCTAGATCGGTATAAAGCATTATAATAACCATTTTCTACAGACGAAAAAAAACCCGAATCTTTCGATTCGGGTTTCTTCAAT
>NZ_WMDN01000045.1:0-6580 GCF_021236965.1 Photobacterium carnosum | reverse complement strand
GTCATTGACACAATTGCTGACAACGCTCAATCACAGCAGTGGCATCAACTAAGACTTCTTCGATGGTGACACAGTGAATACGACTACCAGTGAAACGAGCCCGTTGTTCAACTTCAATATCTGAGGCTATTAATACAATGTCTGCACAAGCAATATTTTTAGCCGTTAAAAAGTGCTCAATCCCCATCGCACCTTGGGTTTCGACTTGGATTTTAATTCCCATTTGATGTGCAGTTTTATTAAGTACATCCGCCGCCATATATGTGTGTGCTATACCCGTTGGGCAGGCTGTTACCGCGACAATTTTCATTTTCATCCCTAAACTTATAACGATTAAATACCAAGGCGCATAAATAAGCAGCCAGTTATGCAGAATATCATATTTTATTACAGAAAATGACGGGAGTTAATCCGTACGTTCACTGCAAGGAATAACACTAGTTATTATCCGTCATCTCGGAAGTTGAGGTTCGAAGCTATCCGTGATCTATTCATCGCGCCATTGAGCACTAAATATACTCGAGGAAATACACTAAAAGACACCAACGAAAACAGTCACTCTACAACGCGTGGATGGTAGATTCCCTATCTCGTTCGTAACCTCACTGTAGGGAATGACGGTGGTTGGGTTTGGCGTTCACTGTAGGCAATAACGGAATTACACAAACAAAAAAAACGACAGGCTCTC
This sequence comes from Photobacterium carnosum, assembly GCF_021236965.1. Lineage (NCBI taxonomy): Bacteria > Pseudomonadati > Pseudomonadota > Gammaproteobacteria > Vibrionales > Vibrionaceae > Photobacterium > Photobacterium carnosum. The sequence goes on along the minus strand of NZ_WMDN01000045.1, from coordinate 5,892 downwards.
GCCTATCGCTTTTCATTTATTCTTGAAACTGGCTATCTAGTTTCTTAACAACGCGCTGTTACTCTTCGCGCTTTGATTTCCACTTTTTAATGCCGTTACTCTTGCCACCAAAACTTGGTTTGCTATCAGAGCTTGGTGTTGACGTACGCGCAGGACGATCATCATTATTACGACGAGGCGCATCAGCATGGTATCCACTGTGGCTATTACGCTCTTCATTCTGATTACGGCTGCTACGGTTCGCACCATCGGGACGACGATTAAAATCACCCGTACCGCTGTAAGTTTTAAACTGTTTTCCAGCTGCATGACGTTCATTACGCGCTTCTTGTGCACGGTGATCATACAACTTCGCATCAGTTGCTTTAGCAATCGTATGGCCATCAGCATCGGTCATTGACGCTTCTTCAGTACCGCTTGAGTGTGAAATCAACTGCTGAATTTCAGCGATTTCAGCATCGGTTAAATAACGCCATTTGCCGTTTGGTAAACCATCAATTGTAATGTTCATGATGCGTACGCGACGAAGTTTATATACTTCATAGCCTAACGCTTCACACATACGACGAATTTGACGGTTTAGACCTTGTGTCAATACGATACGGAATGAGAAATTCGTTTCTTTAGTCACTTTACATGGCAGCGTAACAGTATCTAAAATCTCAACACCTGATGACATTTTCTCAAGAAAGTCAGGGGTAATCGCTTGGTCAACACGCACTACATATTCTTTCTCATGCGAGTTACCGGCACGAAGAATTTTATTAACGATATCACCGTCATTGGTTAAGAAAATAAGACCATCAGACGGCTTATCTAAACGACCAATCGGGAAAATACGCTTACGGTGATTAATGAAATCAATCACGTTGCCTTCAATATGGCGCTCAGTCGTACAGGTGATACCCGTTGGCTTATTAAGCGCGATATAAATTGGACGTTCTTTGCTACGTAATGGCTTATCATCAACCAATACTTCGTCTTTATCCATTACTCGCATACCCATTTCAGGCATAGTGCCATTGAGGGTTACACGTCCCTGATCAATCAGCTTGTCCGCCTCACGGCGTGAGCAATAGCCAGTATCACTGATAAATTTATTAAGTCGAACCCCTTTCGGGCTCTGCTGTTCAGTAGAATTTTGTGACATGTTTTTCTTCTATAAAGGGCTTTAGGTCGATCAGGGCAATAAACCACTTAACGGTAGTTTACTTGCTCGATAGTTGTTATAGCGGAAGTTTAACTGATTGTGAGACGAGTAGCGAGTAGCGAGTTTCTTTACTCTCGTAAACTCGCTACTCGTGACTCATATTACTTATTTCGGTAAATCACCATGATTAATACGACCGATATAATCATGCTCCAATTCTTTTTCTAATTGCGCTTCGATATAACCTGGTGATTTAGTTTTAGCTGATAACAAGCGGTACATCGCTGGGATCACTAATAATGTCACTAAGGTGGCAAATGCCATTCCAAAGAACACCACCGTACCCACTGCGATACGACTTTCAGCACCTGCGCCAGTTGATAGAATCAACGGTAAAGAACCAAACAAGGTTGTAAACGCGGTCATTAAAATAGGTCGTAATCGACGTACTGACGCATCAACAATCGCTTGTTCAAACTCAATCCCTTTATCACGCAGTTGGTTAGCAAATTCAACGATTAAAATACCGTTTTTCGTCACCATACCAATCAACATGATCATCCCAATCTGGCTATAAATATTGAGCCCTTGTCCCATTATCCATAATCCAGCAAGACCACCAAAGATCCCCATTGGTACGGTTAGCATAACCACCAGCGGGTTAATAAAGCTTTCAAACTGCGCTGCAAGTACTAAATAAGCCACCAATAACGCCAAGCCAAACACTACTGCGATACTACTTTGGTTATCTCGGAAATCTTGTGATTCACCAGCATAGCTAATGGAGATATCAGACGGTAGGGTATCTATTGCTTGTTGATCTAAGAAATCAAGCGCATCACCTAGCGTATAACCCTTTGAAAGGTTAGCTTTTAAGGTGATCGATTTCTGTTTTTGGTGATGACTTAACTTTTGTGCTGATGCCACTTCATCAATAGACGCCACGGTATCAAGTGTAACCAGCTTGCCATTTTTCGCCCGTAGATAAATCTGACTAAGATCGGTTGAGCTATTAAAGCTATTTTCATCACCACGAAGATAAACATCGTATTCCTCACCGCGATCAACAAAGGTTGTTTCGCTGCGACCGCCAAGCATCACTTCTAATGTTTCCGCGATTTCAGTGACGGGAATACCTAGTTCCGCCGCACGCTCACGATTTACATTCACTAACAGCTCAGGAGTTGTTTCAGCGTAATCTAAATCAGCCCCTTCCATTAATGGGCTATCTTCAGCAATATGTTGCAGCTTAGTCGCCCATTTAAACAGCTCTTGGTAATCCGCGCCGCCTAATACAAATTGGACAGGTTCTGATGATCCACCTCGAAAACCAGGCATCATCGGCATCACTCGCACATCGGGAATACCCGCTAACGTCTTACTTATTATTCCCAATGCTTGTTGTGCCCCAACGGTACGATCATTCCAATCTTCTAATTGCATGATCACAAAGCCTGTTTGATCTCCTGCTCGACCACCAAAGGCAGGCGATTGAATACTGACTGATTTTAAAATCCCTTTGCCTAATAGCGGTAATAAACGCGCTTCAACTTGATCCATATTGCCGATCATACGGTTATAACTGGTACCTTCTGCGCCTTTAACAAACGCAAATAACACCCCACGATCTTCCTGTGGTGCAAGTTGCGCGGGGATCACTTTCATTAATCCTGCGCTGGCTACAATACACGCTAACACCACCAACGGTGCGACAAACCGTTTCTTAACGGCCACCGTTACCATACGACGATAACCATGTTCTAATTTATCAAATTGACGATCAATCCACAGATTAAAACGATTTGGCTTCACATTCACTTGCAGCAATTTACTGCACATAACAGGGGTTAACGTTAAAGCAATTAATGATGAGAAGATCACTGACATCGCCAATAACACTGAGAACTCAGTAAATAAACGCCCTACCATGCCTTCCATAAACGATATAGGTAAAAACACCATCACTAACACCGCGGTCGTTGCCACCACCGCAAATCCAACTTCACGAGTGCCTTTATAAGCGGCTAGTAATGGTGATTCTCCACGTTGTAAATGGTGGAAAACGTTTTCAACCACCACAATCGCATCATCAACCACCAATCCAATCGCTAAAATTAACGCCATCAGGGTTAATAAGTTAATTGAAAAACCAAAGAAATAAGCGGTGATAAAAGCTGAGATTAAGGACACTGGCACCGTGACGGCAGGAATTAACGTTGCACGCACTTGGCCAATAAAAATATACAACACCAAAATAACCAGTACTCCGGTCACTAATAACGTGCTGTAAACTTCACTAATTGAACGATCAATGAACACGGTGGCATCATAATCAAGCGTCAGTGAAGCGCCTTTAGGTAAAAATTGCTGCATTTTAGCCACTTCAGCACGCACTTCTTTAGCCACATCAAGCGGATTAGCATCGGACATAGTCACAATGCCTAAACTTAAATTAACGGCACCATTACTTTTAAATGTTGAATTTTCATTTTCAGCACCAATCGTAACGTCTGCGACATCTTTTAAATAAATAGGGGTGCCAGTGTCTGTTTTATGGATCATCAAGTATTTAAAATCATCAACGGTTTGGTAAAGTCGCGCGGTACGAACGGACATCACCGTTTGATCGTTACGAACTTCGCCACCGGGTAATTCAACGTTTTCATCATTTAATGCATTAACGATATCTTTGGTGGTAACTCCTCGGCCAGCCATTAGTGTCGGTTGTAATTTTACATACATTACCTTGTACAAACCGCCACTAAGACTGACTGAGCTAACACCATTTAAAAGACTGAAACGATCTTCTAAGACTCGCTGAGCGTAATCCGTTAATTGGGTACGATCCATTTCAGATGACGATAAATTAATGTAGATCGCAGGCTCACCTGAACCGTTATCTTTCGATACTATCGGATCATTGGCATCATCAGGAAGGCGACGTTGTGCACGAGCAACCGCATCACGAATATCACTGACACCTTCAGTGAGATCCCAATCCATATCAAATTCAACCGTGATCCGCGACATACCATTACGAGTAACGGAGGTAATGTTATCGATACCACTGATCCCTGATAATTCATCTTCTATCGGGGTGGTCACTTGGCTTTCCATTACCGTTGCTGAAGTGCCGTCATAAGTTGTCATAATAGTCACAACAGGACTTTCAATATCCGGCATTTCACGAACGGCTAGTTTAGAAAAGGAAACGATACCAAACACACACAACAGTAAACTTAATACAATAGCCACCACTGGCCGTTTTACTGAAATATCTGATAACCACATTAGCTCGTTACTCCAACAGCAGGGGTAATGTCTTTAATGGTTATACCGTCACGCATATTCACTAATCCTTGCACAACAATACGATCGCCTGTTTTTAAGCCTTTTTTAATAACAACATTATTATCAATACGCTCACCCAGAGCCACCAAGGTTCGGTGTACTTTTTGTTGTGGGTCAACAAGATAAACATAACGTTTAGTGCCTGAATATTCTAAGGCTTGTACGGGGATAATCGCTTGTTGTTGCGGAATAAAATCAAGTTCTGTCGCAAGTAACATTCCTGGTTTTAAAGCATGATCGCTATTTTCAAACACTACGCGGACTTTAATATTTAAAGAATCTGATTGAACACGCGAATCAATGGCTTGAATTTCACCCGTAAAGGTACGATCGCCCCACGCTTGGCTTTTTGCGGTAACGTTAATTCCAACCGTTAAAGAAGAGATATATTGTTCTGGCACTTCAATATCCAGACGCATAGAGGAAAGGTCATCAAAATTAAATAATTCACCGCCTGCTGCTACCATATGACCTGGACTAAAATCGTAGAACCCAACAGTGCCATTAAACGGCGCTCGAATAGCATGATCATTAAGATTCGCTAAAGCCGCTTTTAAACGAGCATTGGCAATACTTGTATTGGCAGTTTGAGCATCAATTTCAGTTTTAGTAATAGCACCACGAGACAATAAACGCTGAAATTCAGTCAGTTTTCGCTTTTCATCATTACGATAGGCTAAGGCTTCATCATAAGCAGCCACCGCTTTATCATCATCAAGTTGAATTAATAGTTGGCCTTTCTTGACCGTACTATTAACAGCAACTGCAATCGTTTTTATTTTAGCCGAAACTTCTGCAGCAATATTAACGGCATGTTCCGCATTCAACTTACCCACTAATGAAAGTGATTGAGCAACAGCTAAAGAACTAACCTCTCCCGTTGTCACAGACACAACACGTGACGATGACGCGGGCGGTGATTTATCTTGCGCAGCGTGTGACGTTCCTTGAAAGTAAAAGTAACTACCAGATAAAACTGCTGCGACTAATACTGCTACGACCATTTTTTTCATTTATTAAAACCATCATAAAAATCCTAACTGAATAATATCTGAACTAAAGGATGAATAACGTCAAGAAATGTAAAGTTAAGCAAAAATCGGCTTACTGATGAAAAATCAAGCAAGTGCTCGATAATAATGATAAAAAAGGTTTACAGCGCTGAAATGTTTGTTATTATCCGCCCCGCACTTGTGGTGGGGTTCCCGAGTGGCCAAAGGGAGCAGATTGTAAATCTGCCGGCACTGCCTTCGAAGGTTCGAATCCTTCCCCCACCACCATTAATTTTGAAGAATTGTTTTATAACAGTTTTTCAGTGGTTAAAGTGGTCTTTAATCACCAGAGCAACAAATAACTATTGCAACTAAAAATAGAGTAGCAAGCAACATCCC
>NZ_WMDN01000044.1:0-7587 GCF_021236965.1 Photobacterium carnosum | reverse complement strand
ACGATAAATACTACGAGATTCCCATAACGTACTCCAGAACCAATGCCCATCTCGGTTTTTTAAAATTTCAGGAGAACGCTCATCATAACGAAAACGTTTCTTAATTAAGAATAAATGGCCACTGTATTGTGCATTTAATTCATTGATATTAATCCATTGCTCAGAGCCATCACTTTGAGGAAGGACAACTTCAGCTTCACCTTTTTCTTGATCAATACTAAGTACTACACAAGCATCACCCCCTTTTAGTATGGCAATGACCGGGAATAATAATGGCGATAACTTATCGAATGTTAATTGTGTTTGTTTAGCCTGAAGCCCTGCCTTTTCTGCTGCGCGAGGTAATAAAAAGGGGGTTAGTAAACCATCGGTTAGCGGTAGATCTGCAATTAAGGCATCCGGTGAATTTGCTTGGCCGTAGAAACGACTAATATAAGCAAGTGATTGAAGCAATGGATCTTTCATGTTATTTCCCATTAACTAACTGATCGGTGACGTAACCTTGAAAACCTTGAATTTGTAGCTGTGTTAATTTGTCTTTTTGTTCAATAGTTTCCACACGGGAGGCGATAGTGAGTACTGAAAGGTTATTGGCACTACGTGTTATCGATTCTAAAACGTCTGTTTTTACTTGATTATCTAATTGGGACGTATATGAAAAATCTAATTTCACATAGCTAGGTCGTAATTTATTCAGATAACCTATCGAGCTGAAATTATGACCATAATTATCAATACCAAATTTAAATCCATTGTTACGAATAATTTCACAAAGTAAGCTAGTATTATTTATATTTTTAATAAAACAAATTTCAGGCAATTCAAACAAAACATGTTGTTTCATCTCGCTACAAGCTTGAAGCTTGCTATTAAGCCAGCGAATAAACCCTGTATCATTAATGCTACTTTGAGTAATATTAATAGCGATAGGTACGGATTCGGTTTTTCCCACCAATTGATTAAACAGAGTATCTATAATGTAGCAGTCAAATTTAGTACCCTCATTAAGTTTCTCAATAGCAGATAAAAATTGACCAGCATTAAAGCATTGTTGGCCTTTTTTAATATAAGCGAACATTTCTTTATGAATTACAGCATTGTTTGCATCAATTGCTTTTTGGAAAGTAAAATGGATTAGATTATTTGCTATTGCTTCATCAACTAATATTTTCCATTGTTGTTTACCTATTGCTGGTGTTGTTTTTTTCTCATTAATTTCTAATAAAGCTATAGGTTCTTTAATTTCGTGACGCGCTTTATTTACTGCATTATCAGCATGAGCAAGTAAAGCCGTTATTGTTAGAGTATCTGAACACATTACGATACCAACAGCAGCTTGAAGTGGTGCTATCCCAAGAGGATCTGAATTAAGCTCTGATGTCATATGTAGCATCGAACGGGCAGTATCCATAAGTTCATCTTCGGAGGCATTAGGTGCAATCAGCATAAATTCTGATTGGTTTAGACGAGCGATGGTAACATTATCAGTAGAAAGTTCTTTTAGGTGATTAGTAAGTTTTTGTACTAACTTATCACCTTTTTCATAACCTGATTGCTGATAGTTATCTTCAATAGCATCAGATTTTAATAGAATGATACCGCCAGTAGGTTTATGTAATAACCATGATTTTAGTTTGGTCATTAAGTAACTGCGGTTAGCTAAACCTGATACGGGATCTTGATAGGCACGAATACGTAAAGTATCGGCCTCTTGAGCTTGTTGTTCAAAATGTTGTTGTAACTGAGTATTCATCGAATTAAAAGCAATAACGAGATCAGATAATTCACGAGTATGAGGTGTCGGCAAAGGATCCGTGAAATGGTTATGTGCTATTTCTTGTGCACTTTTTTGAATTTGTTTTAATGGACGTAATACTTTATTGAGTACTAAGGATAATACAATAGCAGTCAATAATAGGCTTGTTATAAAACCAAGTACAAGTTGAATAGTTGCTTTCCATAATTGGATATAGGCTGAAACAGGACTGCTAATAACGGTTAAATTGGCGAGTTGTAGCCAACCACTGGTTAAGGTTGTAGTTTGAGTAATTGCTTTAATCTGGATTAATGATTGGAACCAATCAGGAATATTATCTATTCGTTGAGGGTATTGGCGAATAATTTCTTTGTTAGAGTCGAGTAAGGTTAGTTTTACTTGGCTGTAGTAACCCGAATCAAAAGTGGCATTAATAACGGATTCTGCTGAAATAAAATCTTTTTCTTTTAGGTATGGAGATAGAGCAAAGCCGATTGAGTTTACAACATTATTAAGTTCAGTTGATTGTTGCTCAATTAAATAACTTTTAGTGGTATTAAATTGAATAGTAAACACAGCACTTATCAGTAAAAATAATACAACTAACATCCACAGTAGAAGTTGTCGGTAAAGGGTCATTGTTATTTACTCATTAATAAATGTTTAGTGGTTGGTTTAGCTTGATCTTTTGAGAGCGACTACGTAAATCATTCCAAAGACTTAAGCGCGAAGCTTTACCCGCTATTTGTTCTTGTCCTTTTTGTTTCATAAGCCATAATTTACTACCATTAAAACTGTATATCGGTAGTAAATCATTACGCTGAGTCGCTGGTAAAATATCGCCTTTGAGATTATCTAAAATCAGTGGTATTGCTGATGGTTTTGGATAATAAGCAACAACCATATGGAATTGATTAAGTTTAAGTGCTTTTACATACACTAATCTTAGCTTATTATCATCAATACCAAGCTTAAGTAACATTTTGTATTTGGCAATACTAAAATCTTCACAATCACCCGCACCTGCACCAATAAATTCGTAAGGTGTTGCCCAATAATCTTCTTTTCCCCATAGCTTTTGATCGCTAATGAAAAAAAATTGATTAAAAAAAGTATTAGTAGCATTAAGTTTCTGGCGTTCAGTTAAATGTTGTGAGTTTTTGATGAGTGCGCGCCAGGCTGTTGCTCGTTTACCTGCGCGTTCACCATAAAATTGAGTTATTTTTTCTATCTGTTGTGTGTTACTAGCAGCAAGAACATTTACTGCTAGTAAACAACAAAGTAACCAAAAAGTTATCTTCTTCAATGGGCAATTTTCTGTTTAATTTTCACGAACGGTATATACCGTCCATTCTTTAACTACATTACCTTGAGAACCAACTACTTGTGCCACGACTCGACGACTTAATGTATTACTTTCTTCAATATCAGATGCTTTAACTGGATCACTATCGCCAAAACCAACCGTTTTAATGCGAGCGGGTGTAACGCCTTCATTTATTAATGCTTGGCGGATTACGCTTGCACGGCGTTTTGATAAGGCAACATTATAAGCAGTATTACCAACAGGACTCGCATAACCTTTTAACTCTATATGTGTTTTAGGGTATTTCGCTAAGAACGTACTCATATTCTTGATATTATTTCTATAATTTTCAAAGATCACCGAAGAATCATTAGCAAATAACACATGGATCTTATTTTCTTCAGAACTGTCAATATAAGTCGGGCAGCCATTGTTATCGACGACGGCATCAATGGGGGTTTTGGGACAATGATCACGTTGATTAATAACGCCATCACTGTCGTTATCAAATAAATTTTTGGTTTGCTTTGCAACGGGTGGTTGAGGTACTGAAAGTGAGCATCCAAATAATGATAGTGTGAGTAACCCAATAATTGTGTATTTCATATTTTGTTCCTTTATTTAACTGATTGTACCCAAGATTGAGGTATTTCAACTCGCATCTCACTAAGAATTAATCCGGTTGCATTTAACACGCGATATTTAGCTAAAATACCATCATATTCAGCTGTAAAATAAGCTTTACGTGCTTCGAATAATTCATTTTCAGTATTTAGTACATCCAATAAAGAACGTTGACCTATCTTAAATTGTTTTTCATAAGCAATAACGGTACGTGCAGAAGCATCAACATGTTCTTGTAAGAATATTTTTTGTTTTTTCGATAACGTTAAGGCACTCCAAGAAAGGCGAGTACCTTCTTCTAACATGCGATAAGCGCGATCTCGAATATCTTTGGATTTATTGATTTGATAAGCTGCTCGACGTGATTTAGCTACGTCACTTCCGCCATTAAATAGGTTATAGCGCATTTTTAACATGGCTTTTAGTTCATCGGTATCGCCGGCTGAACCATTAAGATGGTTTCCCCATTCTTGTGAAGCTTCAATGCTAAAAGATGGATAGAAAGTACCTTGTGCTTGTTTGTATTGATATTCTGCGGCATTGATATCATTTGATGCAATATAAACAACCGGATTATTTTTTTCGGCTTTCGTCAGCGCATCATCTAAAGATATTGGTAGATAATTACTATCAACTTCAGGTTTTATAAGATCAGTTGGGTAAGCGCCAATAATTCGCACAAACGCAGTGATTTTATCTTGAAGGTTACTTTCTGCGGCTAATAAATTGGTATTAGAACTGGCTAAACGACCATCAACTTGTGCTAAATCAGCCGTCGAACCGATACCTGCATCTGCACGCTTTTTGATATCAACGTACATTTTTTGATGTACTTTAAGGTTAGATTGAGACAAAGTTAGTACATCTTGAGCATGGAGGACATTAAGATAAGCTTCAGTTGCTTTTAGTGCCTTGTCTTGTGCGTCAGATAATAATTGATAGCGTTGGGCTTCTGTTTCTGATTTATTACGTTGAATATCGTTATACGTAATAGAACCATCCCAAATTAATTGACGAATATTTAGTTGGGCACTTTGAGGGCGGTATTGGCCAGAAGGACTGTTTGCTTTGTAATCATCATGTCCAATACCTGCTTCTAGATCGACTGATGGTAAATAATCACCCTTAGCCGCATTCACTAATTGGTGTTTACTTTGAAATTCATTGTAAGCACTTTTTATATCAGGATTAGTTGAAAGTGTTTCAGCAATAGCTTGCTCTAATGATTGCGCCATTACTGGCGTTGCCAAACATTGAAGGCTAATTAATAGAGCAACTTTTCTAAATATATACTTTTTTGTCATTATTTTATTCTCTTAATGCCGTTTGACGCGCTCTGAGGATTGGTTTCAGTAAATAATCAAGTACAGAACGTTTACCTGTAATGATATCTGCTGATGCCGTCATTCCTGGAATGATTGGTAATGCTTCGCCATTAGGACCTTTAAGGCTACTTGCATTGGTACGAATTTTTACTTGATAGAAACTATTGCCTTTTTTATCTTGGATTGTGTCGGCACTGATTGTCTCTACAGTTCCTTTGAGACCACCATAATTGGTAAAATCATAAGCACTGAATTTTATGATGGTCGGTAATCCGGGCCTTAAAAAACCTATATCTTGAGGGGCTATTTTTGCTTCAATTAATAGCGTGTCTTCCGTGGGGACAATTTCTACTAATGGCATACCTGGTTGAATAACCCCACCAACAGTATTGACGTATATTTTTTGAATAGTACCTGTAACAGGTGAAATAACCGTTGTACGTTTAACTCTATCTTTAAGGCCTATTTGTGTTTCTTTCATGCTGGATAATTTATCACTAATTTCATTCAGCTTAGCTTGAATTTCTGAACGGAATTGCAAAGCAATATCTATATATTTAAATTTGGCTTCTTGGATAGCTGCTTGGGTTACTGGAACTTGTAGTTTTGCTGAGTTTAGGTCACGTTTAGTATCATTGAGTGAACGCTGTAATTTTAATAGCTCAATGCGAGGAACCACACCTTCATCCGCTAATGGTTTGGTGATATTATATTCTTTCATTGCGATATTATAACTATCACGAAGATTAGATACTCGAGAGCGTGTTTCTGTTAGTTCTCGCTCTTTTTGTGATGCTTGCTGTGATGCAACAGATAATTGATTTTCTAAATTATTTAATTTACCTGTGAATTGGTTAAGTTGTCTGCGTACTAATTGAGCATGCTTGTTCTTGAAATTAGGAGTAAAAACGGGAGGAATGCTAGTAATATTAACGCTTTTTCGCCATTCGGTATTTTTAGTGTTTTTATTTACAGTAACACTGACAAGTAATGCGTTAAGACGTAACGAATCAGCCTGCATGGCTGCAAGACTTTGGGTTTTTTCTTCAAAGTCAGATTTAAATTGTGTGTCATCTATGAGTAGTAATGTTTGACCTTTCTTAACTTGTTGGCCTTCTTTTACAAAAACCTGCTTAACAATACCACCTTCGAGGTTTTGTACTACTTGTAGCTGAGATGACGGAATAACTTTTCCTGAGCCCGTCGTTACTTTATCGAGTTTTGCAAAATAAGCCCAAGTAAATGCGATAAAGAAAAATAATACTATGACCCATAAAATGATTCTGGCACTTTTAGGTGTATTCAGTAGCAATGCTGATGATTTATCATCAATAAAATCGAGATCATTGTTTGATATCGAGATGGCTTTTTTACTCATATAAAACTTAGGTCTCAAGAAAAACGGCTTACAAAGAACATACAAATTACATCATTTAACTAGCTATTTAGTAGGTTAATTACAATCCATATTTGTATAAATAAATTTAATATTACGTATTGTTGATGATTATACAAGAGAGTGTTTTTTAATTAATATTCTCGAATGATAATCCGTCAAGGTATTGACGTAAAGTGATATTTTCTATTTAATGCTTTGTTAGGATATATGTGTAGCTGCGCATATACATGTATAAAATATATATCATTAATGGTAATAATTAAATTGATGATGTAATGAATGCGGTTCGTTATCAATTATTAGAGTTAAGGTTGAATGTAGTATGGTTAAAATTGAAAATAATAACAATGAGCTAAAGCTTATTGATGGTACCTGTTTTGTTATTAAAAATAATAAAAATATTTTAGCTATTAATAATCATTATCAACTTCAATCTGATGAGATTATTATTGCTAATAGCAGTACTAAAATGATTTTTAAGAAAGATGGCATTGAACAAGTTATTGATCAACCAGTGTCCACTTGTTCAATGTTATCTGCTGATGGACTCAAAATTGTTAGTTTAAAGCATGGTATTGATTTTAATCATGACGGTATTAAGAATACGCCGTTTTCCGATAATGATATTAGTGCTATTCAGAATGCTATTTTAACAGGACAAGATCCAACTAAATTATTTGAAGCAACAGCCGCAGGTGATGTGGGATTAAATGGTTCATCAGCAACAGCGAGTTTTATCACGATTAATTACGATAATGATTCGATGTTAGCAAAGGCAGGATTTGATACTGCTTACGAGCCAAGTGTCAAAAAAAGTCATATAGAGGACGGTGGTAGTATATCGTACTCTAAATTAGACGCAGGTGTCACCATCACCACCATTGGTGGTGACAATGTGATCAATGAGAACGAGTCCCACAGCAAAGTGCCTGTAACCGGTACTGTTGATGGTGATGTCAAAGTCGGCGATACCGTTACAATTACTGTAGATGGTAAAGCGGTAGGTACTGCCACAGTAGAAAGTCACAATGGCAAGTTAACGTGGACGGCAAACGTCGATGGCAGCGTATTAGACAACGCCACCACTGATAACGTCACCGCTACCGTGACAACTCATGATGAAGCAGGCCATAGCGCCACGGCGACAGATGATCATATTTACACCGTTGATACTGAC
>NZ_WMDN01000043.1:0-8189 GCF_021236965.1 Photobacterium carnosum | reverse complement strand
GCGATAAATACTACGAGATTCCCATAGCGTACTCCAGAACCAATGCCCATCTCGGTTTTTTAAAATTTCAGGAGAACGCTCATCATAACGAAAACGTTTCTTAATTAAGAATAAATGACCACTGTATTGTGCATTTAATTCATTGATATTAATCCATTGCTCAGAGCCATCATTTTGAGGAAGGACAACTTCAGCTTCACCTTTTTCTTGATCAATACTGAGTACTACACAAGCATCACCCCCTTTTAGTATGGCAATGACCGGGAATAATAATGGTGATAACTTATCGAATGTTAATTGTGTTTGTTTAGCCTGAAGCCCCGCCTTTTCTGCTGCGCGAGGTAATAAAAAGGGGGTTAGTAAACCATCGGTTAGCGGTAGATCTGCAATTAATGCATCCGGTGAATTTGCTTGGCCGTAGAAACGACTAATATAAGCAAGTGATTGAAGTAATGGATCTTTCATGTTATTTCCCATTAACTAACTGATCGGTGACATAACCTTGGAAACCTTGAATTTTTAGCTGTGCTAATTTATCTTTTTGTTCAATGGTTTCTACGCGGGAGGCGATGGTGAGTATTGAAAGGTTATCGGCACTACGTGCTATCGATTCTAAAACGTCGGTTTTTATTTGATCATCTAATTGTGATGTATAAGCAAAATCTAGTTTTACATAACTAGGTCGTAATTTATTCAGATAATCTGTCGAGCTGAAATTATGACCATAATTATCGATACCAAATTGAAATCCATTTTGGCGAATAATTTCACAAAGTAAGGTGGTGTTATCAATGTTTTTAATAAAACAAATTTCAGGTAATTCAAATAAAACGGATTTTTTCATTTGAGGGTTAGATTTAAGTTTACTGTTGAGCCAACGAATAAAGCCCGTATCATTAATACTACTTTGAGTAATATTAATAGCGATAGGCACTGATTCTGTTTTGCTTATTAATTGGTTAAAAAGAGTATCAATGATATAGCAGTCAAATCTGGCACCTTCATTAAGTTTTTCAATAGCTGATAAAAATTGACCAGCATTAAATTGTTGTTGGCCTTTTTTTATATAAGCGAACATTTCTTTATGAATGACGTCATTATGTGCACTAATCGCTTTTTGAAAAGTGAAATGAATAAGATTATTTGCAATTGCTTCATTAACCAATGCTTTCCATTGCTGCTTACCCATTGCTGGTATTGTTTTCTTTTCATTAATTTCTAATAAAGCGATGGGTTCTTTAATTTCGTGGCGTGCTTTATTTACTGCATTATCAGCATGAGCAAGTAAAGCCGTTATTGTTAGAGTATCTGAACACATGACAATGCCAACAGCAGCTTGAAGTGGTGCAATTCCAAGAGGATCTGAATTAAGTTCTGATGTCATATATAACATCGAACGGGCAGTATCCATAAGATCATCTTCGGAGGCATTAGGTGCAATAAGCATAAATTCAGATTGGTTTAGACGAGCGATGGTAACATTATCAGTAGAAAGTTCTTTTAGGTGATCAGTAAGTTTTTGTACTAACTTGTCACCTTTTTCATAACCTGATTGTTGGTAACTATCTTCAATAGTATCAGATTTCAATAGAATGATACCACCGGTTGGTTTATGTGATAACCATGACTTTAAGTTGGTCATTAGGTAACTACGGTTAGCTAAGCCTGATACGGGATCTTGATAGGCACGAATACGCAAAGTATCAGCTTCTTGAGCTTGTTGCTTGAAATGTTGTTGTAACTGAGTATTCATCGAATTGAAAGCAATAACGAGATCGAATAATTCACGAGTATGGGGTATAGGTAAAGGATCTGTGAAATGGTTGTGTGCTATTTCTTGTGCACTTTTTTGAATTTGTTTTAATGGACGTAATACTTTATTGAGCACTAAGGATAATACAATAGCAGTTAATAACAGGCTTGTTATAAAACCAAGTGCAAGTTGAATGGTTGCTTTCCATAACTGGATATAGGCTGAAATAGGGCTACTAATAACTGTTAAATTAGCGAGTTGTAGCCAGCCACTGGTTAAGGTTGTAGTTTGAGTCATTGCTTCAATATGAATTAATGATTGGAACCAATCAGGTATATTATTTATTCGTTGAGGGTATTGGCGAATAATTTCTTTGTTGGAGTCGAGTAAGGTTAGTTTTACTTGGCTGTAATAACCCGAATCAAAAGTAGCATTAATAACGGATTCTGCTGAAATAAAATCTTTTTCTTTTAGGTAGGGAGATAGAGCAAAGCCGATTGAGTTTACAACATTATTAAGTTCAGTTGATTGTTGCTCAATTAAATAGCTCTTAGTGGTATTAAATTGAATAGTAAACACAGCACTTATCAATAAAAATAATACGACTAGCATCCACAAAAGAAGTTGTCGGTAAAGGGTCATTGTAATTTACCTATTAAAAAGTATATCGTGGTCGATTGAGTTTGATATTTTTTGAACGATTACGTAAATCATTCCAAAGACTTAAACGTGAAGCTTTCCCCGCTATTTGCTCTTGTCCTTTTTGTTTTACGAGCCATAATTTATTACCATTAAAACTGTATATTGGTAATAAATCGTTACGCTGATTCGCTGGTAAAATATTGCCGTTGAGATTATCTAAGATCAGTGGTATTGCTGATGGTTTTGGATAATAAGCAACAACCATATGGAATTGATTAAGTTCAAGTGCTTTTACATACACTAATCTTAGCTTATTATCATCAATACCAAGCTTAAGTAACGTTTTGTATTTGGCAATACTAAAATCTTCACAATCACCCGCACCTGCGCCAATAAATTCGTAAGGTGTTGCCCAATAATCTTCTTTTCCCCATAGCTTTTGATCGCTAATAAAAACAAATTGATTAAAAAAAGTATTAGTAGCATTAAGTTTCTGGCGTTCAGTTAAATGTTGTGAATTTTTGATGAGAGCATGCCATGCTGTCGCTCGTTTACCTGCGCGTTCACCATAAAATTGAGTTATTTTCTCTATTTGTTGTGTATTACTAGCCGCAAGAACATTTACTGCTAGTAAACAACAAAGTAACCAAAAAGTTATTTTCTTCAAAGGGCAGTTTTCTGTTTAGTTTTCACGGACACTATAA
This sequence comes from Photobacterium carnosum, assembly GCF_021236965.1. Classification (NCBI taxonomy): domain Bacteria; kingdom Pseudomonadati; phylum Pseudomonadota; class Gammaproteobacteria; order Vibrionales; family Vibrionaceae; genus Photobacterium; species Photobacterium carnosum. The sequence goes on along the minus strand of NZ_WMDN01000043.1, from coordinate 5,090 downwards.
ACGGTCCATTCTTTCACAATATTTTCTTGAGAGCCAACAACTTGTGCTGTGACTCGACGACTTAACATATTACTTTCTTCTATGTCATAAGCGATAACGGGATCACTATCACCAAATCCCATCGTTTTAATTCGAGATGGTGTAATTCCATCATTAATTAATGCTTGATAGACGGCACTTGCTCGATGCTTTGATAATACAATATTGTAAGCGGCATTACCCACAGGACTAGCGTAACCTTTTAGTTCAATATGGGTTTTGGGGTATTTCACCAAAAACTCGCTCATTTTACTGATGTTTTGCATGTGATTTTCAGGAATGTCTGAAGAGTCATTAGCAAATAACACATGAATTTTGTTTTTTTCGGAGCTATCAATATAAGTCGGACAACCATCATTATTGACGACAGCATTTATAAGCGTTTTTGGACAGTGATCACGTTGGTTAATGACGCCATCACTGTCGTTATCAAATAAATTTTTGGTTTGCTTAGTAATGGGTGGTTGAGGTACTGAAAGTGAGCAGCCAAATAATGATAGTGCGAATAACCCAATAATTGTGTATTTCATATTTTGTTCCTTTATTTAGCTGACTGTACCCAAGATTGAGGTATTTCAACGCGCATCTCACTAAGAATTAATCCGGTTGCATTTAACACGCGGTATTTTGCCAAAATACCATCGTACTCCGCACTTAAATAGGCTTTGCGTGCTTCAAATAGTTCGTTTTCAGTATTTAGTACATCCAGTAAAGAACGTTGACCTATCTTAAATTGTTTTTCATAAGCAATAACGGTACGTGCAGAAGCATCAACATGTTCTTGTAAGAATATTTTTTGTTTTTTTGATAACGTTAAGGCACTCCAAGAAAGGCGAGTACCTTCCTTTAACATGCGGTGAGCGCGATCTCGAATATCTTTGGATTTATTGATTTGATAAGCTGCTCGACGTGATTTAGCTACATCCGTTCCGCCGTTAAAAAGGTTATAGCGCATTTTTAACATGGCTTTTAGTTCGTCGGTATCTCCTGGTGAACCATTAAGATCTTGTCCCCATTCTTGTGAGGCTTCAATGCTAAAAGAAGGGTAAAAAGTACCTTGTGCTTGTTTGTATTGATATTCTGCGGCATTAATATCATTTGATGCAATATACACAACTGGATTGTTTTGTTCAGCTTTAATGAGAGCATCATCTAAAGATATTGGTAGATAATTACTGTCAACTTCAGGTTTTATAAGATCAGTTGGGTAAGCGCCAATAATTCGCACAAACGCTGTAATTTTATCTTGAAGATTACTTTCTGCAGCCAATAAATTGGTATTAGAACTGGCTAAACGGCCATCAACTTGTGCTAAATCAGCCGTCGAACCGATACCTGCATCTGCACGCTTTTTGATATCAACGTACATTTTTTGATGCACTTTAAGGTTAGATTGAGACAGTGTTAGTACATCTTGAGCATGGAGGACATTAAGATAAGCTTCGGTTGCTTTTAGTGCTTTATCTTGCGCATCAGATAATAGTTGATAACGTTGGGCTTCTGTTTCTGCTTTATTGCGTTGAATATCGTTATATGTAATAGAACCATCCCAAATTAATTGACGAATATTTAGTTGGGCACTTTGAGGGCGATATTGACCAGAAGGACTGTTTGCTTTGTAATCATCATGCCCAATACCTGCCTCTAGATCGACTGATGGTAAATAATCACCTTTAGCCGCATTAATTAATTGATGTTTACTTTGAAATTCATTGTAAGCACTTTTTATATCAGGATTAGTTGAAAGTGTTTCAGCAATAGCTTGCTCTAATGATTGCGCCATTACGGGCGTTGCTAAACATTGAAGGCTAATTAATAGAACAATTTTTTTAAACATATATTTTTTTGTCATTATTTTATTCTCTCAACGCCGTTTGACGTGCTCTGAGGACTGGTTTCAGTAAATAGTCAAGTACAGAACGCTTGCCTGTAATAATATCTGCTGATGCCGTCATTCCTGGAATGATTGGTAATGCTTCACCATTAGGACCTTTAAGACTACTTGCATCGGTACGAATTTTTACTTGATAGAAACTATTGCCTTCTTTATCTTGGATCGTATCAGCACTGATGGTTTCCAGTGTGCCGATTAAACCACCATAATTGGTAAAATCATAAGCGCTGAATTTTATAATTGTTGGTAATCCAGGTCTTAAAAAACCTATATCTTGAGGGGCTATTTTTGCTTCAATTAATAGCGTGTCTTCCGTGGGGACAATTTCTACTAATGGCATACCGGGTTGAATAACCCCACCAACAGTATTGACATATATTTTTTGAATAGTGCCGGTAACAGGGGAAATAACCGTTGTACGTTTAACTCTATCCTTTAGTCCCACTTGTGTTTCCGCCATGCTTGATAATTTATCACTGGTTTCATTCAGTTCAACTTGAATTTCTGAGCGAAATTGTAAAGCAATATATATATATTTAAATTTGGCTTCTTGAATGGCAGCTTGAGTGATGGGGATTTGTAGTTTTGCTGAATTTAGGTCACGTTTAGTATCATTGAGTGAACGCTGTAACTTTAATAGCTCAATGCGAGGAACAACACCTTCATCCGCTAATGGTTTAGTAATATTGTATTCTTTCATTGCGATATTATAGCTGTTTCGAATATTAGTTACTCGTGATTGAGTTTCAGTAAGTTCTCGTTCTTTTTGTGATGCTTGCTGTGATGCAACAGACAATTGGTTTTCTAAATTATTTAATTTCCCCGTGAATTGGTTAAGTTGTCTGCGTACTAATTGAGCATGCTTGTTCTTGAAATTAGCAGTAAAAGCGGGAGAAGTGCTCGTCACATTAACATTTTTTCGCCAGTCGGTATTTCTAGTGTTTTTATTTACGGTAACATTGGCAAGTAATGCATTAAGACGTAACGAATCGGCCTGCATGGCTGCAAGACTTTGGGTTTTTTCTTCAAAGTCAGATTTAAATTGTGTGTCATCTATGAGTAGTAATGTTTGACCTTTCTTAACTTGTTGGCCTTCTTTTATAAAAACCTGCTTAACAATACCACCTTCGAGGTTTTGTACTACTTGTAGTTGCGATGACGGAATAACTTTTCCTGAACCTGTCGTTACTTTATCGAGTTTTGCAAAATAAGCCCAAGTAAATGCGATAAAGAAAAATAATATCATTACCCATAAAATGATTCTGGCACTTTTAGGTGTATTTAGTAGCAATGCAGCTGACTTATCATCAATAAAATCGAGATCATTGTTTGATGTCGAGATGGTTTTTTTACTCATATAAAAACCCTATGTATCTAAATAACTATTTGTAAGAATGTGGCCATTTTTAAAAAACAATATATTAATTATGACGATACAGGCTTTTTTAGTGATAAAACATATTGCTATGTTTTGTATACAGAACATTAAACAATGTTTGTATTAGCATGCGTTATGTAATCTATAAGTAACTATAATGTAAATGTTAGTCAGCCTTACATGTTAACATGTTGTTTGTTTGTAATTGAAACTGATGATAAGCTGTTGAAGTGTTGTCGTAAAGTTATTTTAATATAATAAGATCGATTTTAATTTATATAGCTTGGCTACTCTGCTCTCAAAAATGTTATAAGGTTGGGCGATTTCATGGTTAAGAATAATAATAAAGTTGAAGCGTTTAAACTTGTTGATGGCGAGAGTTTTATTCTTCAGCCAAACCAGCAACCTATACCCATCATAGATATTCATACACTTCAAATGAATGAGGTTATTGTCACTAACCGTGATACTAAATTTATAGTTATTAAAGATGGTATAGAACAAATTGTTAATTTACCTTGCTCTAGTTGTACAGTATTAACGCCTGCTGGTGCTCAAACTGTTGAATTAAATAATCGTCTAACTTTTAATGGAGAGGCTAAAGACGGTTCTTCATTTTCTGTTGCTGATATTACAGCATTACAAAATGCCATTTTAGCAGGGCAAGATCCGACAGAATTGTTTGAAGCGTCAGCGGCTGGTAATGAGAGTGCTGCTGGTAATGTAGGATTGAATGGCTCATCGGCAACCGCCAGTTTTATTACAATCAATTATGACAATAATGCTGTATTAGCTAAAGCTGGTTTTGATACTGCATATGATCCTCCGAGTAATGCTCAAATCATTGATCCCAAAATTATTTTAGCTGCTAATGGCGGTGAAGTAGGCGTTATGACTGTTGTGGAGGGGGACTTATCTCCACTGGCAGGTGAACAGGAATATCCGGTTCAAATCTCAATATCCATTGCTGTTGAAGCGGCAACGCTTCCTCTTGATACTGCTTCTTTTGTTTTTGACCCTCTTGCTATTAATTCTTTGATTTTTGAACTTAATAATGAAATCACGACTGGTGGCGAAGCTGTTAGTTTTGTTTATGACACTCAAACAAATTCAATTGTTGGTACGCTTAATGGCGAAACCATAATGTCCATTACTCTGAATGCCACAATTGAAAATGGGCGTGATGTTAGTGTTAATATTACGACAACTATTAATCAACCGATTGATCATGTTGGAGGTAATAGCAGTGGGTTGGTCTCACATGATGGCGATAGTATTACTGTTGATGTTGCGATTCAAGGTGCTGATTCAAATGGTAATTTACTTGATAAGCCAATTAATGTTGATATTACTATTAAAGATGGTGCGAACCCAGAGTTTGGTACCGATACCGGCACAACCATTGATGAAACCACCCAAAATGGTCAGGTTATTACAGGTGATGTGCCACTTGATGTTGGCTCTGATGCTATCCACCATATTGATTTCAATGTTGACCAACCGAGTCTGCAAGGTATTACCAGTAACGGTGAGGCAACCACATTTACGGTTTCAGGAAATGTTCTAACGGTTGTTGATAGTGATAATAAACCCGTGATGGTGGTGACTGTTGCAACGAATGGTTCATATACTGTTGAAGTGACAGGCTCTATTGATCAATCAACGAATGATGTTGTTAATCTGAATTTAGGCGTAACCGCCACTGATAACGATGGCGATACCACCAATGGTCAGGTGGTGATTGATATCACTGATGGCGCTGATGCGGGCGGTAATGAG
>NZ_WMDN01000042.1:0-11617 GCF_021236965.1 Photobacterium carnosum | reverse complement strand
CTTTGATAAAAACGGTCAGCTTTCAGATAACTTTATTCACGTTTTTATCGTCCTACCACCGACGTCAAATAAAGAAGCAACCAAGCTGAAGATGGAGGTTGTAGACGCGCTTTATAAACATGGTATTTTAGTTTACTCACCACAAACATGCATTCATGAGCGGTGTCATCAGTATTTATTCGAGATCTGGCCTTTTAATAAAAAACCCAACGAATTACCAGTCCGACCATCGTAAGTTAACCACTCCAAAAAATGGGCAAAAAAAAAGTCGAGTTACCTTCTCCCCATGCGGGAAGTATAGTAACTCGACTTATTCAAACCAGACTTAAAACAGTGAAGTTTGATAATTTATGCCAATGTGACCGCACGCCAAAAACTAACACTTTCTTCCTCTCTTTGTTGTTTAGCTTCGATTTCTATCTTTGCTATATAACGAGATTGGAAAAAAATATCGCGTTCAGGTCGTTCAATTCCCATGATCCGTCTCCCTTCGGAAATTAGATCAGCGAATAATTCGACATATTCTTTATATATGAAATGAAACAACTTTTCATCAGATAATGACTTATCACAGATCACCGAAGATATAGTGGTCTGACAAACAATTGAATATTCTTCACATTCAGGTTTGCGTTTTAATAGAGTCACCTCAGAATCAAGGTACATTTCTTTTCCATCGATAAAACTACGTATTTGGCTCATGTTAAATACTTCATTCTCAGGATCATGGAATAGATATAAATCCTCACAATTTTCCTTTGTAACTTGTATTTTGTAATCACCGAATGTTCTATCGTAAATAATTTCTGTATCACTTACATTTGCATCATACAAAAAGGCATAACCATCACGCTTAAATGATGATTTAAGGCCCTCAAGTTCGTCAGCAATGCATTCACACAGTGTTTCACAGGCAGTTTCTTGCAATGCCGTTAAGGAATTCGAGCTATATTCAACGCGCTTTCCTCTAACCTTCATTTCAATATATTTACCTGAAGTAATTATTCGTTCAATCGCCTTCACATAGTTGCTATGAGTTTTGGTTAAAAGGCGCTTGGCCGTAGCTATTATTGAATCATTACATAGATAAGTAGAATCCCACCCAACATAATCTGACTGACAATAAGCAATCGACCAATTGATTAAAGTTTCATCTTTATATTCTGCGTAACCAAGAGCCACTAATGAATTAGAGATATAATTTGTGAACATTTTTGCTGTCATTTCATTATTTTCCATAAAAAAGGCAGCATTAAACACCCAAGGGGTAATCAATACTGCCCTTAGGGTTAAGTTAATGTTCTATTTGTTGTTACGCTTAGTCAATACCAAGTGATCGCCACGCACGTAATTCATCAATCGATAATACGCACTTACAATCTAAATTTTCCTTTACTAGACCTTGTACGTCTCGTTCTTCCATGACCATTTCATGCAAACAATCACGAATAATTGGCATATTTAATTTAACAATATCTTCGTAACTTGAACCGCACTGAGATTTAATAATACGAGACTGAAAATCTGCAATACCAGTTATATTAAGACCATAAAATTCAATATCAATATCCATGCACACTAAACGAGAACCTCCGTTTTGGCATAGTTGTTTCATTGTTTTTTTAGATAGCCCAAATATTTCATCACAAGCATCACAATAGACATCGACACGACAGCCTGTGAGTATGTGCTGTTTGACCAAATAGCGTTCATGTTTAAGTGTTGTATTATTAATAAAATTATTAATCAACTTAATACTTGATTTGACAATTTTATCAATATCAGTATCCATAAACATACAGGCATTTTTACAGACGACCCAATCAGGACTACCGACAGGAACCTCACTATTAATGCCGGCATTAAAATCGACAAACTCCAGCTTACTATTAAATACAAATTCAACAATTTCCTTTAACTTCATGACATGATGAAAAGTCTTAATATTTTTAGTCTGTTCAAACCATTTAGCCATAAGTCGCACGAATCCCATTTCAGACATCTTTATCTCAGGAAAATGAATATCGGTGACGTAGCCATGTGAATCAACAGTAAAACTCAATTTGTCATCATTAGCGATATCAAAATAGCCTTGGTCACGGAACATATCCAAAACAAGATTGATTACGGGTTGGTTGCGTTTATAGTTAAAAGAATTTGTTTCGAATTTAGCGTTAGTAGTTAACATTTTTATCTTTCCTAGTAGTTGTTCAATCAGGAATCATGAATAAGACACACGAGAACGCTTCATAAATCATAAAGAGATATAAAGAGTTATAATGTGGTTATTCATGACTAATATTGAATACCTAATAAAAATCAATGCTGACTTAATAAAGACAACAAGGTTAAAAGGTACTTATTAGTAATTCCTTTGATAGTTAATGTAGTATGTGGATTACAGTTCAAGAGAAATGGAGTTACCTATAAACATTGCCTTACGCTCTTGTTGAGACATATATAGATGTTTATATATTGGGCTATGTACCATGCGATTGAACATTGGAGGGCAATAATCACCATCAGAACGTTCCAGTACACTTTCCATAGCCGTGATAGCTTCATCCAAGTCAAACTCCATCACTGAGTAATAAGTATTGGCAATAATATCTCCAACTACAATTTCTAGTGTTGGATCATAATATTTAGCACCCACTTTTATCCACGCGTGTTCAATTGGTAAAATTGATGAGCAGACGCACATACCAAGAACGTATTTAACATCCTCGGTTGTGGTCTGAATCAATCGTTGTAAAAGCTTAAATGAGTTGTCATAGCATTGCTTTGGTTTAACAATACATTCAGCCACATCACGGACAAAATTCGTCATGGGACTAATTGAAACCTCAGCCAACATCTCACTTTTAATACCGGTTGACATTAATATGAACTTTTCTAGATTAGACATGTTTCTATACTCCAATTAGCAAAATTATTACTTAAATAGGCGTACAGAAACACCATTAGGCGTTTTATACACCTAATAGGTAATGTTATTTTTATAGTTAACGAATTAGAATGTTAATGATCCCCAAAACAGATCATTACCATTCAATTCTGATTTTTCATCAGTTACCTGGACTTGTTGCCGAGGTAAGACTAAACGTGCTTTTTTAATGGCTGTAATTAACAAACGACGAAATATAACCGTTGAACAGCGTACTTCATCGCTTATTGACTCAAAGCCATTTCGAGCAGCTTCTCCAATTAGTTCATTATTATGAAAAATTTGGCAACTGTATCGACACGGAGCAATATTCATTTCTAAAATATTTTTTACACGAGCACTCGTTAATGAGTTTATATCCGTATAATCCACATCTGTAAGATCAAAATAACGCCCCTCTACTTCTAGTCGCACTGTTACGTTAGCCGTCTTGATAAGACGCTTAGCCAGTATTTGTTGGTTCATAGCATTTAAATTACAAACCGAAATGACAAAATCCTTAACATAATTATTTATGTTTCTAGCTATACTGCACATGAGATAACGCATCAAACTAAATGCACGTTCTAACTGTGTAATATTGCATTTGCCATATCTCTGTTTATTTACCCACTCGCCATCAGTACAAAAAGTAAATTGTTCATTCATGAAACAAGATGCCTTAATACCAACTCTGACCATTTCATCAACTAATTCTTGAGTGCTATCGCTCATAGATAAGACCATTGCACATAAAAAACGCACGTAATCTTCGTCTAGTAGAACGGGGGTTGATGGGTAAATTTCAACATATTTTAAAACATAAAAAGACGTGTCATCGTACATATTGACCTTTATGCCAAAGTCAGCCACATCGAATAGTTGTTTTAAAGACGCATATTCATTCATAACAAATTGAGACACATGAGCACGAATGATAAGACCTAATTCATCTAAATATTCTTCTTTATTCTCAATAAACATATTTGTATTCCTCTAGTTCCAATTTTTAAATGTAAAAACAGGAATACAGATACCGATAGGTAAGAGTATTACCTGTCGGTATGTTTTATTTATTAGTTATAATCATTGTTACAATTATCTCTATAACATCCATCGCCAAGAAGGTAATGGGTTAAAGAGCTAATAGTACGAAGATACAGGACCAAGCAAACTACGAACTGAATTGGATCGAGAACATTAACGAAAGTTCCTCCCAAAAATGTTCTTTCAAACACTGCAGCTGTTATTTGCATAAATACCAATGTAAACATATAAAAGAAAAATATTATTACCGGGTTACATTTGCACATGATAAAAATACGCTTATGAAAACGTTGTTCCATCGAAGCAAAATCGCCACTGTATTTATCATTTTCTTCAATATAACGGGTATTATTGGTCATGTATGGCATAGCCACTAGGTTCTTAATCGCTTTTTTACGAGCTATAAAACTAAGAATAGTGGCGTTAAAATCTGCCTTTAGGTCGCGTTCAAAATATTGCTGATAGTTTGCAATAATATTTTTTGCTTCCGTAATTATCTTCGGGTCTATTAACGAGTTACTTTTTGTAGATGAAATCTTATTAAGGATACCCTCAAAAACATCATCTAAAAGCTCATTGCGTTTATCAGCAGACATATCTCTATGCGAAGCTGAGTAAATAACGCTATAAATCACTCGCATTTGCCACATGTAAGAAGATTCGAAGTATTGGTCTAACGTTTCTTTATATTTATCTCGATACAAATTTAATTCTGTCATTAAAACAGGATTAACATAATTATGAGATGTTCTAAGAATTACGTCACACATGTCAGTAAAATTAGCTACGATCGTCATTTCTTCATCATATGAATAAACTGAATCACCATTGCTCTGTTGAATAGAATCACAGCAGTCTAAACAAATAAACTCACATTCTTGTGAAGGTGTGTGTATTGTATTTGCACTACCACAAACAGGACAACAATATGGCTTTTCAATTGTATGGTCATCGTTGAAAATTTTATTATCAATAGTGTTAAAGTTGGTCATTGTATTTCTCCAAAGTTTTAATATGGGTAAATACATGACCCATAAGGGAAGTATTTACCCTTAGGTTATGTTGTTTGTTACTTACGAGGATTAAAAAGAAAGAGTGCTCCAATAACCGTCATTAAATGGTTCGGCCTTTGGCTCAATCTCTTCTAATTCCTTCTCAATTACGACTGTTTTTTGCGTTTTTGGATTGATTAATCTAGCACCAGAAAATACTTTTTTTCTTAAATATTTAACATCAGTATTATTTGGTAAATCGCCTATTAAATTAGATTCAATAGTCACTCCACCAAGTACGCTATCTGTCACAATCTCATCATCAATAAACAGTGCAGCATGGACATCAAGATTCATTATCAATGGATTTAATAACATTTTTTCCGCAAAACATTCTAAATTAGCATCAGAATAAAGTGATATGCTATTAAACTCACAAGGTATTGCTGTTAATGTATATCTATAATTTCCTATCACTCGATCCTTCAACAATATAGACCCATCTTGGTTTTCTACATCAACAAAATGCAGACATAACTCCAAAATAAAACGAGTTAAATCATCATAAAAAGCACATGTCATCGTTGCATAGATTTGCGTGATTCGTGATGCCAATTTATTGATAAAAGCACGTTCAGCTATAGGGTTATTAATATATAAAGATGCGGGAGCAATAATAGGAGGCGTTATCGTCGTTGTTAACTGTTTAGCGACACTACCATCTTTTCCACGATGCAACATTACACAAAGATTTGAAAACCACCTTTTATATGCTGCATCCACTGGAACATCCATTATTGATAGAATCTTCTTTAACTCTTTCTGGTCTAGCTGTTTATCAGTTGCTATATCATTAAACGGACAAGCATTTAATAATATTGCGGCGTTAGATTTAGGATCAAATTTAACACTTATCGCTTTTGCATCTAATCGAGTAGCCAATAAAGAGTATCTTTTCTGGTCCAAAAGAACTTTAGCAGCAAAAGGAACGAATACTTCTATTACATCGATTGAGTGTTGAGTGATTGAAGGTAAGTTACAAAGGTTCATTTTTATTTCCTCTAAGGTAAAAATACAGCGAGGAAACGATACCAACAAGGTAAGGTTTACCAAGCGGTATGTAAGTAAATATATAGGTTGTGCTATGCGTGTTACCGTATGTTATTTATAAAAGAGTTCTCATATTGGAGCAATTTAACAAATGAAATAAGATAACTAACAGCAAATAATACGACCATGAATAAATCAAAATTTGTTAATGATGTATCCCCAAAAAAATATTCCTGAATTGTTCCTGTAATTAATTGGCTAGCAATAAAAATAACAAAATGAACAATAAATAAATTTATCGGATTAAATTTAGACATAATAAATAACTCACGAAAATATGGATTACCTATTTTTGCATCTAATTCATCAAAAAATAACTTTAGGTCTACTCTCTTATCATCTGTTGTAAGTGCATTACGAATATTACGAGCTTTACGAGCTTTACGAGCTATAACATAACGTTCTAAGGACTCTTTAAAAAGTATCTTAGGATCCGTTTGCTGGCGTAACACTTTAGTATTTTTCATAATGAATAATTTAATATCAGTTAATACGATAGGATCGAGATAACTGTTATTAACCCAGACGATAGATTCGCATTTATCTTCAAGCAATTGATTAATTTCTTGTGTTTTGCATAGATTGGCTGTCATTGCTTTTATTCCTAATAAAAATCACAAGGGATAGCAATGATCACCACCTATAAAAAGGGATAATTATTAACCCTTGTTAGGTATGGTTGTATGTGCGTTACGATTTAATGGTTTGTGAGGGTGTTTAGCTTGTTGATGGAGTTAAACATTAGCGTATGCATAATATCATTTTCACCTTCAAACCATTTTACCCACTCTTGCCAAAAAATCGGTGTTGTTCCCATATCTGCCTTCATAAATGTTTTACTTGTTACGTTAACATCAGATAAGACTCGTTCAATAGCATTGATAAGGCTAATAGCTGTATCGTAAGAATGAACGTTAATAGGCGCTTTATTTATAAGTGGGGTTACTTCATTAGGTGTTATTTCGACTAAATCATCTTTCGAAGTATCAACTAAAAAGTAACGGGCCGTCTTATCTCCTTTCATGTACATATCAATGAAATGAGTATTCGCACCGATTTCTAACGGAAACAATAAACAACCAGACTCACGTAATAACCATACATACTTCTTACCTAAACCATATTTCTTCAATATTTTAAAATCGAGAGCAATATCGTCTTTGTAATATTTAGGTAGAGCTATTGAGTCAGATAATTGTTGCATTTTAATCACTAAATCATCAAATGTTGTGTTTGTGCCATGTATACCTAAATCACTAAAATTAGAGGTATTAATTGCATTCACAGTTGAGTTGTTAATCATCATGTTTCTCCAAGTGTTATGTTATGCACATACAGAAAAACACGATCCATAGGGATTGGTTTTTCCGTATGGCAGTGGTTATGGTTTATTTTTTAGGGAATTGCAGTTTTTTATCGAGTTCTTCAAGATTAGCAATTTTTATCTTCAGTTTTGCTGGAGTATTGTTAATTGATAAAACCTTATTTTCAGCGTTTCGTACATTATCTCTTGCTGTATTTTTCATTGATTTATTAATGTACAGCTTATGTAATTCTACGTGCTCTTTTTCTAAGGCATAAAAAAATTCAAGATCCCTATAAGTAGTCAATAATTCCTTTACTAACTTTTTCTTGTCTAAAAATTTTAGTGCCAATTTATAAGTAACATAAACGGGAACCACAGGGACAAGAATCGGTTTTAGATACTCCATAATTCCAACAAAATAAGGCTTAATTACTGGTAAGTAATGAATAGCGATTACTGTATAGTCGTATAGAGTTTGTAAAATTACTGATACTTCATTTGTAATTGTCGTAGCGTTAATAATCATAATTTTTTCCTTTGGTATATGACGCATCAAAAAGGAAAAGACTTATGATCCCATAGGATATAAATGCTATATCCGATGGATGCTAGTTAATTAATTTTTTACCTCTACGTTAACAATATTCAATAATTTAAGACGACGAGAAATAGATTCAAGTGAATGTCTTAACTCTTGTAGGTTGTCATTGTATAGGTATGTTGGGTGTTTTAGATTTGCGTTTAGTAAAGCAGTATCAAGATCATTGGTAACGTTACTAATGTTATCAATTTCAATACCATCTCCACATAACAAATCTGAGTTATGTAAATCATCACTATCTAAATCGAACATGGTTGATTGAGATAAGTTTTGATTATTCATATTTATAGTCCAATTAATCACTAAAAAAGATCACTAAAAACATCAATATGAAGCTAAAAGTAAGACTTTATTACGTGATAGTTAGTTATATTTATTAAAAGCATTGTGCGATTAATAAACAGGTTAGTTATAAACATTTTTATAGTAGTTGTTTATATGGCTACTCAAACGAACATATTAAGATGAAAAGATATCATATAAATATGGACGCGAACTCTTTCTTAAAACACCATCAATGACCCAAAAAGAAATTGGTTTGATGAAAGTAGTTAAACTTTTAGTGATGATAAGATTGAGGATTGATTTCAATAAAGCCGGTATGTGGCTTACTCAAAAATACACTTAATAAAGTGCCCTTTTGAGTAAACCACTGATTAAGTAAGACCGAAAAATCGGATCACTTAATCAATGGGGCATTTGTTGTGGCTGAATAACAACAAAATGACTGACTACGTTAAATACGTATTTACTTTTCACACTACATGCAATCTACGGCAAATTCCTCATCTAAAAAGATAGGGAATGCATCAGCCCCGTAATCTCGATATACATCTAGCCAATCTACAGATTTTTCACCTTGCGGAATACTTTGCTCTGGTAACATCACTTGAACTGAATATCCCTCCCCTGCCAATTTTTCAGCTAACGTGTTAGCTGTATTTTGACCAGTATTAGAGACATCTTTATCAGCCCATATAATGATAATTGTATTTTCACGATTAACACCTTGTACGTTTATGCCCTCGGCCATCCCTAATAAGGTGGCAGAGAAATAAGGACGCATAGGCATACCAGTTGCTTCACGTATAGCTAAGGCTGTTTCAATTCCCTCGCAGTATCCAAGGACCGAACATTGAACCCCGCCTTCGCCAGTAAACGTTGCAGGTTGGTCTAATTTAATATACCCACCTCTAATGTCCCATGGTGGAGACATCATTAGTTTACAATTACTCTCTTGGGCTTTCGCACCATTATTGAGGAATATACGATGGAGCGTACAATTATTACCTTTCACATCCACAAACGTTCCAATTAATGCTGAGTACCAAGGACTGCGATTATCACCCTCTTCTCTTAGACTAACTGGGTACCGAATGTGGTTCGTATAGCGCAAGTCATGCGGAAGTTTAGAGAAATCCCCTTTTAGACCTCGGCTACGTAAATAGGCGTGGACTTCAGGAGCGTGTGCTGCAGGTATAGATGATTGGGCAACCACTCGAACTCTATTCATTCGATATGCCCGTTCTTCTTCTGAACAGTGTTCTTCCCTTACTTTTTGCATTTCTTGTTGTTTCCACCGAACCTGATTATCTGAAACTTGGCCTATATTTCCACCAAGAATATCGATAATGTGATTCATAGCTTCCCCTTTGCTAGATCCCTCTAACCAACTAATAACATCAATACCATCCGGCATAGCGCCTTCATCGTTATGATACGCACCTCCTGTTTGAATCCAGTCTTTAAAAAAACGGAATTTAGTGGAAGTACGCTTACTATTAGTTGTGACGGGGCAAGGTACAGCGCGTGGAGCTTTGCACATTGCATCAGCTAACTGTGGATAAGATTGAAACACAACGTCCCACTTACCATCTGCTAACGCTCTAACTTTTTCGATTTTTGAACTTTGTTGACCATACATAATTATTCAACTCCAAAATAAATTAACAAATCACCGGGATTCGTTAAACCTGCTCATAAGGAACCGAAGGCTTAACGAATCCCAGTGAAGCGGTAGATTGCCAAATTTGCGGTAAACAAAATGGCAATCCTCATTTTTTATATTAATAATTGGTATTAGCCAGCAAACGCCTTATCCCATAGAATTAATTTATTAATCTTTTGTTGCTGCTTTTGAGATAATGATGAAATATCTACTGTTCTACGAGTACACATTTCCCATCCGTCCTCTAATCCAGCGATCAATTCCTCTGTAATGCCATTACAACAAATGTATTCAGCATCAATGACTCTTTCTTGACCATTTACTTCACATAAATCGCCAATAAGGAAAGCTCCGTTGCTATACTTCTCAAAATGAAAAATATCTACAGTTCTCATATTTAAATTCCTCCAAGGAGATCGATAAATACGAAAAGGAAAATATGGCCCTAAAGGGAAATATTTACCCTTTAGGTATAATCGATAATAGTTAGTTAGTTAGTTTGGTTGGTTGGTTGGTTGGTTATTTTTGATAAACATTACGAATATAACTAAATAGCTGCGGAGCAAGTTCCGAAGCATCATTAATTGAAACGTAAGGTCTATTTTCGAATCCAGCAAGATTATTTAATCCAATACCGACACCAATAACGTCAACATTTGCAGCGTCACAATCATTAAGGACGTCATAAATATTTGCATCACAGGCATCACCATCAGTAATTAAAAAAATCACTTTTTTCGGTTCTTTTCGAACACCAATTCGACTCAAAGCTGTTAATAGCGCTTCGGCTGTTGGTGTTCCGTAATTAGCCATCACATTGAAACTTTTGTTTCTACATGAGCTTATTTTTTCTTTGAATGACTTAGCTACATGAACCTTCAAGCCAGAAGATCCACCTACAGGATAATAAAGAACTTCACATTCAGCACCGCGAATAAACTCAATTGCACTTGCAATCGAAAACGCAGCGATATTTGCCAGTTGCATCGCATATCCATCCATCGATCCGCTTTTATCCACAAGGATCTGAAAAGCGGCGTTAGGAGCTCGATGTGTAGTCTCAACCTGAAAGATTCGACTATTACCACAACTTGCACCCCAGAGTTCACCTGTTGCTATAGTATTACCTGTACGTTCGTAAGAGCGTTCCGTCTTATTACGAGAATACACGATGCTATTAAGCACCTGACGCATACGTTGAGTAACAGGATCAGCGTCTTTTATCCATGATGGTACACCTATAAAACATCTCTCTTTACATACGCCTAATGCAAATGATGGTGTTGTATACTTGCCATTTTTGTCTTTAAATTCATCTTCTACTTCTATTGCTTTCTCTTTTAAAAGTTCTTCTATTTCCTCATGTAAGTCACCAATTAAATCGCCGTCACCAGCATTTAAGGCATCAATGATGTCTTGTGCTGTAGCTTGATTCGATGGTTCTTGTGAGTCATTGTCAGAAGATTGAGAAGAGTCAGTATCAGAAGATTGAGAAGATTTACCGTCAGAATTATCATCAGAGCTATCGCTATCAGAATTATCATCAGAGCTATTGCTATCAGAATTATCGTCAGAGCTATTGCTATCAGAATTATCGTCAGAGCTATCGCTATCAGAATTATCATCAGAGCTATCGCTATCAGAATTATCATCAGAGCTATCGCTATCAGAATTATCATCAGAGCTA
>NZ_WMDN01000041.1:0-14416 GCF_021236965.1 Photobacterium carnosum | reverse complement strand
TTTTCAGACACTGACAAGCACAATTTAAACAAATAAAATCGTTTGCTCATATTAAAAGCAAAATTGTTATTAATTGTTATTTTTATAACCTTACACTCATTATATATAGATTATGAGTGATGATAATGAATCAATAAAAAATGATTATTGATTTAATGACAATAATAAACACTAACAATGGTGTTATCGATCTAATGAAAGCAGAGATAATAAATACACAACTAAAAGCAGAAGCTAAAAATAAAGCAAAAAAAAGCCGAGTCCAAGGACTCAGCTTTCTTCTTATTTAACGGCTAGTGCTTATTCAGCAGTAGCTTCTTCCTTTGCAGGACGGTCTAATAACTCGATGTAAGCCATAGGAGCTTTATCACCAGTACGGAAACCGCACTTCATGATACGAGTATAACCACCAGGACGCGCTGCGAAGCGTGGACCTAGTTCGTTAAATAATTTCGCAACAACTTCGTTATCACGAGTACGAGCGAATGCAAGACGACGGTTAGCAACACTGTCGGTCTTAGCTAGGGTAATCAAAGGCTCAATTACGCGACGTAGCTCTTTTGCTTTAGGCAAGGTAGTCTTGATTAATTCGTGACATACCAGAGAGCTAGCCATGTTGCTGAACATCGCTTTACGATGACTGCTGTTGCGGTTGAGTTGACGACCACTCTTACGATGGCGCATGACCTAATCCTTCTAACTAGATATCAGTAAACTATTAATCTTCAGCGATTGATGCAGGTGGCCAATTTTCTAGGCGCATACCTAGAGATAGACCACGAGAAGCCAATACATCTTTGATTTCTGTCAAAGACTTTTTACCAAGGTTTGGCGTTTTAAGAAGCTCAACCTCAGTACGCTGAACAAGATCACCGATGTAATGGATCGCTTCTGCTTTCAGACAGTTAGCAGAGCGAACAGTTAGTTCAAGATCGTCTACAGGACGCAGTAGGATCGGATCGAACTCCGGCTTCTCTTCTTTCTCTTCAGGAACTCGTACATCGCGAAGATCTACAAATGCATCCAATTGTTCAGCAAGAATTGTTGCTGCACGGCGGATAGCTTCCTCAGGATCAAGTGTACCGTTAGTCTCCATATCGATTACAAGCTTGTCTAGGTCAGTACGTTGTTCTACACGTGCTGCCTCTACTGCGTAAGCGATACGGTCCACTGGGCTGTAAGTAGCATCTACTAACAAACGACCAATTGGACGCTCATCTTCTTCAGTGTGAATACGAGCTGATGCTGGTACGTAGCCACGACCACGTTCTACCTTGATGCGCATGCTTAATTCAGCATTATCATCAGTTAGATGGCAGATTACGTGTTCTGGGTTCGCAATCTCAACATCACCATCATGGGTGATGTCACCTGCAACAACAGGGCCTGCACCAGATTTGTTCAGAGTAAGAATAACTTCATCTTTACCCTCAACCTTAACGGCTAGACCTTTAAGGTTAAGAAGAATTTCAAGGATATCCTCCTGAACGCCTTCTTTGGTGCTGTACTCATGTAACACACCGTCGATTTCCACTTCAGTTACAGCACAACCTGGCATTGAAGATAGCAAAATACGACGAAGAGCGTTTCCTAGAGTGTGGCCGAAACCACGCTCCAACGGCTCTAGAGTTACTTTTGCGTGCGTAGAGCTAACTTGTTCGATGTCAACTAGACGCGGCTTAAGAAATTCTGTTACAGAACCCTGCATTGTGTCCTCTCTTAACTGTAGCTTTACTTAGAGTAAAGCTCGACGATCAGGTGTTCGTTGATGTCGGCAGACAAATCAGAACGTTCTGGAAGACGTTTAAACGTACCTTCCAACTTGCTGCTGTCTACTTCGACCCAAGTCGGTAGTTCACGCTGTGTAGCAACTTCAAGAGCTGCTTGAATGCGTGCTTGGTTCTTAGCTTTCTCACGAATGCTAACAACGTCGTTTGCCGCTACCTTGAAAGAAGGAACGTTTACGACTTGACCATTAACTAGAATCGCTTTGTGGCTTACCAATTGACGTGATTCAGCGCGAGTTGCACCAAAGCCCATACGGTAAACTACGTTATCTAAACGACCTTCAAGAAGCTGAAGCAAGTTTTCACCTGTGTTACCCTTAATACGGGCAGCTGTCTTGTAGTAGTTACGGAATTGTTTTTCTAGTACGCCATATGTACGACGAACTTTTTGCTTCTCACGAAGCTGAACGCCGTAATCAGATAGACGACCGCGACGAGCACCATGTTGGCCCGGAGCGTTATCGATCTTACACTTGGTATCAATCGCACGTACACCAGACTTAAGGAATAAGTCGGTGCCTTCGCGACGGCTAAGCTTTAGCTTAGGACCCAAATATCTTGCCATTTTTCTTTCTCCAATTTCCTAGAAACGAAACGTTATACGCGACGTTTCTTAGGTGGACGACAACCGTTATGAGGGATCGGAGTCGCATCAACAATGTTAGTGATACGGAAACCCGCTGCGTTTAGAGCGCGGATTGTAGACTCACGACCAGGACCAGGGCCCTTAACCATAACTTCTAGGTTCTTAACGCCATATTCTTTGGCCATTTCACCACAACGTTCAGCAGCAACCTGTGCAGCGAACGGAGTAGATTTACGAGAACCACGGAAACCTGAACCACCTGCAGTTGCCCATGAAAGAGCATTACCTTGACGGTCAGTAATGGTTACGATTGTGTTGTTGAAAGAAGCATGGATGTGCGCAACGCCATCGGCTACTTGCTTGCGTACGCGCTTACGAGCGCGAGTTGGTTGTTTTGCCATTGTACTCTACCTTATCCGACTATTTTTTGATCGGCTTGCGCGGACCCTTGCGGGTACGTGCGTTGGTTTTAGTACGCTGTCCACGAAGAGGTAGACTGCGACGGTGACGAAGACCACGGTAACAACCAAGGTCCATAAGACGCTTGATGTTCATGGAAATTTCACGACGAAGATCACCTTCTACAGTGTACTTAGCTACACCATCACGCAGTAGATCGATCTGTTCTTCAGTTAGTTCACTGATCTTAACATCTTCAGCAATACCCGTCTCAGCTAAGATAGCTTGAGAACGAGTCTTACCGATGCCGTAAATCGCAGTTAATGCGATTACAGCGTGTTTCTGATCAGGAATGTTAATGCCTGCAATACGGGCCACTATTCACTCCTAGTACTTTACAAGAATAACCGCTGCAGAGCCCGTTCAGGATACGCAGCGGTGGTACAATTCTTTTGCACATAACAAAAGATGGTTGACTAATTTAGCCAACCTCTCTTCAATTTGCAAGAAATATTTCTGCTAATTAACCTTGGCGTTGTTTATGCTTTGGTTCACTGCAAATTATACGCACAACACCGTTGCGCTTAACAACTTTACAGTTACGGCAGATTTTCTTAACGGAAGCACGAACTTTCATTGCTAAACTCCGTAAATATGGAAAACTAAACTTAACGGCCATAGCCTTTTAGATTAGCTTTTTTCAAAACTGACTCATACTGTTGAGACATTAAATGTGTCTGAACTTGAGCCATGAAATCCATGATAACAACAACTACGATTAGTAGGGAAGTTCCGCCAAAATAAAAACGGACGTTCCATGCAATCATCATGAACTCGGGGATCAGACAGATAAAGGTAATATACAACGCACCCACAAGGGTTAGTCGAGTCATTACTTTATCAATGTACATTGCGGTCTGTTCACCCGGGCGAATACCAGGTATGAATGCTCCAGACTTCTTCAAGTTATCAGCTGTCTCACGAGGGTTAAACACCAACGCGGTATAGAAGAAACAGAAGAATATAATTGCAGCAGCGTAAAGCATTACATAAAGTGGCTGTCCTGGACTAAGGGCAAGTGAAATATCACTTAACCAACCAAGACCTTCACTTTGTCCAAACCACTGAGCCAGTGTGCCTGGAAACAAAATAATACTCGATGCGAAAATTGCTGGGATTACACCTGCCATGTTGATTTTCAACGGAAGGTGTGTGCTCTGCGCTGCAAAGACACGACGGCCTTGTTGACGCTTGGCATAGTTAACGACAATACGACGTTGACCACGCTCCATGAACACTACAAAGTAAATCACAGCAAAAGATATAACCACAATTAATAGTAGAAGAAGTACGTGCAATTCACCTTGACGCGCTTGCTCTACGGTCTGTCCAATAGCTGGCGGTAGACCAGCAACGATACCAGTAAAAATAATTACAGATATACCGTTACCAATACCACGCTCGGTAACTTGTTCACCTAACCACATTAAAAACATGGTACCGGTAACCAAACTAACTACAGCAATAAAGTAGAAACTAGGACCTGGATTATGTACCAAGCCTGGAATCATACTCGGTAACCCCGTTGCAATACCAATTGCTTGGAAGGTTGCCAATACAAGCGTACCGTATCGGGTGTACTGACTAATCTTACGACGACCAGCTTCACCTTCTTTCTTCAACTCAGCCAAAGCTGGATGAACTACAGTTAACAACTGGACAATAATGGACGCAGAAATATACGGCATTATGCCCAGAGCTAAAATAGAAGCACGCGAGAGTGCACCACCAGAGAACATGTTAAACATCTCAATGATGGTACCCTTTTGCTGTTCGAACAGACTGGCAAGTACAGTAGCGTCAATACCAGGAATAGGCACAAAGGATCCAGCTCGGAATATTAATATCGCACCTAATACAAAGAGAAGGCGTGACTTAAGCTCTGCTAGGCCACCTTGTCCGCTACGAAAATCTTGTCCTGGTTGTTTAGCCATCTGTACCTCATCCTCGAGTTAATTATTCCTCGATTTTACCACCAGCAGCTTCGATAGCAACTAAAGCGCCTTTAGTAATGCGTAGGCCTTTCACTGTTACTGAACGAGCGATATCACCAGAAAGTACAACTTTCACGAACTTAATGTCCTTAGTGATAACATTCGCAGCTTTTAGTGTTTCAAGGCTTACAACATCACCTTCAACTTTCGCTAGCTCAGCTAGACGAACTTCAGCAGTTACTAGGCTCTTACGAGATGTAAAACCGAACTTTGGTAGACGCTGTTTCAAAGGCATTTGACCGCCTTCAAAACCGGGGCGAACAGAACCACCTGAACGTGATTTCTGACCTTTAACACCACGGCCACAAGTTTTACCTAGACCTGAACCGATACCACGGCCTACGCGCTTCGCAGAAGGCTTAGAACCAGCAGCAGGTGATAGAGTATTCAAACGCATAGTGATTACTCCTCAACTTTAACCATATAGTGAACTTTATTGATCATGCCGCGTACGCAAGCAGTATCTTCAAGTTCCACAGTATGGTTGATGCGACGAAGGCCTAGGCCGCGCAAAGTAGCTTTATGCTTCGGTAAACGACCGATAGAGCTCTTTGTTTGGGTTACTTTAATAGTCTTAGCCATGTCGATTACTCCAGAATTTCTTTAACAGAAAGACCACGTTTTGCCGCGATCATTTCTGGAGAGTTCATTCCACTTAGACCCAAAATTGTTGCGCGAACAACGTTAATTGGATTAGTAGAACCATATGTTTTAGCTAGTACGTTACGGATACCCGCAACTTCTAGCACTGCACGCATTGCGCCGCCAGCGATGATACCAGTACCTTCTGATGCAGGCTGCATGTACACTTGAGAACCAGTGTGACGGCCTTTAACAGCGTGGTGTAGAGTACCTTTGTTGATTGCGATCGTAACCATGTTACGACGTGCTTTTTCCATCGCTTTCTGGATTGCAGCAGGCACTTCACGTGCTTTACCGTAACCAAAACCGATGCGACCGTTACCATCACCAACTACTGTTAGTGCAGTAAAGCTGAAAATACGACCACCTTTAACCGTTTTTGAAACACGGTTAACAGCGATCAGTTTTTCATTCAAATCTGATTGTGTCTTTTCGTTAGCCATCTTCCGCCTACCTTAGAATTTCAGACCAGCTTCACGAGCAGCTTCTGCTAGTGTCGCGATACGGCCGTGGTATTGGAAACCAGAGCGATCAAATGCAACGTTAGAGATGCCTTTTTCAATCGCGCGCTCAGCAATAGTTTTACCTACAACTGCAGCAGCGTCTTTGTTTCCGGTGCTCTTAACTTGCTCACGGATCGCTTTTTCTAAAGTAGAAGCGGCTGCAATAACCTCAGAGCCGTTTGGTGCAATTACCTGAGCGTACACGTGACGTGGAGTACGGTGTACAACTAGGCGAGTTGCACCCAGTTCAGAAATCTTACGACGTGCTCGGGTCGCACGACGGATACGAGATGTTTTCTTATCCATAGTGTTACCTTACTTCTTCTTAGCTTCTTTAGTACGCACAACTTCATCTGCGTAACGAACGCCTTTACCTTTATAAGGTTCAGGGCTACGGTAAGCGCGAATATCAGCGGCTACCTGACCAACTACCTGCTTATCAATACCTGTAAGTACGATTTCAGTTTGTGATGGACACTCAGCTTTGATACCAACAGGAAGTTCGTGCTCAACTGGATGAGAGAAACCTAGAGTTAAGCCTACAGCATTGCCTTTAATAGCAGCACGGTAACCTACACCCTTCAAAGTCAGCTTCTTAGTGAAGCCTTCGGTAACACCAACAACCATGTTGTTAACTAGTGCACGAGCAGTACCTGCTTGAGCCCAAGCTTTATCGAACCCTTCACGAGGACCGAAAGTAACTTTGTTTTCTTCCAAAGTTAGAACTACTGCTGGATTCATAACGCGAACTAATTCGCCTTTTGGACCTTTAACAGTAATTTCCTGACAGTTAAGATTAACTTCTACGCCGGCAGGGAAAACTACTGGTGCTTTTGCAACACGAGACATGTTCTACTCCTATTATGCTACGTAGCAGATAATCTCACCGCCAAGGCCCGCTTTGCGTGCAGCGCGGTCGGTCATAAGACCCTTGGAAGTGGAAACGATAGCAATACCAAGGCCACCCATCACTGATGGTAGCGCACCTTTTTTCTTGTAGATGCGTAGACCAGGACGTGATACACGTTGGATTTGCTCAATAACTGGGTTAGCTTCGAAGTACTTAAGTGTAACTTCTAGCTCTGGCTTAACTTCACCTGTAACAGTGTAGTCTGCCACAAAACCTTCTTCTTGTAATAAAACTGCAATTGCAACTTTAAGTTTAGAAGATGGCATTTTTACAGCAACTTTTTTCGCTGCCTGACCGTTACGAAGACGGGTCAGCATATCCGAAATCGGATCTTGCATGCTCATAAGTTAATACTCCGTGATTCTGAATTGCTTACTGGCATTACCAGCTTGCTTTACGTAGACCCGGAATCTCGCCTTTCATGCAAGCTTCACGAACCTTGATACGGCTAAGACCGAACTTACGTAGGTAGCCGTGTGGACGTCCAGTCTGGTTACAGCGATTACGCTGACGAGACTTCGCAGAATCACGTGGTAATGACTGAAGTTTAAGCACTGCATTCCAGCGATCTTCTTCAGACGCATTCACGTCGCTAATTAGAGCTTTTAGCGCAGCACGCTTTTCAGCGAACTTAGCTACTAGCTTGGCACGTTTAGCTTCACGTGCCTTCATTGATTCTTTAGCCATTAGTAACCCTTACTTTTACTTACGGAATGGGAAGTTAAAAGCAGACAGTAGAGCTAGAGCTTCTTCATCAGATTTAGCAGAAGTTGTGATTGTGATATCTAAACCACGCACACGATCCACTTTATCGAAATCGATTTCTGGGAAGATGATCTGCTCACGAACGCCCATGCTGTAGTTACCACGACCATCGAATGATTTCGGGTTTAAACCACGGAAATCTCGAATACGAGGTACAGCAATTGAAATTAGACGCTCGAAAAAGTCCCACATACGCTCGCCACGTAAGGTTACTTTACAGCCAATAGGGTAGCCCTCACGGATCTTAAAGCCTGCAACTGACTTGCGTGCTACTGTGATTAGCGGCTTCTGACCTGCAATTGCAGTCATGTCAGCAGCAGCGTTTTCTAGCAGCTTCTTGTCGTTGATAGCTTCGCCCACACCCATATTAAGTGTGATCTTTTCGATCCTTGGGACTTGCATGATACTCTTGTATTCGAACTTGCTAGCAAGGTCTTTTACAACAGTCTCTTTGTAGTAATCATGCAGTTTCGCCATAGTACTACTCCAAACTTACTTGATAGTTTCGCCAGTCGACTTGAAGAAACGAACTTTTTTCTCGTCTTCAAATCGGAAGCCTACACGGTCCGCTTTACCTTGACCGTTAACGATAGCAACATTAGACGCATCGATCGCAGCTTCCTGCTCAACAATACCGCCTTGAACACCCATTGCCGGAACCGGCTTCTGGTGTTTCTTAACCATGTTAATACCTTCAACGATAACTTTACCGGTTGCTAGAACCTTAGTTACTTTACCAGTCTTACTTTTATCTTTACCAGCAAGAATGATAACTTCGTCGTTACGACGGATTTTAGCTGCCATTATAGTCGCTCCTTAAAGTACTTCTGGCGCTAGTGATACAATCTTCATGAATTTCGTATTACGAAGTTCACGAGTCACAGGGCCGAAAATACGAGTACCGATAGGTTGCTCAGTGTTGTCGTTCAACAATACGCAAGCATTACGGTCAAAGCGAATGACAGAGCCATCTTGACGACGAACGCCTTTACGGGTGCGTACAACCACCGCTTTCAGGACATCACCTTTTTTAACTTTACCGCGTGGAATTGCTTCCTTTACAGTAATCTTGATGATGTCACCGATATGTGCATAGCGACGGTGAGAACCACCCAGAACCTTAATACACATTACGCTACGTGCGCCGGAGTTATCCGCAGCATCAAGCATACTTTGCATTTGGATCATGTTAGTGCTCCGCTAATTTAAAATATCTAGACCCAAATCGAGTCGACATACCTTTTCTTCAAAGGCGGCGAATAATAACACCATTTTCGACCGATGGGTAGATAAAAAAATGAACGGCCCTAAGTTTTTCAGGGCCGCTTACTTAAGTAGTTGTTAAGTACGTATTAAATACGAGCTTTTTCAACTACACGTACAAATGTCCAAGATTTAGTCTTTGACATTGGACGGCACTCACGAACTTCAACCATATCACCTAGGTGACATTCGTTGTTTTCGTCATGTGCATGAAGCTTAGTCGTGCGTGTGATGTACTTACCGTAAATCGGGTGCTTCACTTTACGCTCGATAGCAACAACAATAGACTTATCGCCTTTATCGCTAACTACTCGACCAAGCTGAGTACGGATTTGATCGCTCATTATGCGCCAGCCTTCTCAGTCAGTACAGTTTTAACACGTGCGATATCACGACGTACAGTTTTAAGATTATGAGTCTGCTGTAGTTGACCAGTTGCAGCTTGCATACGCAAGTTAAACTGTTCGCGAAGCAAATTCACAAGCTCTGCATTAAGCTCTTCAACGCTTTTCGCGCGTAGATCTAGTGCATTCATAACATCACCGCCTTAATTACGAATGTTGTCTTGATTGGTAGCTTACGTGCAGCAAGATTAAATGCCTCACGAGCTATTGTTTCAGGAACACCACCCATTTCGTATAGAACTTTACCTGGTTGAATCTGTGCAACCCAGTACTCCACACTACCTTTACCTTTACCTTGACGAACTTCAAGAGGCTTAGAAGTGATTGGTTTGTCTGGGAATACACGAATCCAGATTTGGCCCTGACGTTTTACATGACGAGTCATAGCACGACGTGCAGCTTCGATCTGACGAGCAGTTAGACGACCACGGCCAACTGCTTTAAGACCAAATGTACCAAAGCTTACATCAGTACCGTTCGCTAAACCGCGGTTACGGCCTTTAAAGGCCTTGCGGAATTTAGTGCGTTTAGGTTGCAGCATCAATAAACTCCTTATTTACGGCTTTTGCGCTGCTTCTTAGGCTTGTCAGCCTTTGGCTCTTCAACCGGCATGCCGCCTAGAACTTCACCTTTGAAGATCCAAACTTTAACGCCGATAACACCGTATTGGGTGTGAGCCGAAGAAGTTGCGTAGTCAATGTCAGCACGAAGAGTGTGTAGAGGCACACGGCCTTCACGGTACCACTCTGAACGTGCTATTTCAGCGCCACCTAAACGGCCACCTACTTGAACTTTGATACCCTGAGCGCCAAGACGCATGGCGTTTTGAACTGCACGCTTCATCGCGCGACGGAACATTACACGACGCTCTAGCTGAGACGAAATACTGTCTGCTACTAGTTGACCATCTAGTTCTGGTTTACGTACTTCAGCGATGTTGATCTGAGCTGGAACGCCCGCGATCTTCGCTACTGCTGCACGTAGTTTCTCTACGTCTTCGCCTTTCTTACCGATTACTACGCCTGGACGAGCAGTGTGAATAGTCACACGGATGCTCTTCGCAGGACGCTCGATAACGATGCGTGATAGAGATGCTTTTGCTAGTTCCTTAGTAAGGAACTTGCGTACCTTGAAATCGCCGTCTAGGTTGTCAGCGAATTCTTGGCTGTTAGCAAACCAAGTGGTATTCCAAGGCTTACAGATGCCTAAACGAATACCATTAGGATGTACTTTCTGACCCATTGCTTTCTCTCCTAGTCTCTTAGCGGTCTGCTACAACAACAGTGATGTGGCTAGAACGCTTCAAGATGCGATCGGCACGGCCTTTAGCACGAGGCATAATACGCTTCATGGTAGGGCCTTCGTCAACGAAGATTTTAGTGACATTAAGATCATCAATGTCTGCACCTTCGTTGTGTTCTGCGTTAGCGATAGCTGAATCTAGAACTTTCTTGATTAACTCAGCAGCTTTTTTATTGCTGAAGTTAAGAATTTCTAGAGCTTGAGCAACTGGCTTACCGCGCAGTTGATCTGCAACCAAACGAGCTTTTTGCGGCGAAATGCGAGCAAAGCGATGTTTAGCGATAGCTTCCATTACCTACTCCTTAGCGCTTTTTAGCTTTCTTATCCGCAGTATGACCGCGGTAAGTACGTGTTGGTGCAAATTCGCCTAGCTTGTGACCGATCATTTCTTCAGAAACGAAAACAGGAACGTGCTGACGACCATTATGGACAGCGATGGTCAAACCAATCATCTGAGGGATGATCATTGAGCGACGGGACCAAGTCTTAACAGGCTTTTTGTCTCCGCTTTCCAACGCTTTCTCTACCTTCTTCAGCAAGTGTAGGTCAATGAATGGACCTTTCTTGAGAGAACGTGGCATGGCGTATCCTCTTTATAATTACTTATTACGACGACGTACGATGTACTTGTCGGTGCGCTTATTGCTACGAGTCTTATAACCCTTAGTTGGAACGCCCCAAGGTGTTACTGGATGACGACCGCCTGATGTACGACCTTCACCACCACCATGTGGGTGATCCACTGGGTTCATTACAACACCACGTACAGTTGGACGAACACCGCGCCAGCGTGAAGCACCTGCTTTACCAAGTTCACGTAGCATGTGTTCTGCGTTACCAACTTCACCTAGAGTCGCACGACTGTCAGCAAGAACTTTACGCATTTCACCAGAACGTAGACGTAGAGTCACATAAGTGCCTGCACGTGCAATGATCTGAGCGTATGCACCAGCTGAACGAGCCAGCTGTGCGCCTTTACCAGGCTTAATCTCAACACAGTGTACTGTTGAACCTACAGGGATGTTGCGCATTGGTAATGTATTACCAACTTTGATAGCAGCATCTTCGCCAGACTGGATCATATCACCAGCTTGCATACCTTTAGGTGCAATAATGTAGCGGCGCTCACCGTCTGCGTACAGAACTAGAGCAATGTTTGCGCTACGGTTTGGATCGTATTCTAGACGTTCAACTTTCGCTGGAATGCCATCTTTAGTACGTTTAAAGTCAATTAGGCGGTAATGTTGTTTATGACCACCACCAATGTGACGTACTGTGATACGACCGTTATTGTTACGACCACCGCTCTTAGAGTTTTTCTCTAAAAGAGGTGCGTACGGCTTACCCTTATGCAGGTCAGAGTTAACCACTTTAACTACGTGGCGACGACCTGGGGAAGTCGGCTTACATTTTACAATAGCCATTCTTCTTTGCTCCTAGCCTACTCTGCACTACCAGCGAAGTCGATGTCTTGACCTTCTTTCAAGATAACATACGCTTTCTTCACGTCTGAACGACGGCCTTGGCGCATACCTTGACGTTTGGTCTTACCCTTAGTGATAAGAGTATTTACAGACTTAACTTCAACCTCAAACAGTTTTTCAACTGCTGCTTTGATCTCTCTCTTTGTCGCAGTAATAGCAACTTTAAACACGATAGTATTCGCGTTTTCAGCAGCCATTGATGCTTTTTCAGAGATGTGCGGAGCACGTAGAACTTTTAAAATACGCTCTTCAGTGATCATGCTAACATCTCCTCGATTGCTTTAACTGCAGCTGCAGTCATTACAATTTTATCGAAAGCGATTAAGCTAACTGGATCGATTGCCGCTGCATCACGTACGTCTACTTTATATAGGTTACGTGCTGCAAGGAATAGATTCTCATCTAATTCGCCAGTTACGATAAGTGCATCAGTCAGCTCAAGCTCTTTAAGCTTAGCTACTAGTGCTTTTGTCTTTGGTGCTTCTAGAGTAAAGTTTTCAACAACGATTAAACGCTCTTGACGAACTAACTCAGAAAGAATGCTCTTCATAGCACCGCGGTACATTTTCTTGTTTACTTTTTGGCTGTGATCCTGAGGACGAGCAGCGAAAGTAACACCACCAGAACGCCATAGCGGACTGCGGATTGTACCTGCACGAGCGCGACCAGTACCTTTCTGGCGCCATGGCTTAGCGCCACCACCAGAAACGTCTGAACGAGTCTTCTGAGCACGTGTACCCTGACGAGCACCTGCTGCAAATGCAACAACTACTTGGTGTACAAGCGCTTCATTGAAATCACGCCCAAAAGTAGTTTCGGAGACAGTTAGCGCGTTAGCGCCTTTGACTACCAATTCCATTACTAACTCCTCGACGTTACGCTTTAACAGCTGGTTTAACGATCACGTTGCCGCCTGTAGCACCAGGGACTGCACCTTTAATAAGAAGCAGATTGCGCTCAGCGTCAACACGTACGATCTCTAGGTTTTGAGTCGTTACACGCTCAGAACCCATATGACCAGCCATTTTCTTGCCTTTAAATACGCGACCTGGAGTTTGACATTGGCCAATTGAACCCGGAGCGCGGTGAGACAAGGAGTTACCATGGGTCATATCTTGAGTACTGAAATTCCAGCGCTTAATAGCACCCTGGAAGCCCTTACCTTTAGAAGTACCAGTAACGTCTACTTTTTTAATTTCGTTAAAGATTTCAACACTTAGCTCAGCGCCAACTGCGAATTCTTCATTATTTTCTAGACGGAATTCCCAAAGACCGCGACCAGCTTCAACACCTGCTTTCGCAAAGTGACCAGCTTCTGGCTTAGATACGCGGCTAGCTTTCTTAATTCCAGCTGTTACTTGAATAGCGTTGTAACCGTCAGTTTCTACAGATTTAACCTGAGTAACGCGGTTGTTTTCAACTTCAACAACAGTAACTGGAATAGAAATGCCATCTTCGGTAAAGATGCGGGTCATGCCCACTTTACGACCGATTAGACCAATCATTCTCTTATCTCCCCTTAACCTAAGCTGATCTGAACGTCAACGCCAGCTGCTAGATCTAGACGCATCAGAGCATCAACAGTTTTATCTGTAGGCTCAACGATGTCGATAAGGCGCTTGTGAGTACGAATTTCGTACTGGTCACGTGCGTCCTTATTAACGTGAGGAGAAGTAAGAACAGTAAAACGTTCTTTGCGAGTAGGAAGAGGGATTGGACCCTTAACCTGTGCGCCAGTACGTTTAGCTGTTTCAACGATTTCCGCAGTTGACTGATCGATCAAACGGTGATCGAACGCCTTTAGACGGATACGAATACGTTGGTTCTGCATTAGACAGAGCTCCAAATAAAAATTACACAAACAATATCGCCACTCACGTTCGTAAAGACGAAGGAATGTCGATTGATTTATGTGAACGTAGCATCCCTATCGGATGCATTGTCAGCCAATTTAATGACTGCGAACATAAGTCAGAGTATTCATTATGAAACATACCCGGCATAGCCTGCAGTAAGTTTCTCCTCAATGCTTATTGGTTCACAACAGCACTTACAAGACTTCGTCTCAGGCAGTGTCGAGCATTATACAGATCACATTTTTGAAAGCAAGTCTTGATCGATAAATAAGCAACTTTCTAGTTATTCATTTAATTTATCAGTAGCTTACAATCTATTTATGCTGTTATTTACTCGAAATTATAACGGCTAATAATTTATAGATATAAAAAAGAGAGCCGAAGCTCTCTTTTTTTTGTACATAAGTACTAAATGTTATTAAGCAACGATAGTTGCAACAACACCAGCACCAACAGTACGA
>NZ_WMDN01000040.1:0-17726 GCF_021236965.1 Photobacterium carnosum | reverse complement strand
ACGTGATCGCCGTTCATACAAAAACACTCCAAAAGTCAGCGTTTTAAACGGTTTTGTTAAGCTAAATGAAGCTAAAACTAACGTTAGTGTATTGTTATTAGTGTTACTCAATTCAAAAATTTTCATTTGAACGCTATTGGGTAGCCATTTATGAAAAAGTCAGCTTTTCTACTCGGCTGGCACCATAACAACTGCCCACTTTTAAATATCTTCGTAATGCGACCAATTCAATAATGCACAGATGCAAAAAAGGCCGCCTTAGCGACCTTTCTACAATTCATATCATCAAAGATGACTTACCACGCTAAACCACATGCGCTCGCTTTTGCTTTAGCTAAGCTGTAGTACTTACGCTTAACAAGGTAATTACCGTCGTTCTTAAGCCCTTCAACACGTAGCCACTTATTTTTACCAAAACGAGCTTTAACGGGTACACCAACGGCAAAGCGTTTACCTGATTGGTATTTAGCAACATAAAAACTATCTCGAACTTTAAAGATATAACCATTCTTGCCACAAATTCGAGCACTCTCAACACGACCTTTTTTAGTATCGCCCCAAGATCCCCAATTATTTGCTTGCGCAGGAATCGAAGCAAATGCCATTGCACCTAACAATAATCCTAAAATAGCTTTTTTCATCACAACACTCAAAAAAGTAAACTTATGAGTTTATTTTAATCATTATAAAAATAAAGAAAAGATAAATAATGTAACAAAATTAAAAATTGACAAACGTCAGCGAAATACATCGTTAACGGAATGTCTAAATATAAAAATATGACCAAAAAGTATGGTTTTATGGATTATTCGTTTTTTGAGGAAAATGCACTTTAGCTCTAAACGTAAAAAAGGCTTTGAGCAATCAGCTCAAAGCCTTCTTAAAGAAGATGTTTAATGGTTAAGGTAAACCTTAACACTAACTTTACTTAATCATGTTGCCGCTTTTGTACATAGGAGCGAATACAGGAGCGTAAAGTGCAATAATTTTATTAACGATACCAGTCATATCTTTTTCCTCAAAAAACTAAGCTTTTTTAATAGTACAACCATAGCCTAACCATTGATTCTATAAGGCTTGTGGTCGTGTTTTGATGTGGCCATTATAGATATTTAACTACGCTTTAAAAGCGATAAAAACAACCACTTCAGATTAGTTTTAGTAATGTATGTTGTAGTTTAATATTGTTATTATTTTTAATGTTTAGTAGGAATTATCCTCATAAAAAAAGACCGCTATTTACGTCCTTTTTAAAGCCTGATTCTGAGCTGAAAATTAATTCTATCCAAGTTTGCTTGTTGCACACCATCTATAATTAATTACTCGAATTGTATTGGCGAGATCTTTACGAAACACCGCATTGCGAGAAGACAGATCTGCGCCAAATAGTCATAAAATAATAATTTACGAATAAATGATGTTGCTATTTATCAGCGATCACTTCATTTCATAGAAATATTGTCTTAAATAGATACCGTCAAATATAATTGTTTTATTTTTCAGGAAAATATAAAAAACCAAATATATTCAATAAGATGAAACAAATTTAACTTTGGTTTTTTATATTAAAAACAAGAACAAGAATCAGCATAATTTTTAATTAACGAAAAATTTGACTAAATCCTTACAGATTACATTGTTGATTTTATAACTGGTCGGGGTATTATAGACGTCTAGACGGAGGTAGCTCCATACATATAAACGTATGGAATGCAGTGCAGTATCAGTATTACCGCTACCGTTCTACCAAATTTATGAATATAAGTGAGACCATCAATGGCTAAACATCTGTTTACTTCTGAGTCGGTATCAGAAGGTCATCCAGATAAAATTGCAGACCAAATTTCAGACGCAGTCTTGGATGCAATTTTAGAGCAAGATCCAAAAGCACGTGTTGCTTGTGAAACTTACGTAAAAACTGGCATGGTAATGGTCGGTGGCGAAGTAACAACATCAGCTTGGGTTGATATCGAAGAAATCACTCGTGAAACAGTGCGCGAAATCGGTTATGTTCACTCTGACATGGGCTTTGATGCTAATTCTTGTGCAGTATTAAATACCATTGGTAAGCAATCACCAGACATCAACCAAGGCGTTGATAAAGCAGACCCTAAAGAGCAGGGCGCTGGTGACCAAGGTATTATGTTTGGTTATGCAACCAACGAAACTAAAGAATTAATGCCTGCACCGATTACTTACGCTCACCGTCTTGTTCAACGTCAAGCACTCGTACGTAAAAATGGCAGCCTACCTTGGTTACGTCCTGATGCTAAATCTCAAGTAACGTTTGAATACGATCAAGGTAAAATTGTTGGTATTGATGCAGTTGTTCTTTCAACACAGCACAGTGATTCGATTTCTATAGAAAATCTTCGTGAAGCTGTAATGGAAGAAATCATCAAGCCAGTTTTACCAGAAGAATGGTTACGTAAAGATACTAAATTCTTTATCAACCCAACCGGTCGTTTTGTTATCGGTGGCCCAATGGGTGACTGTGGCTTAACTGGTCGTAAAATTATCGTTGATACCTACGGCGGCGCAGCACGTCACGGCGGCGGTGCATTCTCTGGTAAAGATCCATCAAAAGTTGACCGTTCAGCAGCATATGCAGCACGTTATGTAGCGAAAAATATCGTTGCAGCGGGTATGGCTGATCGTTGTGAAATTCAACTTTCATACGCTATCGGTGTTGCTGATCCAACGTCTATCATGATTGAGACGTTTGGTACTGAAAAAGTACATCAAGATATTATTATTGAAGCTGTTCGTCAGCACTTCGACCTACGCCCATACGGCCTACAAGAAATGCTAAACCTACTTCAGCCTATCTATAAAAAGACAGCTGCATACGGTCACTTTGGTCGTGAAGAATTCCCTTGGGAAAAAACCGACAAAGTAGACGAACTACGCGACTTCGCTAAACTTAAATAATAATAAAATTAGGTTTATCAATTACTAAGGGACGATTATTCGTCCTTTTTTTATGTTTAAAATAAAATAATCGTTAATATTTATCTGGCGGTGTATAGTCATCTGCATTAATTACCGACCAATATAGAGTTTAACTGAGGATATTTAAGGCTATGACCCCGCTACAAAAGCAAGTGCTTACTCACGTAGAGTATTGCATTCATCATGCTAACCAGCGTCTGAATAAACGCCTATCCATACCTACGGTTAATTTTAATCAACGCGGTAAAATAGCCGGTACAGCCCATCTACAAAAATGGGAACTACGCTTTAATCCTATATTGCTGGCAGAAAACCCGAATGCATTCCTTAATGAAGTGGTTGCCCATGAAGTTGCCCATTTAGTGGTATTTAAACACTTCGGTCGCGTTCGTCCTCATGGTCGTGAATGGCAAATAATCATGGCTGAAGTATTTAAAGTCATACCTAAAACCACCCACAACTTTAATGTTAGCTCAGTCGTTGGGGCTACATTTCTCTACCACTGCCCTTGTAGTGAATACCCACTAACCATTCGACGTCATAATAAGGTTCTACGAGGACAAGCCAGCTACCATTGCCGTAAATGTCGCCAACCGCTACAGCTCAAAGCATCGTAATTTGAATCGTATTTAAACGACCTCGATAATTTTTATTATTCGTTCATCGCCACACTGATTTTTGCCCTCTCTTCTGTCGTTAACCATGGTAATATCTTCTATTACCCAACAATTACTACAGATGACCGCATCATGAGAATTCCACGAATTTACCATCCACAACCTTTACCAAGCCAAGGTACGGTTATGCTTAGCGACGATGCGGCTAACCATGTTGGCCGCGTTATGCGGATGCAAGTTGGACATCAAGTATTACTGTTTGATGGCAGCAATGCTGAATTCCCCGCTGTTATTAGCAGCGCTAACAAAAAAAGTGTTGAAGTTGAAATTCAAGAACGTGTTGAACATAGTATTGAATCACCATTAGATATTCATTTAGGCCAAGTGATTTCACGTGGTGATAAAATGGAGTTCACCATTCAAAAATCGGTTGAGCTTGGAGTTAACACTATTACACCGCTTATTTCAGAGCGTTGTGGCGTTAAACTTAATGCTGAACGATTTGAAAAGAAACTTGAACAGTGGCAAAAAATTGCAATTGCCGCCTGCGAACAATGTGGTCGTAACGTTGTACCTACCATTCGCCCAGTAATGAAACTGGAGCAATGGTGCGCAGAAGAATATGATGGTTTAAAACTGAATTTGCACCCTCGTGCGCATTATTCTATTAACACCCTCCCTACCCCAGTAACCAAAGTTCGGTTATTGATCGGTCCTGAAGGTGGCTTGTCAGCTGAAGAGATCAGCATGACAGAACAATATAAATTTGATGAAATTCTATTAGGCCCACGTGTATTACGCACTGAGACTACCGCAATGACAGCCATTACCGCACTGCAAGTTCGCTTTGGTGATCTAGGCTAAGTAATCAGGAGAAAACAATGATCAAGCTAGGTATCGTGATGGACCCTATCCAGTCTATCAATATCAAAAAAGATTCGACCTTTGCCATGATGATGGAAGCACAACGTCGTGGTTGGGAATTACACTACATGGAAATGAGTGATCTTTCTTTAGAGCAAGGTGTCGCGATTGCACGTACACGCACTGTCACTGTAAAAAAAGATCCAAACGACTGGTTTGAATTCCATAATGAGCAAGAAATCCCACTTGCGGATCTTGATGCAGTATTAATGCGTAAAGATCCTCCGTTTGATACTGAATACATTTATGCCACTTACATTCTTGAGCGTGCAGAAGATAACGGTGCTTTAATCGTTAATAAACCGCAAAGCCTACGTGATTGTAATGAAAAATTGTTTACCGCATGGTTCCCAGAGCTAACGCCAACCACAATTGTGACGCGTCGTGCTGACAAACTAAAAGCGTTCCATAAAGAACACGGTGATGTGATTCTAAAACCACTTGATGGCATGGGTGGCTCATCTATCTTCCGTGTAATGAAAAATGATCCTAATGTATCAGTGATCATTGAAACATTAACCGCAATGGGCGAAAACTACTGTATGGCACAAACCTTCGTGCCTGATATCAGTAATGGTGATAAGCGTATTTTAGTGGTTGATGGCGAACCAATGCCATATTGCCTAGCGCGTATTCCTGCTAAAGGTGAAACCCGTGGCAACCTTGCTGCTGGCGGTCGTGGTGAAGCGCGTCCAATTAGCGACACTGATCGTAAAATTGCAGAAGCCGTGGCGCCAATTTTAAAAGAGAAAGGCTTAATATTTGTAGGTCTTGATGTCATTGGCGACAAGTTAACTGAAATTAACGTAACCAGCCCAACCTGTATTTGTGAAATTGAAGCTGCATTTGATATTTCGATCACAGGTAAATTAATGGACGCGATTGAACGCCGTATTAACGCTAACTAAAATCACCTAAGCGCTAAACATCAGCCATAATCAAACCAAGAACGCAGCGATTATATTTTATCGCTGCTTTTTATTATCAACACCATCATCGGTGCTGATGTGTATTTAATGGTGCTGTAAATGAATCTGACCAATCATTTCTTAGTGGCTATGCCCACGATGGAAGACCCAAATTTCAAGCATAGTGTCATTTATGTTTGTGAACATAACGATGAAGGTGCAATGGGCATCATCATTAATCAACCGATTGAGATCTCAATTGCTGACATGCTTGATCAAATTGATATTGAACGTACACAACCATTAATTGACCCTATAAGTATTGAAGCCCCAGTTCTCAATGGCGGACCCGTTGCCGAAGATCGCGGCTTTGTATTACACACGATTCAAGCTGATTATAGCTCCAGTATTGTTATTACTCCTCAACTTGCAGTCACCACTTCTTTAGATATTTTAGCCCAACTAGGTACAGACCTAGCACCACAACAATTTATTGTCGCTCTTGGTTATGCAGGTTGGGATGTAGGTCAACTTGAGCAAGAATTAGCGAATAATAATTGGCTTACTATTGAAGCTGATAGCAACATTATTTTTTCCACTCCGATAGATCAGCGCTGGCAACAAGCCATGGCAATATTGGGTATTAGCCCCGCGAATCTGTCATCAGATATAGGCCATGCATGAGTAAATCTCGCAGCGTATTAAGCTTTGATTACGGCACCAAAAGTATTGGTGTTGCTATCGGTCAAGAACTCACAGGCACTGCCAGCCCACTCTCTGCTTTAAAAGCTAAAGATGGCATTCCTAATTGGGATCAAATAGAAAAGATCCTTAAAGAATGGCAACCTGATTTAATCGTCGTTGGTCTACCGTTAGATCTCGCAGGCAAAGAACTTGAAACCATCGCGCCACGGGCAAAGAAATTTGCCAACCGGATTCATGGTCGATTTGGTTATGCGGTTGAATTACACGATGAACGTTTAAGTACTGTTGAAGCCAAAGCTGAGCTCTTTGAACGTGGCGGTTACCGTTCATTAAGTAAAGGTAATATTGATTCACAATCTGCGGTAGTGATTTTAGAAAGTTGGTTTGAACGTCAATACGGCGCTTAGTTAACAGCGATTATCATCTCAGACTAAGAACATAAAAAAAGACAAGCTTTCATCTGAAGCTTGTCTTTTTTTTACCTCGTACAGCTTTCGTGAATAAGATCATCACAAAGCTGACAGTCAATTTCTATAACATTGTTGTTCACTTCTCAAGCCGCGGTATCACTTACTTGATCAGCTTGTACAGCTTTTGGATCACTTAAACTCAAAAGCTTAATCACTGTATTTAACTTATTACATAAAAAATTTAATACATTAAAATCAATAATTTAAATAAAAGCATTTGAAACGTAATAATTATTATCAATTTACCCATGATGATCCTTTAGTAAAAGGATCATCATAGGCTTTAATTGTTTTCAAGCGTGACTCCCGATAAACTACTTAACGACTGAACACTGTGATCTCCCACTTTAATCATCAACCGTAAATCATTCGCTGAGTCAGCATGATAGAGCGCATCTTGCTCACTAATTTTTCCTTCACTAAATAATGCATACAATGATTGGTCAAAAGTTATCATTCCTGCATCCGTCGATTTTGCCATCACATCTTTAATTTCATACAGATCACCACGTCGAATTAAATCGGCAACTCGCGGTGTATTGAGTAATAATTCATAGACACCATGACGACCAACGCCATTAGCATCAGCAACTAACTGCTGCGCTAAAATACATTTAAGATTAAGAGATAAATCAAATAAAAATTGATCACGTCGTTCTTTAGGTACTAAATGTAAAATACGTTCTAATGCCTGATTAGCATTATTGGCATGCAAGGTTGCCATGCATAAATGGCCAGTCTCAGCAAAAGTCATCGCGTACTCCATGGTTTCACGGGTACGAATTTCACCGATCAAAATCATGTCAGGTGCTTGGCGTAATGAATTTTTTAATGCAACTTCATAGCTAGCAGTATCAAGTCCAACTTCACGTTGAGTGACGATACATTTATTATGTTTATGGACAAACTCAATCGGATCTTCAACTGTTAAAATATGACCACTTCGATGCTGATTACGATAGCCAGTCATCGCCGCCATCGAGGTTGATTTACCCGAACCTGTTGCCCCGACAATTAATACTAAACCTCGTTTTGATAACGCTAATCGCTCCATCTCAATCGGTAACTTCAAATCACTTATTTGAGGGATTTGGCTTTCAATACGACGGATCACCATCCCTGGTAATTCTCGTTGCCAAAAAGCACTGACACGAAATCGATGTTCATTACGAACTAAAGCAAAGTTAGCTTCTTTAGTACTGATAAATTCTTGTCTAAGGTTGGTGTCCATCGCTTGATCAAACAAACTATCGACATCATCACGGTTTAATACTTTTCCAATATCATGCAGATTGCCGTCAATTTTTAATAAACACGCTGAATCAACCGTAATGTATAAATCAGAGGCTTTTTTAATAACGACTTGCTCAAGAATGTCATCTAACGTCATACAACTATTCATTTATTTAAAATCCACGTTGATTACTATCAAGAATACGACGCCCTTCTTCGGCTTCTACCATTCCTTGTGCCACCAGCATTTTTACACTTTGTTCCATGGTCTGCATGCCAAGGGATGAGCCGGTTTGAATCATCGAATACATCTGAGCAATTTTGTCTTCACGGATTAAGTTTCGAATAGCAGGGGTTGCCATCATCACTTCATGACAAGCAACGCGCCCACCAGAGGTGCATTTCAATAAATTTTGGGCGACAACGGCACGTAATGATTCCGACAACATTGAGCGCACCATCGATTTATCACTCCCAGGGAAAACATCAATAATACGGTCAACGGTTTTAGCCGCGGAACTGGTATGCAAGGTGCCTAACACTAAGTGCCCCGTTTCAGCCGCGGTTAACGCTAAACTAATCGTTTCTTGATCGCGCAACTCGCCCACCACGATAACATCAGGATCTTCACGCAATGATGAGCGCAATGCATTTTGGAAACTCAAGGTGTCACGATGTACTTCACGTTGGTTAATCAAACAACTTTTACTGGTATGGACAAATTCAATCGGATCTTCAATGGTCAATATATGGCGTTGATAGTTACTATTGATGTAATCTACTAAGGCGGCAATAGTGGTTGATTTACCTGAACCCGTTGCCCCCGTCACTAGCACTAGACCACGATTGAGTTGAGCAATATCATAAAAAACCGCTGGCACATTCAGTGACGCTAAACTTGGAATGTGAATCGGGATCGTCCGTAGCACAGCAGAACAACCACGCGACTGATGAAAAGCGTTAACTCTGAAACGACCAATGTCGGGTAATTCAAAAGAAAAATCGACTTCTAATTTTTCTTCATATTCTCGACGCTGAGCATCGTTCATAATATCAAAAATCAATTGATGTACTTCAGTGTGACTTAAAGCAGGTAAACTGAGCTTTCTCACATCCCCATCAACTCTTATTATTGGTGGAACGCCCGCAGAAAGGTGCAGATCTGATGCGTTATGCTTTACACTAAAATCGAGTAATTCGGTAATATCCATAAATAACTTTCCTCAAGAATCAATTATGAACAGTATTAAGCAAAATATTATACAGGTCATCAATGAGATGGCACTCGCAACTGAAAAATGCGGCAGAGACATCGATTCAGTGCAACTGCTAGCAGTAAGTAAAACCAAACCCGTTGCTGCGATCGAGCAAGCAATTGACGCTGGTCTATTTGCCTTTGGTGAAAACTACGTTCAGGAAGGGGTTGATAAAGTTAATTATTTTGCGAATCATCCTGCCGAAAAACAATTAGTTTGGCACTTTATTGGTCCAATTCAATCAAATAAAACGCGCCCAATTGCCGAGCATTTTGATTGGGTTCATTCGATTGATCGCCTAAAAACAGCGACCCGTTTAAATGAACAACGACCAACAACAATGGCACCATTAAATGTGCTGTTACAAGTTAATACCAGCGGTGAAGCGAGTAAATCAGGCATTACCGCTGATGAGGTTGTAGAACTAGCCGCAGCCATTGCAACCATGCCTCAATTAACTTTACGCGGATTAATGTCGATTCCACAACCAGAAACCGATTATGATAGTCAATTCACCGCGTTTAAAAAACTGGCAGATTTATTAGATCAACTGAAACCACACCATCCACAGCTTGATACGCTATCTATGGGTATGAGTGGTGACATGGAAGCTGCTATTGCCGCAGGTAGTACCATGGTTCGTATTGGTACAGCCCTATTTGGTGCGCGTGATTATAGCAGCCAAGCCTAATAATAGTTTTTAAATCCTAACAATAGTTTTTCAATAACGGTCAACGACTCAGCTACCCATTTGCGCGTCGTACCAACAGCAAAGGATATTACATGGAACAGCGTTCTATCGCCTTTATCGGGGCTGGTAACATGGCTCGTTCAATCATCGCTGGGTTAATAGCCAGTGGTTATGACGCGAGTAAAATCACAGCTACAGCGCCTAGTGAAACACGTCTAGCTCCGTTAAGCCGTGATTTTGGCATTCATACCGACAGTGATAACCTACGTGCAGCGC
Organism: Photobacterium carnosum; assembly: GCF_021236965.1. NCBI lineage: Bacteria > Pseudomonadati > Pseudomonadota > Gammaproteobacteria > Vibrionales > Vibrionaceae > Photobacterium > Photobacterium carnosum. Next base: position 7,694 of record NZ_WMDN01000040.1, on the reverse strand, counting down.
AACAAGCGGATGTTATTGTACTGGCAGTAAAACCCCAATTGATGGCTGAAGTATGTTTACCATTGCAAGCGGTAGATTTCAGTAATAAATTAGTGATCTCTATTGCTGCGGGTATTAATAGTGCTCGACTGGCGACGATGCTTGATAGCCAACTGCATTTAGTGCGCGTAATGCCAAACACACCAGCATTAATTGGTAAGGGCATGAGCGGTTTATATGCAGATGCAACATTAGCGCCGCAAGATCATCAATTTGCAAGTCAATTACTTCAAGCTGTCGGTGAGATTTGCTGGGTTAAACAAGAAGCAGATATCAATGGTATTATTGCCGCAGCAGGCAGTGCACCCGCTTACTTCTTCTTATTTATGGAAGCGATCCAACAGCAAGCAATGGCACAAGGTTTTGATGAGCAAACTGCACGCTTGTTAGTTCAACAAACTGCATTAGGCGCAGCTGAAATGGTGCAAGCTAATCCAGAAACGGATCTTGCTACACTACGTCAGCAAGTGACGTCTAAAGGTGGCACTACAGCAGAAGCGATTAATACGTTCAATCAACATCATTTAACTGAAATCGTGGCTAAAGCAATGCAAGCTGCGGTTGCTCGTGCTCAAGAAATGGAACAATTGTTTTAAGGTTTAATTATGAATTCACTCGCTTTTTTAATTACCACAGTCTTCGATCTTTATATCATGATTGTGTTGCTACGTGTTTGGCTACAATGGTCACGTGCAGATTTTTATAATCCATTCTCACAATTTATTGTTAAAGCAACCCAACCGGTTGTGGCACCATTACGTCGTGTGATCCCATCAATTGGCTCTATCGATATGGCAACCATTTTGTTTGGTTACGTATTGTGTGTCGCTAAATTTATTCTGCTACAACTGGCCTTAACAGGGGGTGCTTTAGCCTTTAACCCACTGTTCTTATTATTTGGTCTATTAGCACTGATTAAAGCTGCTGGCGGATTATTATTCTGGGTATTATTAATTCGTGCCATTTTAAGTTGGGTCAGCCAAGGCCGCAGCCCAATGGAATATGTGATGAATCAACTTACTGAACCACTAATGGCACCGATTCGTCGTGTTCTGCCTGCTATGGGCGGTCTTGATTTAAGTATTCTAGTGATCTTCTTAGGATTGCAGTTTGCTAACTATCTAATGGGTGATTTAATTGGACCAATCTGGTTCCAGTTATGAGTGATCACGCTGTATTTCGTCAAGGTGATGATGTCGTTATTCGACTTTACATTCAGCCTAAAGCCAGCCGCGATCAAATCGTTGGTCTGCATGGTGGTGAAGTGAAAATTGCCATTACAGCGCCTCCAGTAGATGGTAAAGCGAATGCGCATTTAGCTAAATATTTGGCTAAACAATTTAAAGTCGCAAAAGGATTAGTGCACGTGGAAAAAGGCTTTCAAGGTCGCCACAAGCAAATTCGTATCGAAGATCCGAAACAGATCCCTGAAACGATAGCGAATTTAATGCAATAGTTTTGCTGCCAGCTGTTACCTTTAAAAAAGCGAATATCACATTGGTATTCGCTTTTTTTATGTCGACACATTGGTATATAAACAACACCAAGATATAAACAGCAAAGGTATAAACAGCAAAGGTATATAAACCGTAAATAATCATCTCGTACAATGCACGACTTTGTTATTACCCACACAACGGCTATCATAGTCGTCATTAACAAATTAACATTTTCAAAAGGCATCAATATGAGCAAACTGGTATTGGCAACAGGTAATCAAGGCAAAGTAAAAGAAATGGCTTCCCTACTGGCTGATTTTGGTTTTGATGTTGTCGCTCAAAGTGATTTTAATGTTTCAGAAGTAGCAGAAACAGGCACCACTTTTATTGAGAATGCAATCATCAAAGCACGTCATGCTGCGAAAGAAACAGGTTGTGCCGCGATTGCTGATGATTCAGGGCTTGAGGTTGATTTCCTTCAAGGCGCACCGGGTATTTATTCGGCTCGCTTTGCAGGTGAAGGCGCAACAGATGCCGAAAATATTGATAAATTACTTGCAGCAATGGACGGTGTACCTGAAGCACAACGCAGCGCACGTTTCCATTGTGTATTAGTGATGATGCGCCACGAAAATGATCCTACACCGCTAGTGTGTCATGGTTCATGGGAAGGCAGTATTTTAACACAACGTCATGGCGATAATGGTTTTGGTTACGATCCAATTTTCTGGGTACCTGAAGATCAATGTGCTTCTGCGCAATTAGATCCAAGTCGTAAAAAACAACTATCACACCGTGGTAAAGCGCTTCAACAACTTTTCAGTGCACTAAAGGCTAACTAATGCTTGTTCCTCCACCACTCAGCTTATATGTTCACATTCCTTGGTGTGTCCAAAAGTGCCCCTATTGCGACTTTAATTCGCATGCGCTAAAAACTGAATTGCCAGAACTGGATTACATTGATGCGTTAATTGACGATCTCGAAACAGATCTGATGGCGTACCAATTAGTTAATGGTCAGCGACCACTGCATTCAATTTTTATTGGTGGTGGTACACCAAGTTTAATTTCTCCCACTGAAATTGGCCGTTTACTGGCAGCCATTGAAACGCGCATTCCCTTTAGTGACAATATTGAAATCACCATGGAAGCCAATCCGGGTACTGTTGAAGCGGGTCGTTTTGAAGGTTATCGCCAAGCTGGGGTAAACCGAATTTCAATTGGCATTCAAAGTTTCCAAGACGATAAATTACAGCGTTTAGGCCGCATTCATGGCAGCCAAGAAGCAATTAAAGCGATTGAACTGGCAAAATTTGCCGGATTAAACAGCTTTAACACCGATCTGATGCATGGTTTACCCGATCAATCTATTGCTGATGCGATCAGCGATCTCAAGCAAGCGATCGCACTTGATCCACCGCATTTATCTTGGTATCAACTTACGATTGAACCAAATACGCTGTATTACTCAAAACCACCAACATTGCCTGATGACGATGATTTATGGGATATTTTTGAGCAAGGTCATGCGCTGTTAACGGAAGCCGGTTATCAACAATATGAAATTTCTGGCTACAGTAAAGTCGGTAAACAATGCCAACATAATTTAAATTATTGGCGCTTTGGCGATTACTTAGGCATTGGCTGTGGTGCGCATGGCAAGGTTAGTTTTGCTGATGGACGTATTGTTCGCACTGTAAAAGTAAAGCATCCACGTGGATATTTACAAGCAGATAAGCCTTATTTAAGCGAACAAATATCAGTAGTTGATAGTGAACGTCCCTTTGAGTTTTTCATGAACAGATTTCGATTATTAGAAGCCTGTCCAAAGCAAGACTTCATTGATCGTACTGGCTTACCGTTAACCACTATTGAAGCTAATATTAATTGGGCGATTGAACAACATTATTTACAAGATAGCGGTGATCAATGGCAGATCACCGAGCATGGTAAATTGTTCTTAAATGATTTATTAGCTGTTTTTGTTGAAGATGATGAGTAGTTAACTCACCGAATTATTGTTCAACATAACCTCAAAAAATAATCATAAAAAAAGCGATATCACCCAGTGAATCGCTTTTTTTAGTCATCAGTAATCAAAGCTAACCCCAAAAATAAAAATCTTATTCTAAACTGACACTCCGCCAATTTTTCAATGCTGGGATCTGTTGTCGAATTTGATTTTCTTTCTCAACACGTACCGCTGCAAAATCACATAATGTTGTATCAATATGTTGACCATGCGATAAAACATACGGCAAATCTGTGGTAATTGTTTGATAATATTGTGCCAATAATTCAGTTTGTTGTGGGCCTAAATTTACTTTATGAATATCAAAATAAAGCTGACCATTATCTTTAATCGTAAAGGTCTGTGTGTCTTGCTCTAAAATTAATTTTTCATCCGTAAAACTGACATTATTTTTCCACAACGGCTGACACTCGACAGCCATAACCGATGAACTGATACCCAATCCAATGAATAACCAACAGCCATTTTTTATGTAAGATTTAATATTCATAGACAATACTCGCTTCCCTGAAAAAGTGGGTAACGACATATCCTCTCGATATATACCCACTAAAAAATAGAACGTCCAATCCGTGCTGATAACTTCTCTAATGCCGCAGTACCTACTAAAGAATTACCAGATTGATCTAACTCTGGCGACCATACGGCAATGGTCATTTCTCCCGGTACAATTGCGACAATACCGCCACCAACACCTGATTTCCCCGGCATACCAACGCGGTAAGCAAACTCTCCCGCGCCATCATATAATCCACATGTCGCAAGCAATGCATTTATATGCTTACTTTGAGTTTGGCTAATAATTGGCGTTTTTGCACCTAAAGGCTGACCTTTATTTGCTAAATAAGAAAATGTTCGCGCTAAATCAACACAACTCATTTTTAATGCACAGTAGCTAAAGTAGTTATTTAACACTGGCATAACTTCATTATTAAAGTTACCAAATGACCGCATTAAATAGGCAATCGAAGCATTACGATCGCTGTGTTGCATCTCGGAGTTAGCCACAATTTTGTCGTAAACAATCTGTGGGTTACAGGATAATTCACGCACTAATTCAAGCATACGATATTGCGGCGCACACAAGCGGCTATACAGCATGTCAGAAATAACAATCGCACCGGGATTAATAAACGGATTACGCGGAATACCATTTTCTAATTCCAACTGAATCATTGAATTAAATGCCTGACCTGATGGCTCTTTACCAACTCGCGCCCATAATTCATCAGCGTCATATAGTGCCATTGCCAAGGTTAGCGATAATACTTTGGAGATAGATTGAATAGAAAAGCTTTCTTGGCTATCGCCCGCTTGAATAATTTCACCATCGTTATAACACACAGCGATGCCTAATTTACTCGCAGGAACGTCAGCTAAAGCAGGAATATAGTTAGCGACTTTCCCTTGACCAATCAATGGCCTAACTTCATCTAAAATGCCATTGAGTAAGGTCTCTGTCGGCTTCATTTACTTCATCTCCAATAACAAAAAAGCCAACAAAAGTTGGCTTTCTAAATAAATAACGCAATTACTGCTGCCACCCTAATCGATAGTCACAGCAATGTCTGCAATTATTCAATACGCATATATTTCATGTCCCATACGCCATGACCTAGACGATGACCACGAGCTTCAAACTTCGTTAAAGGACGATCTTCTGGGCGTTCAATGTAAGCACCATCAGTAGCTGTATTTTTGTAACCAGGGGCTGCATCCATCACTTCGACCATGTGCTCAGCGTAGTTTTCCCAGTCAGTTGCCATATGGAAAATACCACCAATTTTAAGCTTTTTACGTAGCATCTCAGCAAATTCAGGCTGAACAATACGACGCTTATGGTGACGTGCTTTGTGCCATGGGTCAGGGAAGAACAACTGCACCATATCTAGGCTACCATCGGGGATCATGTGTTCAAACACTTCAACACCGTCATGACACATTACGCGTAGGTTAGTTAAATTAGCCGCATCTGCGCCCATTAAACAGTGACCAACACCAGGGCTATGTACTTCAATACCCACATAGTCTTTCTCTGGCGCAGTTTGTGCCATTTCAACTAATGATGCACCCATGCCAAAGCCAATTTCTAATACAACTGGCGCTTCACGGTTAAAGACTTGTGTCCAGTCCAGCATTTCAGTGGCGAAATCAATACCCATGGCTGGCCAGTTTTTTTCCATCGCATGTTCTTGACCCTTGGTTAAACGGCCCTCACGACGAACAAAACTACGGATCTTACGAACCATTTTGCCTTCATCGGTAAATTCAGTCAGAGTTACGTCACCTGACTTTTTTGAAACTTCGCTCATGCTAACTATCCAAACAAAAAAAGAAACGGAACGGCATTATCCAAATTTATAGACTCAATTCAAGTCTATCAAGTGTGACAATCGCCAGTTTATGATGCAATCTTAGTCAATAACGTCATTATAGACGCCATTACATCGATGACTTGCAGTATAAGGGATCGTCTCCACGGACTCCAACTTTCCGCAAACTCATTCAATAATAAAGCGCAACCTGACATTTTTTAAGTCTATAAGTAAAGTGAGCCCAACGTGAGTACAGCATTTTCCGACGCTATTTTAGCGTGGTATGACAAATTCGGCCGTAAAACCCTACCATGGCAACATCAAAAGACGCCTTATAAAGTCTGGTTATCTGAAATCATGTTGCAGCAAACCCAAGTTGCTACCGTGATCCCTTATTTTGAACGCTTTATGGCTCGCTTCCCTACCGTCGCCGATCTTGCGGCAGCCGAGCAAGATGAAGTACTCCATTTATGGACCGGCTTAGGTTATTACGCCCGTGCGCGCAATCTTCACAAAGCAGCACAATTAATTGTTACTGAGCATAATGGCGAGTTTCCAACAACGATTGAAGACGTTGAAGCCCTACCCGGTATCGGACGCTCAACGGCTGGCGCAGTATTATCGCTATCATTAAACCAACACCACCCTATTTTAGATGGCAATGTTAAGCGTACTCTTGCTCGTTGCTATGCGATTGAAGGCTGGCCGGGGAAAAAACCCGTTGAAAATGCATTATGGGAAATCGCGACTGAAAACACACCAGCCATTGGCGTGGAACGTTACAACCAAGCGATGATGGATATGGGGGCAATGATTTGTACTCGCAGCAAACCTAAATGCGATTTATGCCCCATCGAAGCCCAATGTATTGCTAAAGCCCAACAGCGACAAACTGAATTTCCAGGCAAAAAACCTAAAAAAGTGATGCCAGAAAAACAAACTTGGTTCGCAATTTTACGTTATGGCGACAAAGTGTGGCTGGAACAACGACCGCAAGTGGGTATTTGGGGCGGCTTATGGTGTTTTCCACAACATGATAGTGACGATCTCGATGATCTGTTATTGCAGCAATTAGGTCAGCCGCAAACACTGATCGCCAGCCAACAACAGCTAATCGCATTCAGACACACCTTTAGTCATTATCACCTCGATATTGTACCCGTCTTATTTACCTTAAACACACTCCCCGATGTGATTCATGAGCGCCAAGGGCAATGGTATGATCTGCATGATCCCGCTAAAATTGGTCTAGCCGCACCAGTACAAAAGATCCTTGAAGGATTGTTATACCCGCAGTAATTACACGATTGTTATTCCCGCCTCGACCCTAGCCGCTACTGGCCGAGTCTGGTATAACTATTGCTATAAATACAGCAATTATAAATACAGCTCTTCTCGCTGTGATTTCAAAATAAACGCATAAGGAATATTCCATGAGCCGTACTGTTTTTTGTGTCCATCTACAGCAAGAAGCTGAAGGTCTAGATTTTCAATTGTACCCAGGTGAACTTGGTCAACGCATTTTTGATACCGTATCAAAGCAAGCATGGGCACAGTGGCAAGCAAAGCAAACTATGCTGATCAATGAAAAAAAACTTAATATGATGAATGTAGAACATCGCCAACTACTTGAGACAGAAATGGTCAATTTTTTGTTTGAAGGAAAAGATGTTGTGATTGATGGTTACACACCACCAGCAAAATAATATTGAGATCAAAGAGATATTCCGCCGTAACTCAAACGGCGGAACACATTAAAAAAGTAAAAAATCACGCCATAACGAACAAAAAGCCGACACTCAAACATAATAATCATTTATTATTAAAAAAAGGGTTGACGAAAAGGCTCAAAACCCTTTTAATAGCGCC
>NZ_WMDN01000004.1:0-321099 GCF_021236965.1 Photobacterium carnosum | reverse complement strand
TTACTTGCTTTAGTCTGTATGGCAACAGGTATGGTAGTAACGGCATTGGTTGCAGTATCACTGAAGAAATTCCGTAAAGCAAAAGCGGATAAAGTGTTAGCGTAGGATATTTAAAGGACGAAGGAAAGTAGTGACAAGGAAGTGTAAGCGGTAATGTTTTACTTGTTTTTGTTCTTAGAATCTTAATCTTCGTTCTTCTTTTATTAAAGAATAAAAGCGATAGGTGAAAGCCTATCGCTTTTAATTTATTCCGCATTAGAATAGAATCAAATTTTATTCTAATGTATTAGATTTATGCGAGAAGATAACCGTAGATATGGTTCAATAGATGGGTTGAGAGCTATTTTGGCTATATCCGTATTTATACATCACTATGTCATAACATACGTATGGAAAACCAAAGGTGTATGGGTTAGGCCTGAATCTGATTTTTATAATCACTTAGGACAAGCTAGCGTTGGATTTTTCTTCATCATTACCGGATACCTATTTACAAAAAAAATGATTTTAACTAAAAGTAATTGGTTAGATTTTTTTATAGGTAGAGTCTTTAGAATTTATCCTATTTATTTATTCTCAACTTTTGTTGTTATACTGTATTCATTTTATATAACTGATTTTAGTTTACAGGTTCCGATTAAATCATTCTTATTCGAACTATATAATTGGGGGATGTTTGTTACTCCAAGTATTAATGGTAACAATAATGCAAATTTAATGTTAGCAGGGATTACATGGACTTTATCATATGAGTGCTTCTTTTATATCATGTTACCACTGTTATATTTTTCTTTTAATAAAATAAAATTATCATTCATTGTGTTAGCAATTATCGTTTTTTATTTAAGTATTGATCCTATTGTGATTTATTTTTATCACTGGACTTTTAATACTGTTATGTTCTCATTCTTCTTGTTTGGTTTTATTTGTGCTTTAGTTGAATCTAAAATTAAAAAAACAAGTGTTAATGTAAATAATAAATATATATTTTGCACTGTTTTTATATTATTGTTTTTATTGTTTTTCTTATTTAAAACGTCATTTGGATTTTATCAAAGTCTTATTATAGCAATGATTTTTTTCTTATTTATTTATGGTTTTGATTTTAATGGATTATTAAAAAATAAAATTATGATTTATTTGGGGGATATTAGTTATAGTATTTACCTCATTCATGGTTTGGTTTTATATACAACATATACAATATTATTTCCTTCGTTATGTGCTAATTTATCATTTAATCAGTATATGCTTCTAATGCCAATAGTACTTTTAGTCGTTATTTTACTCTCAATGTTTACTTATACATATATAGAAAAACCGATGATAAAAATGGGAAAAGTGGTTAGTAAAAAATTAAAAAATAATGTAAATTAAATGTTGGCATTATATTAAGAGTATTACAGATGGCCGGAAATACCATAGGACAATTGTTTCGCGTTACTACCTTTGGCGAAAGTCATGGAGTAGCATTAGGATGTATTATTGACGGTTGCCCACCAGGATTAGCACTCACAGAAGCTGACATGCAACACGATCTTGATCGTCGCCGCCCAGGCACCTCAAAATATACCACTCAACGTCGTGAAGCGGATGAAGTTAAGATTTTATCCGGTGTATTTGAAGGTCAAACTACGGGTACATCGATTGGTTTACTGATTGAAAATACCGATCAACGTTCAAAAGATTATTCTAATATTCAGAATTTATTCCGTCCCGGCCACGCAGATTATACTTACCAGCAGAAATATGGCGTACGTGATTACCGTGGTGGTGGTCGATCATCTGCACGTGAAACCGCTATGCGTGTTGCTGCGGGTGCTGTTGCTAAAAAATACCTTAAACAAGCGCATGGCATAGAAGTATGTGCTTACTTATCACAAATGGGTGATGTAAAAATAGATAAGGTTGATTGGCAACAAATTGAACAAAATGCCTTTTTCTGCCCTGATGTTGATAAAGTCGACGCCTTTGATGAGCTGATCCGTAACCTTAAAAAAGACGGTGATTCGATTGGCGCTAAAATTACCGTGGTTGCTCGTAATGTTCCTGTAGGTTTAGGTGAACCGGTATTTGATCGTTTAGATGCTGATATTGCTCATTCATTAATGAGTATCAATGCCGTTAAAGGGGTTGAAATTGGTGATGGTTTTGATGTGGTTGAACAACGGGGCAGTGAACACCGTGATGCCATGACATTACAAGGATTTAAAACCAATCATGCGGGCGGTATTTTGGGGGGTATTTCATCAGGGCAAGATGTTATTGCGCATATTGCACTAAAACCGACCTCAAGTATCAGTATTCCGGGTGAAACCATCACTAAGCAAGGCGAATCAGCCGAAGTGATCACCAAAGGTCGTCATGATCCCTGTGTTGGTATTCGCGCGGTTCCGATTGCTGAAGCGATGTTAGCGATTACGCTGATGGATCACTTATTGCGTAACCGTGGTCAAAATGCAGATGTAGTCACAACAACACCGAAGATTTAGAGCTTGGTTACGCTGTAAATTAATATTGAAATGACGGAATAATTTTATTCCGTCATTCCTTATAGTGAATGCGAACCATCCACCGTCATTCCCTTTGTTAGTATCTTTCTGTTGTAGCAAAAGTAAATATCTCTCAGATAGCCTCATACCTTAACTTGTTGTGGCTTAATGAACTTCTACACCTAAAGAAGAAGATTTTACACTTCAGCTTCTTCGAAGTTAAATACGGGTAAACTCCAGCTAAAGAACACAGCAGCCATACGTAAACCAAAGCCAACAACCAATGTTACTAGTGTGGTTGTATCAGCAGGGACATTAAAGTGCAGCATCGTGACATATATAATGCCAGCAAGGAAAGACACTGACGCATAGAGTTCTTTGTGTAATACCATTGGCTTGCTACGAGTGATCATATCGCGAAGTAACCCACCAAAAACCCCTGTAATGACTGCCGCTACTACACAGATAATTGGTGATAATCCCATTGTGATTGCAACTTGGCAACCAATAATACTAAATACAATCAATCCAATAGCATCAAGAATAATAAAAATCTTATGAAAGCGTACGACCCATTTACCTAATACTGTCGTTAATAAGCCAGCAACGCAGGTGATGACTAAATATTGTGGGTGTGCCACCCAACCAAGTGGATAGTGGCCTAATAAAATATCACGCATTGTGCCGCCACCAATAGCCGTTGCACTTGCGACTAACATGACCCCGAACCAATCCATATGACGTTTACCTGCGGCAAGTGCGCCCGTCATTGCTTCTGCAGTAATACCGATAATGTATAAGATAGAAAGTAGCATAATAACTGTGATGGCCGTTGTTTATCATAAGAATAGGGTATTGTAATAGTGACAGTTATCAACTTCTAATGAAAAGAATTTAGTGTCAGATGAATTGAATTCATGCAAAAAACACTTTTGTTATTATTTGTAGTAGATATGTGAGCTTTCTCGCTATTCCTTACCGGAAGATGACGAACGAGATTAAAGAGATCAAGTAAAATAATCCTCATGTTGTAGATCTACCTTTTTACTTAATGGCTCTAAATGTTCAAACAATATATAATTCGCTGGTTAATTTAAATTGTATCCAAATGAATGAAATGAAAACACATATGAATCATGACTATAACGATCTTATTCGTTTGTTTAACACGGTCTTTTTAGAGCGTTTAAATACTGAATTATTACTAGGTGGCGATGAGCCTATTTACCTTCCTGCCTCAGAGGAACGTACTCATCATCAAATTATCTTTGCTCGTGGCTATTATGCGTCAGCGATGCATGAGTTAGGGCATTGGTGTATTGCGGGTGAAGCAAGACGCTTATTAGAAGACTATGGCTATTGGTATCAACCCGATGGACGTAGTGCTGAAGTACAAGCTGCATTTGAAGTGGTTGAAATTAAGCCGCAAGCTATAGAATGGATTTTATCGGCCAGCTGTGGATTTAACTATCAGGTAAGTTGCGATAATTTAAGTGGTAACTGCGAGCCTGATAGAGTGGGATTTACGTTAAAAGTACGTGAGCAAGTTATAAACTATTTAACGAACGGTATTCCAGAGCGAACCAAAATGTTATCCGATACCTTCCGTGATTTTTATGGTATTGCACCACTAACAGCCGCTAATTTCCCCAAACCGATCCCATTAACTGATTATGCTTAACCGCAAGGATAGAACATGATCCACGATTATGAACAAAAGCTATTACAGCTGATTGATGACAATATTGACAGTGCAACGGATGACGAACTGTTTGCTGGTGGCTATTTACGTGGTCATATTTCACTTGCCGCTGCAGATTGTGAACAGCAAGACATTGATGATATTATTGTTATGCAACAAAAAGTAAAACAAAGCTTGCGGGATGCAAAAAGTGAACTAAACCCAAGTGATTGGCAATTAGTGCAGCAATACAGTGATAAATTGATGGCATAACAACATGTTATAGCATATTGTCATTGATCAATAGAAAATTAGAGTTGGTGCTTTGTGGGTGTATAGCATATCCCAAGGGCGGTAGCGTGTATTTAAAATAAAATGAGTAGTAAATATGGATCTATCACGAAAGCAAACTGATGAAGTTGGTTGTGATCAGATGTATAAAGTATTGTGGCGAGGTAAAAATTGGATAATGCTAAGTGCCAGTTTTTTTACTCTGATTGGATGGTATTATTGTTTATCTATAAAACCGTTATGGAATGCCTCTGAATATGTATATTTTACTGATAATAACCATGTCGTTTATGGTAAAAATAAAAATAATCAAAATTTTATAGAGACCTATTATTCTAATAAAGAAACTAATGTATTGAAAGATATAACTTCAAATGAATATCTATTTAAAAGTTTTTTTTCTTTATTTAATTCATTTGATAATAAAAAAGAATTCATATTATCAAATTATATAGTCAAAAGACATGTACAAGCTAATAGCATAATATTAGATGATAAATTTATTAATCTACTAGCGAGTCATATTTCGCTATTGTATTTTAAAAGTAATCAATATATCTTAACTGTTAAGACTATTAATCCTAAACTTAGTGTCGATATTCTTAATGCTTATATTATTTTTATTGAAAAAAAATTAACTCATGATGTTTTTGATAAGTTAAAAATAACAGCTATAGCTGATAATTACTTAGCTGATTATGAGGTTTTTGATTCTAATAGGGTGGGTAATTCATTTGAGTCGTTTTTAAATTCAATTATCTTTATTGAAAGAATAAAGCCCAAAAGAGTTACATTGGTGACTTCACCATTAAAAATAGAAATGATTAACTTCTCAAAGAAATCAGAACGTCCGATAAATAATTTAATACCACAAAAGATTTTCATTAACTCTCTTTTTATGATTTTCGGATTAATGCTTGGTATATGTAGTGTTCTTATTAAAGATGTTGTTAACAATAAGAAATAGTTATTAACTATAAAAAATAGGCTTTTTAATGAAAATTCTTGTTACTGGTGGTGCCGGATTTATTGGATCTGCTGTTATTCGTCATATTATTAATAATACTCAAGATAGTGTTATTAATGTAGATAAATTAACCTATGCGGGAAATTTAGAGTCTTTAATTGATATTGAAAATAGTGACAGCTATGCATTTGAACTCGTTGACATTTGCGATCGTACAGAATTAGATCGTGTATTTGAACAACATCAACCAGATGCTGTCATGCATTTAGCTGCTGAAAGCCATGTTGATCGATCAATTGATGGTCCTGCGGCATTTATTGAAACGAATATTGTTGGTACTTATACAATTTTAGAAGCAACTCGTGCTTACTGGAATCAATTAGAAGAAACCCGCAAAGCTGCTTTTCGTTTTCATCATATTTCTACTGATGAAGTTTATGGCGATTTAGAAGGCACTGATGATTTATTTACTGAAACAACTTCTTATGAGCCATCAAGCCCATATTCTGCATCTAAAGCCTCAAGTGATCATTTAGTTCGTGCTTGGCTGCGTACTTATGGTTTACCTACGATTGTGACTAATTGTTCAAATAATTATGGCTCTTATCATTTTCCTGAGAAATTGATTCCGTTAATTATTCTAAATGCATTAGATGGTAAAGCATTACCAGTTTATGGTGATGGGATGCAAATTCGTGATTGGTTATATGTTGAAGATCATGCTTCAGCACTTTATACCGTAGTTACTAAAGGCGAAGTTGGTGAAACTTACAATATTGGTGGTCATAATGAAAAAGCTAATATTGAAGTAGTTAAAACTATTTGCTCGTTACTTGAAGAGTTAGTACCCAATAAACCTCAAGGCGTAACTCAATACCAAGACTTAATTACTTATGTTACTGATCGTCCTGGGCATGATGTTCGTTATGCTATTGATGCTTCAAAAATTGCCTGTGAATTAGGTTGGAAGCCAGCAGAAACGTTTGAATCTGGTATTCGAAAAACAGTTGAATGGTATTTAACTAATCAAAAATGGTGGAGCCGAGTATTAGATGGTTCATACAGTTTTGAACGTTTAGGTACTACAACTAATAATAAAGAGAAATAAGATGAAAGGAATTATTTTAGCTGGCGGTTCAGGTACTCGTCTTTACCCAATTACTCGCGGTGTTTCAAAGCAGTTGTTACCAATTTACGACAAACCAATGATTTTTTACCCGATATCAACATTAATGCTGGCAGGTATCAAAGATATTCTCATTATTACCACACCAGAAGATAATGATAGTTTTCGTCGTTTACTTGGTGATGGTAGCGATTTTGGTATTAATCTTGAGTACGCGATACAGCCTTCTCCTGACGGTTTAGCACAGGCATTTATTATTGGTGAAGAGTTTATTGGCAATGATAGTGTATGTTTAGTATTGGGCGATAATATTTTTTATGGTCAATCATTTGGACAACAACTTAACCATGCTAAGAAACTGACTTCTCAAGGGATCGCAACAGTGTTTGGTTACCAGGTCAAAGACCCTGAGCGATTTGGTGTGGTTGAATTTGATGACAATATGAAAGCGATTTCTATTGAAGAAAAACCGCTACAACCGAAATCAAATTATGCGGTAACAGGATTATATTTTTATGATAATCGTGCTGTTGAAATGGCAAAACAAGTTAAACCATCACACCGTGGTGAGCTTGAAATAACCACATTGAATGAAATGTACTTAAATAATGGTTCATTGAATGTTGAATTATTGGGTCGTGGATTTGCATGGCTTGATACTGGTACTCATGAAAGTTTGCATCAAGCATCTTCGTTTGTTGAAACAATTCAAAATATTCAAGGCTTAAAAGTAGCTTGTCTTGAAGAAATAGCTTGGCGTAATGGTTGGCTAACATCAAAGCAAGTAAAAGAGGTGGCTCAGCCTATGATGAAAAATGAATATGGCCAGTATTTAACTCGCTTAATTCAAGATTGATAGAGATGTAATAATGAAAGTATTGATTACAGGCTGCAATGGACAAGTTGGTAGTTGCTTAGTTAAATTGTTGCAGAATAATAAAAACATTGAAATCAGCGCTGTTGATCGCGTGGAACTTGATATTACTCAGCAAGAAGCGGTGAGTCATTATGTCTCTTCTTTTCAACCTGATGTGATTATTAATGCCGCCGCTCATACTGCTGTTGATAAAGCAGAGCAACAAATTGAACTATCATATGCAATTAACCGTGATGGCCCTAAATATTTAGCTAAGGCTGCAAATGAGATTGGTGCGCTTATGATCCATATCTCTACGGATTACGTATTTGACGGTACAAAAGATACGACTTATGTAGAGACTGATTTGGTTAATCCACAAAGTATCTATGGCGTAACGAAGCTTGCTGGTGAAAAAGCAGTTGCGGAAGCTTGTCCTCGGCATATTATTCTACGAACGGCGTGGGTATTTAGTGAATATGGAAATAATTTCGTTAAAACCATGCTTTTTTTAGCTCAGCAAAGAGACTCATTAGGTATTGTTAATGATCAATTTGGTGGTCCAACTTATGCTGGCGATATCGCTGCTACTTTAATTAAGATGGCACAAGTAATTACAGATTCAAATAAATCATTTGATACTACTAATTATGGAATTTATCATTTTTCAGGTTTACCACATGTAAGTTGGTGTGAGTTCGCACAAGAAATTTTTGAAAAAGCAACTACGCAGGAGATATTAATTAAATCCCCTGATGTTAACGGGATTAAAACAGAAGAGTATCCAACACCAGCTAAACGTCCTGCAAACTCAACATTAAATACCAATAAAATAACAACAGTATTTAATATACCAGCAAGTAACTGGCAATTAGCATTAAATCATTTAGCTGATTACGTTTAAGACTAAATTAGAGAAGTATAATGAAAGTTATCGATACTAGTATTCCTGATGTGAAAATTATTGAACCAACTATTTTTGGAGATGATCGTGGTTTCTTTATGGAAACGTGGAACCAAAAGAAGTTTGAGGACTTAGTCACGGGTAATCCGACGAAATTTGTACAAGATAATCATTCAAAATCAAAAAAAGGTATTTTACGTGGATTACATTACCAAACAGAGAATACTCAAGGTAAATTAGTCCGTGTAGTTTCTGGTGAAGTTTTCGATGTTGCGGTTGATATTCGTAAAGATTCTTCAACGTTTGGCCAATGGGTTGGGGTGTATTTATCTGCTGAAAATAAGCGACAACTTTGGATTCCTGAAGGTTTTGCCCATGGTTTTTATGTAACGAGTGATGAGGCAGAATTCGTTTATAAGTGTACTGATTACTATAATCCTGCAGCAGAAATATCAATAGCTTGGAATGATTCTAATATTAAAGTTGATTGGCCTTTGTCAAATGACCCCGTATTATCAGAAAAAGACGCTAATGCTTTAGAACTTATAATGTTGGATTATTAACAAATGTATAAGAATATATTTTTTAATATTATTGGCATGTTGATTCCAGGACTCATATCTATACCTGCGATGGCATATTTGGCGCGAGGGCTAAATGTTGAATTGTTTGGTATTCTAATGTTGTCGTTTTCAATTCTAGGTTACAGTGGACTATTTGATGCTGGTATAACAAGAGCTGTTATTCGAAAAATAGCAACTCAAGATGAATTGGATTTTGATAAAAAGATAATGGGTACAGCATTAGTTTCGGTATTTTTTATATCAATTATTGCTGCTATTGGTATTTATTTTGGCTCTAGCAACATAACTACGTTATTAAATGTAACCCCCAATGAAATTGAAGATGTCACATCAGCAATAAAGTGTTTAAGCATTATTATACCTTTCTTTTTAGTTGGTACTGTTGCTTTTGCATATTTAGAGGGAAAACAGAAGTTTCTAGAGTTAAATAAATATAAAATCTTTACCGGAACAATAATATCTTTATTTCCTGTGATTGCTGTATTTATACATAATAGTTTGCTTTCTGCTATTATCGGTTTATTAATCGCTCGAGTATTAGTATCTTTTGTTGCTTTCTATTCTTGTTATAAATATTTAGGAAAGCATTTCTTATGTTTTAAATGGAATGTGTTTTACGAATTAATAACGTTTGGTGGGTGGATAACATTATCAAACATTATTAGTCCTTTAATGGTATATGCTGATAGATTTATTTTATCAAATATAATGGGAGCAGAAAAAGTGGCTTTTTTTGCAGCACCAACAGATTTGATTCAAAAAATAAGTATTATACCAGGAGCACTAGCTAAGACTATTTTTCCATTTTTTAGTAAAAATGAAGGTAATAATCAACAAATGGCAAGACAAGCTTATATTAGTTTGGCACTTGTACTTTTTGTTATATTAATACCATTGTTTATTTTTTCTAAAGAAATCTTAACTTTTTGGCTTGGTAGTGAGTATGGTCTCTACTCTACCGATGTTCTTAAAATTTTAATTGTTGGTTTCTTTTTTAATGCGCTTGCACAAATACCATTTTCACGTATTCAAGCTATAGGGAATTCAAAACTAACAGCATATATTCATATGGCAGAAGTGATACCATTTTTTGTTATATTATTTTTATTAGTTCATTCATATGGCTTCGTTGGTGCTGCAATTGCTTGGAGTCTACGAGTCATTATAGATTTTGTTGTCCTTGAGTATTTTTCAAGAAGGATCGGATAAAATGAACTATTCCGCTTATGCTCTTTTTATAATTGTTTTTTTCTGTGTAATTGCATCTTACAGAAAAATGTCATTATTTTCTCCTCTTGTGATAAATTGTTTTGCTTGGAGCGTTAGTTTTGTTCCTGGAATATTTTTTTATGAAGATTATTACCCGATAACAAATAGCGTATTTACTGCTTGGGTTGTCTGGTTTTTTGTTACAAATATATTGTTTATAAAATTCGATCCCCAGAATCCAAATAGATTTAAAGAATCATGTACTTCTAGTTTAGAAATAAAATTTAATTATCAATATATTATTTACATTCTTGCTCTCGTTTTAGCCTATAGAATATGGGTTGTTGGAAGTAGTGGTCCATCTCAATTTTTCTTAAATTTAAGACTGGGTACAATGCATGAAATAGGGTATCAAACACTTGGCCTTATTGAACGTTTTTATCCGTTAATTTTAGCTCTTTTCGTATTTGAAAATATATATGAAAGTAAAAATAATCTAAATAAACGTATAGCATTATGGTTATGGATGGCGCTTTTTGCATTAGCTGTGATGGGGAAATTTGCTATATTAACTCCAATATTGATTTGGATCGGAATTAAAATATTGAAGAAAGAAATAACAGTGAAAACTGTATTTTTCATTACAATATTTACTGTATTAGTCATGGTCTTTATGCAGTTAATAAGATCAGATAGTAAAACGAGTACTGATTACTTCAAATTATTATCGATTTATACATATTCACCAATTGTTGGATTAGGATATGTTAACTTTAATTTGTCGCCATTGTTTGGCGCTAATTCATTACGATTTTTCTATGCAATAAGTTATGCATTGGGCTTCAATAATACACCTGTTAATTTGATTTTCTCTTATGTTGAAATACCTGTTTTAACAAATGTTTATACAGTGTTGTATCCATTTTACATGGATTTCAAAATTGGTGGAGTATTCGTATTTTCAGTAATATATGGTTGTGTGTTTGGTTTGTTATATAAAGGTGTTAATTTTAAAAATACTTTTTTTATGGCATTATACTTTATTTTTCTTCCTGCATTATTCACTCAGTTTTTTGTAGAAAGTTTATTTTCATTATTATCGCTTAATATACAAGTAACGTTTTGTTTATTAATTATATTTATAATTTCAAGGAAGAGTGATGCAAACTGTTGATATCTTAATGGCAACGTATAATGGATCTGAATTTATTAAAAATCAGATTCTATCGTTGCAACAACAAACAGAGAATAATTGGAAGCTATTCATTCGTGATGATGGTTCTACGGATAATACAGTCGCAATAGTTAATGAAATGGCTAACCTTGATTCAAGAATAATTATAGTTAAAGACGATTTTGGAAATATAGGGCCAGGTAAAAGCT
Organism: Photobacterium carnosum; assembly: GCF_021236965.1. Classification (NCBI taxonomy): domain Bacteria; kingdom Pseudomonadati; phylum Pseudomonadota; class Gammaproteobacteria; order Vibrionales; family Vibrionaceae; genus Photobacterium; species Photobacterium carnosum. The sequence continues at coordinate 309,606 of NZ_WMDN01000004.1, read as the reverse complement.
TTATTGAATTAACTAAATACTCTGAATCAGAATATGCTATTTTTTGTGATCAAGATGATATTTGGTTTGAACGTAAGATTGAAAATTTAAAAAAACATGCAAACATCAAATTAAGAGAAAATGTACCAGGGTTAGTGTATTGCGATGCTTATGGCTATAATAGCAACAAAGGTATTATTACATTACCAAGTATTTCTACTGTTAGAGCTGAAAATTTAAATGAATTTTTATTTTTCAACTCGGGTTATCAGGGGTGCTCTATATTATTTAATAAGTTTCTATGTAACATGCTTAAAGAATACACGGTAAAGTTCCATTTACATGATGATATAACCTCTCTTATTGCTCATGTTTTTGGTGATGTATTCTTTTTAGACGATAAACTAATGTTATATCGCCAGCATGATAGAAATGTTACAGGAAATGTAAATCAGAATGATATTAAAAGTATAATAAAACGAGTATTAAATACTGATGGTGCAGTTTTAACTAAATTACATTATGATGAAAAAAAATGTTTTTATGAATTTTATAAAGATTCAATTTCAATAAAAAATAAAAAATTATTTAATGCTTATTTTGAATACCCTAACCTATCATTATTTAATAGATTGAAGATAATAAATAAAAACGGTTTTAAATTAGGGCAATATAAGTTTAGATTGTTATTTAAAACAATATTTCAAAAGTCGATAAATAAATAGTTAATTTATAATTGTTAAATATAACTATTATAATAGAGCGTTCATAAGAATGAAAATATTATTAGTAATTACTGGTTTAGGCATGGGTGGTGCTGAAAATTTAGTCGTGAACCTAGCCGATAAGTATGTAGACCAAGGGCATGAGGTTGTAATCACTTATGCTTTTGGTGACGCAATAGTTACACCTAAAAATGAAAATATTAAACTGGTGTGTCTTGGTGTTAGCCATTATAGCGATTTTTTATCCGCTTATTTTAAATTGACAAAGCTGGTGAAAGAATTTAAACCTGATATTATTCATAGCCATATGATACATGCCAATTTATTATCACGTTTAGTACGATTAACAACAAAGGTTCCTCGGTTAGTATGCACTGCTCATAGTATCAACGAAGGTGGACGCTTACGTATGTTTGCTTATCGTATAACGGATAATTTAGCTGATATATCGACAAATGTTAGTCAAGAAGCTGCTAATAAATTTATACAATTAGGAGCTGTTCCTGCAAAAAAGATGAGGACAGTATTAAATGGCATTGATACTAATACGTTTATGTTTAGTACTGAAAAAAGAATTAAATATCGTAAACGATTTGGTCTTAATGATAAAGATAAATTAATTGTTGCTGTTGGGAGCCTTAATTTACCGAAAGATTATCCCAATTTACTTAACGCTGTATCCATTATTGTGGCTAATAACTTAAATGTTAAAGTTAAAATTGTTGGTGATGGCCCATTAAAGGATAAGTTATTACAGTTAGTTGATGAATTAAACCTTACTGACGTTGTTGAATTTATTGGTATAAATCGTGATATCCCTGGAATAATGTCAGCAAGTGACCTATTTGTTTTATCATCATCCTTTGAAGGATTTGGTTTGGTTGTAGCTGAGGCCATGTCTTGCGAAAGACCTGTAGTAGCGACAGATTGTGGTGGTGTCAAAGAAGTAGTTGGGAATGTTGGTAAACTCGTAGCCCCTGAGAATTCAGATGATCTTGCTAAAGGAATCATTGAGGTTTTGAGCAAACCAGAACAAGAATTACTGCGACTAGGTAAGCAAGGACGACAACGTATCTTAGATGAGTATTCCCTGGATTTTGTTGTTGAGCAATATATGAATTTATATAATCGGAGTAAGGCTGAGTGAAAATACTCCAAGTTACCACCGTCGCAACAACATTAAATGCATTTCTTTTGCCTTATGCAACAGCATTTAAAGCTTTAGGATGGCAGGTTGATGCTGCAGCAGAAGGAATAAATGATTTCCCAGAAGTTATTGCTGCACATGATAATGTTTATAATATTGATTTTTGTCGTAATCCATTAAAAATAAAACAGTTGTTTTCTTCTGTTTTACAAGTTAGACAATTGCTAAAACAGAACGCTTATGATGTTGTGCATGTACATACACCAATAGCGGCCTTTTTAACCCGTTTAGCTGCTATTGGGTTAAGCAACACTAAAGTATTTTATACTGCACATGGTTTTCATTATATAAACACGAATACCAAATTTAAGAATTTTATTTTTTACTTAGCAGAAAAAATAGCTTCATTTAAAACGGATCATTTATTTGTTATTAATAATGAAGATTACCAGTTTGCAGTTGATAAAAAGATAGCTTCGAGAGATCAAGTTACAAAGATATACGGTATTGGTGTTGATGAAAGCTTATATCAATTTAATGCTGATGCGAGAATACAAAAACGTCAGCAACTTGATGTTGATAATGAATTTGTGATTCTGCAAGTGGCAGAGCTAAATAAGAATAAAAACCAACAGCAAGTATTGCATGCATTAGCGATAGTAAAACAGCAACAACTGACTCCTTTTAAATATATACTCGCTGGTATTGGATCCGAAAAAAAAGCATTGGAACAGTTGGTTAAAGATTTAAACTTAACTGAAGATGTTCAATTTCTTGGGTTCCGTAAAGATGTACAAGATCTAATCTCAGCCACTGATGTGGTATGCTTATCATCTCAACGGGAAGGCTTGCCACGTTGTATTATGGAAGCAATGTGTGCTGAGCGTCCAATCATAGCAAGCAATATTCGTGGTTGTAATGATTTATTATCATCAGGTTGTGGTGAGTTAATTCAATATAATGATACTGAGGCTTGGGTTGCAGGTTTTACAACGCTGATTCAAAACCCAGAATTACGCTTAACAATGGGGCGTAAAGGGTTACAAGAAATCAAAAAAAATTATACAGAAAAAGATGTCGTTAGTTCGGTTATCGATATCTATCAAAGGTATGTTTAGTATGAAACGTCTATTCGATATTATTGTTTCTATTATCGCGTTAATTTTATTATCACCTGTTATTGCTATTACTGCTTATTTTATTAGGAAAAAATTAGGCTCTCCGGTGCTATTTCGTCAAGTGCGTCCTGGATTAAATGGTAAGCCATTTGAGATGATCAAATTTCGTACAATGCGTGATGCGGTTGATAAAAATGGTAATGCATTACCAGATGAAGAGCGAATGACTACTTTTGGTCATAAGCTACGAAATAGTAGCTTGGATGAATTACCAGAATTATTAAACGTATTAAAAGGTGATATGAGTCTTGTTGGGCCAAGACCATTGTTGATGCAGTATTTACCACTTTATAACCAGCACCAGCAACGTCGTCATAATGTACGGCCTGGTGTAACGGGATGGGCCCAAATAAATGGTCGTAATGCTATTAGTTGGGAACAAAAATTTGATTTAGATGTTTGGTATGTTGATAATCAAGCATTTATTTTAGATTTAAAAATTCTATTCTTAACAGTTAAGAAAGTGTTAGTAAAAGATGGTATTAGCGCTGATGGGCATGTCACAATTGAACCGTTTAAAGGGACAAAGCCAGAGTGAAAAAATTAGCGATTGTTGGGGCTGGAGGCCATAGCAAAGTCGTAGCTGAAATTGCTCAGTTAAATGGATGGACATCGTTAGACTTTTTTGATGATCGTTGGCCGACATTAACGCAATTTAGTGATTATACTGTTGTGGGGAATATCCAGTCTCTTTATAAGAGTATTGTTGACTATGATGGTGTGATTATTGCTATTGGTAATAATGAAATAAGGGCTAAATTATATTTAACGTTGGTAGCTCAAGATGCTAATTTTATTTCATTAATTCATCCACGAGCAATTATAAGTACAAGAACAAAAATCGGTAATGGTACTGTCATTATGGCTAATGTAGTGATAAATCCAGATGTAGTTATAGGCAATAACTGTATAATTAATAGTAGTTCAGTAATAGAACATGACTGTTTTATTAATGACCATGTCCATATTTGTCCTAATACTGCTCTTGCCGGTGAGGTGAAAGTAGATAAAAAAGCATGGATAGGAATTGGTTCTACTGTTATCCAGCAAATAAATATTGGTGAAAATGTATTTGTTGGTGCTGGATCAACGGTAATCCATGATATACCAAATGAATTAAAAGTTGTTGGTACGCCAGCAAGAGAAATAACGAATAATTAGGAGCTTATTGTGCTTAACACCCCTTTTTCACCATGGCCGTCGTTTACAGAACAAGAAGCCAATGCTGTAAGTCGAGTTTTATTATCTAATAAAGTTAACTATTGGACTGGTACTGAATGTCGTCAGTTCGAAAAAGAATTTTCTGAGTGGGTCGGATGCGATTATGCGATCGCATTAGGTAATGGAACACTAGCATTAGATCTGGCATTAAAAGCTATTGGTGTACAACCTGAAGATGAAGTGATTACCACATCACGTACATTTTTAGCAACGGCATCATCAATTGTTACTGCTGGAGCAAATCCTGTTTTTGCTGATGTTGATTTAAACAGCCAAAACATTACAGCAGAGTCAATTGAAGCGGTAATAAGTCCTAAAACTAAGGCGGTAATAGTTGTCCATCTAGCAGGAATGCCTGCAGAAATGGATGACATTATGGCGTTATCTGAAAAGTATGGATTTTATGTTATTGAAGATTGTGCTCAGGCACATGGTGCAATGTATAAAGGTCGTGCTGTTGGTACCATTGGTCATATTGGTGCTTGGTCATTTTGTCAAGACAAGATCATGACCACTGGTGGTGAAGGAGGCATGGTTACTACTAATAATCATGATTTTTGGTCTACTATGTGGGCTTATAAAGATCATGGTAAGAGCTATGATGCTATCTATAATCGTCAACATCCAGCTGGCTTCCGTTGGTTACATGAGTCTTTTGGTACAAATTGGCGTATGACTGAAATGCAGGGTGCTATTGGTCGTATTCAATTAACGCGAATGTCAGAATGGACTCAAAAACGTCATCAACATGGTAAAATATTGGATGATGCTGTAGCTAAATTTGATATTATTCGTACAGTTATTGTACCTGAATATAGTCAACATGCTGAATATAAGCATTATATGTTTATTCGCCCTGAGTTTTTAGCTGAAGGTTGGAGCCGAGATCGTATTGTCGATGAAATCGTAAAATTAGGTGTTCCTGCTTATCAAGGTAGTTGCTCTGAAATATATAAAGAAAAAGCGTTTGATAATACAGCATGGCGTCCAAAGCATGGTTTACCACATGCCATCGAGTTAGGTGAGACTAGTCTAATGTTTTTAGTACATCCAACACTAACAGTAGAAGAAGTACAAAAAACATGTGTGGTTATTCAGCAAGTTTTAACTAAAGCATCACGTAATTAAATATATTAATTGTAGTTTTAAATAAAGCGGCATGTTGCCGCTTTTATTTTATATATAACTTATCATCTATAATATTTAATAAAATATAAGATAAGTAAATGTTATTTTCTGAGGATGTATGGCTATTATTGATGCTTTTTTCTCAATTCCTAGACCTTATAAGCGAGTTATAAGCGTCTGTATTGATCTTGTTTTTATACAAATTGCTTTTTGGGGGGCTTTTTGGACTCGTCTTGGTGAGTTTGATCAAACTTATAGTGTTGATTATTTGTATTTAGTGTCATTTTTATCAGTGATAACTATTACGTGCTTTATTAAAATCGGTTTTTATCGTGCTATTTTACGTTATTTAAGCGTACATGCGGTATTTACACTCGCTATTGGTTCTCTAGTGTCAACTGTTGTTTTTGTGCTTACCACGTATTTTTTTAGTATTTGGGTGCCGCGAACGGTCGCTATTATTTATTTGGCATACTTATTTATACTAACAGGTGGAGCACGATTTTCTATTCGCGTATTTTTTGCTCAGCTTGAAATGAAGCGAAAACCTAATGTCATCATATATGGTGCAGGAGTTGCTGGGCGTCAATTGGTGAATTTATTACGTCAAGGTGATGAACTAAATCCTGTGGTTTATATTGATGATAATAAAAAATTGCAATGTAATGTATTACAAGGTTTAACAGTATATAAGCGAGAACAGTTATCACGGTTAGTTGCTAAATTTGATGTTAAGCAAGTTCTATTAGCTATGCCAAGTGCAACACGTAGTCAGCGTAAAGCGATTGTCACTGCACTCGTCGATCTTCCTGTCGAAGTATTATCGATTCCTAATCTTGATGCTATCGTACATGATAATGTTTCATTAGATCAGCTACATGATGTGCCTATTGAAGATCTGTTAGGTCGTGAATCTGTGCAACCTAATGAACAATTAATGGAAGCGAACATTAAGCACAAAGTAGTTATGGTGACGGGGGCCGGTGGTTCGATAGGTTCTGAATTATGTCGAAAAATAATATTAAATCAACCACAAACATTATTATTATTTGAGCTATCTGAATTTGCGTTATATACCATTGAAAAAGAGTTATCAGAATATATTGCCAAACGTGGTTTAGATGTTGAATTAATTCCATTATTGGGATCAGTACAACGTATTAACCGTCTTGAAGCTATCATGACAACATTTAAGGTTAATACAATTTATCATGCGGCAGCATATAAACATGTACCAATGGTTGAATATAATGTTGTCGAAGGTGTACGAAATAATGTCTTTGGTACTTTTTATACAGCTCAAGCCGCAATTAATGCAGGCGTATCTTCATTTGTATTAATATCTACTGATAAAGCCGTTCGACCAACGAATGTTATGGGTACAACGAAACGTATGGCAGAACTTGGTTTACAGGCCTTAGCTGAGAAAGAAGCTTTAAAAGTGCATGGTACTCGTTTTTGTATGGTGCGCTTTGGTAATGTACTTGGTTCATCTGGTTCAGTGATCCCGTTGTTTAAGCGCCAGATCAAAGAAGGTGGACCAATTACTATTACTCATCCCGATATTATCCGTTATTTTATGACGATACCAGAAGCTGCTCAGTTAGTAATTCAAGCTGGAGCTATGGGGAAGGGTGGCGATGTATTTGTTCTTGATATGGGGAAACCTGTAAAAATAGTTAATTTGGCTGAAAATTTAGTGAAATTATCTGGTCTAGAGATAAAATCAGAGCAAAATCCTTACGGTGATATTGAGTTTAAATATACTGGATTACGCCCTGGCGAAAAGTTATACGAAGAACTGTTGATTGGTGATAATGTTAATGAAACAGAACATAGCCGAATTATGACGGCGAATGAGCGTTTCTTATCATTAGTGGAATATCAACAAATTCTTGATTAATTAGATATTGCATGTCATGACTTTGATCATGAAAAAATCCGCAAAATATTGATGGAAGCGCCAACAGATTTTAATCCAAGTGATGGTATTGGTGATGTTGTTTGGAAGCGTAAGCAATTAAATAATTAAGAAATAATTCAAATATTGTTTATTCAAAAAAAGCCTAGCGCATTATATGTGTTAGGCTTTTTTTTTCCATAAAGGTGATAAGGGATCTATTATTTGTACGCTAAAAATATAATGTAATCTAAATATAAGGCTTAAGTTTACGGTAACTAGATCCCAAATAATTATGTCCATCAATTATCCAGGTGATGATTAGCTCTTAATACTGGCAACTCGAACCACGCACTTTCTCGTCCTTTTCCCTCTAGCTATTTGGCCCTAATAATCTGTCTCTTCCTATTTCGCCCATAAAAAATCCGCTATAACGGTGAAGTTATAGCGGATTATTAATCAGTACATATTTACGTATTTAATACGCAGTACTAACCTTAATTAGCAGTAGAAATTACTCAGCAACAACTTGAGTTACTGTTTCTACGTTTAGTTCAGGAACGATGATGTCAACACGACGGTTCTCAGAACGGCCTTCAGCAGTATCGTTAGATGCGATTGGATCTAGCTCACCGCGACCTTCGCTAAGAACGCGATCTGCACCAACATTTAGGTGAGTACGTAGTGCGTTAGCAACAGCTTCTGCGCGCTCTTGAGATAGTTTCTGGTTGTATGCTTCAGAACCTTTGCTATCAGTGTGACCAACAACAGTGATTGTTGCGTCTGGGTATGTATTTAGACGCTCTTCGAAAGGTGCTAATTTGCTTGCGTCGCCAGCCGTGATTGTAGTGCTATCGAATGCGAAAGGAACGGTTAGCTTTAGCTCTTCGATTGTTGCTACAGATACTTGATCAACATAAACAACTTCTGGAGCAACGACTGGTGCTGGAGCGCCCCAATGGTATGCTAATGTTGCGCCAACGAAATGAACATCAGTTTTCTCTGTCTTGTCTGAACCTAATTTAATGTCGTGGTAGTATTGGTAATCAAGACCAGCAGATAAGTTCTTCGTAATGAAGTAATCCATACCTAAACCAGCAGTACCAGCCCAGCCATGAGATTTCTCATCACCTAGGTTTTTAATATGTGCGTCGTAGTAGTAAGTACCACCTTTAACGTATAGATCTACATTTTCAGTAACGTTGTAAGAGAATTTAGCTAGAATATCTGCACCTTGAATGCGTACTTTTGCATCAGTACCTTCAACTGTAGTTGAACCTAGGTGTGTATAACCAGTTTCAAGTGCAAACCATGGTGTTACTTTATAACCCATGAAAACACCGCCAGCTAGATTTTCGTTATCTAGGTTAATGCCTTCACTGTGTTTTAGATCGTAAAAGCTATTACCTAAACGAGCACCAGCATAAAATGTGTTATCTGTCGCTGCGTTTACTGCGCCAGATACAAGAAGAGCAAGAGGTAGTACTAGAAAAGTTTTTTTCATAATATTTGCCGTATTTTCCTAATTGTAATAAATCCGACTTAAGCCGGTAATAATCGCACTATTCTATGACAGTACTTATTGTTGATATTACCTAATAGCAAATATCAACTTGATGTATTTTTCAAACATACTAATGCATTTTTTTTGAATGGTATAGCAATTAAACGGTGTTTTATTTTATTTGCCATTTAGTTTGTAACAAATTGTTAATTGAGAATTTTTATATGTCAAATTGGTATATTACAGAAGGGGAAATAATGGTTATTTATATGAAGTACAGCTTTTTGTGTATTTTTACTGATTAACACTAAAAAGTAATTAAATGCTGTGCATTGATGTTTTGGTGTGAATAATTATAAGTAGTTAATGAGATAAGTGTTTTTATTGCTATTAATTTATAAGAGAGGAAATTCGACAGTTAAAGGGGCAACTGCCGAATTTTATGTAAGAGTTACATTTCAACGTCTTTTATATAACGGATATAGGCATTACGTAAGTGTTGAATATTAGCGTTAAAATACGCTTTAGTTAAACGATTTTGCCCTTGGTATTGACGTGTAAGATTATGTTGTAAATCATTTGAACCACCAAGGCCGGTATTAATATTATTATGGCCATCAGCACCGACACGGGTTTGTAATGTATAGGTGAATTGATCGATTCCTCGAACTTGAATATAGCCAGGTTTCATATCTCGCCATGGTGTTAATGGGAATGAAATACTTAAACTTAAGAAATTTTCATAATCATTACTACCTTGAGCTTTTGATGTTAAATAACTAGCACTTAAACGAGCATCGCCTAGCCAGTGGCTTGATGTTACTTTGATGCCTTGATCTTCCTGCCAAAATTCCCCTCCTTGTAGTTCTAATTGCCAATTCCATTCAGGTTGAGAATATAAATAATGAGCTAAGCGCACACCTTTATCTTCTTTTTTATTGAATGATTGATCCTTATCTTTATGACTAAATTGGCTAATTTTAAATCCTAAGCTATGTTTACCTTCAGGTGAGAACCAATTTGTTTCATTCATCCCCCCCCAATAGCTACCATACATATAGCCACCACTAAATTGAGTCATTATATTTTGTGATAATTTAAATGCTTGATGTAAGAAAATACGATCTATTTCATTGTCGTAGGCTGAATTACCCCAAATTTCGCCTGCTTTAAAATCATCACTTTCGCTTATCGGTAAAGTATGACGAATATCAAGTGCTGCACCTTGCCATAGTGGAGTATATAGGTTCGTACCAAGCGCGAGAGAGTAATCAAAAAAGCCATATTCAGTTGCTGTTCGATGTGCTAATTCAGGAGATAATATTATTTGGCTACGACCAAAACCATTATTTTCTTTTTGAGTTAACCATTGTGTTTGGTTAAATTGATTTTTAGCATTATAGCTATTGAAAGATAGTGATGGGTTATGATCGCCTGTTAATAAAAATTGACGATAATCCGACATATTACCGTTAATGGTCATCATTGGAATACTATTAGTTAACATGATTAGCTCAACGTGTTGCTTATCTTCCTCTTTTAGTTTTGCTGTTGTTGCAAAATCGGCAAAGGTTTTTGTACTAGTGTTTGCAGCAATAAGACCTAATGCAACCCCAACCCCATCCATTGGATTATGGTTATAGCGACGATTTTCAAGAGCTATTACTAACTTGCCGTCTCGTTTACCAAGTTGAAGATTAATAAATCCATCATTTTTTAATGCTGCCATTAAGCTTTGCAAGTTACTGTTTTTATGGTTGTCTAATTGTTGGTTTATAGCGTGTTGAAGGTGTTGCTGATTATCAACAGATAAGTGTTGGCGTTTATTAGTTTTATAGCCAAATAGCGGAACAGCAGCATTAACACCCCATACTGATTGGTCACTATTTTTATGACCAGTGTAAAGTTCATAATCAATACTTAATTGAATACCATGAGGCAATAAGCCCTCAGGTGTAAATAATTTAGCATTAGCGTTAAATTTACTGGCATCATACTCGCCAATGACTTGTATAAAAGGTAATGGTTGCCATTCTGCGCCACCAAAAGGACCATCCATAATTCCAAAGGCTAAATTTGATTGGCCATAACCCGCACTTAATCGTAGATTTAAATTATCAAAGGTTTTATCTGCCACAATATATTTAGTATCAAAATTATTTGCTTCACCGCCTAAATCTTGAATACCGACAGCTAAATTTATCCCCGTATAATTATAAACAAAGGGCAGTTGATATTTGAATGATGCCGAAAGATCGCGAATCCCGCAATGAGTATCAAAATAACCATTACAATCATAAGTATTAGTTACAATTCGCCCTCCGGCCTCTAAGCCTTTGAAAACACCAGCAGCAAAAAACCAATCATCTAAGCTAGCAATACTGTTGTTATAAGGGATCCCTTGATGAAAAGAGAGGTTAAAATCACCATGATCAATAACTTGAGCATTGGGGATAAACATCAAACCGGTATAACTTTGACTTGACGGTAAATTATCTACTGAAGATGCTTGAGCAATAGAGCTAAAGCTCGCTGTGATGGCTAGAGTTAATAGAGAGAGTGGAATTGACAATTGGGGCCGCATAACAGACATCCGTGTAGAGAAAGAATTAAATCACGAAAGGCACCTAATGCAGGTGCCTTTTTATTATTACAATAAAGAGTGAATATTAAGAATTAACCGTTAGGATTTTGACCGTCATCGCCACCCGTACCACCTGTTGGTGGCGGTACTGGTTTAGTTTCATCTGGTACTGGAACTGCTGGAACTTTGGGAGGTAACGTTACACTAGCTTCTGGATCTTTTTGTACATTCGTTGCTGTTTCTTTTACGTCAAGGAAAATGATTTCATCAGTTGGTGTATCTGTACCAACTGCTGGGTAGAAAGGATATTCAGTTGTAACTGATGCTGTGATTTTTGTTGTTACGTCAGCAATCTCTGTAATAAGTGCATCTTGAGGAAGTGCTGTTAAGGTATCTGATAATACCATCGTGGTTGCCATTAGAATGCCACGATCTTTACTATCCTTTGGTAGTGCATTAATTACAGTTTCAGTATCTGAAAATAAAGCGGTTATATCAGTGATTGAACCACTATTAACTAATTCATCTAAACCAAGTTCCTCAAGTGCTTCTGTTGCAGCAGCAACTGTAAATAATGCACCATTAAGTTTTTTGGTTAGGTAAGTTGTTAATGGTGAAGCTGTGATGAGTTGACCTTTTTGCGCTAAACCTTTAGGTACAGTGTATGTTACTTTATCCATACTTTTACCATTAGTAACATCTTTCGTGTTTTCATCACCAGTAAAAGTAAAAGAACAAATTGATGGATCTTCAGTAATATTCTTGTCTTCTGTTGTTATTTTACCATTGTGAGCTGTACGTGATGTTAATGCACCTGTTTGATCATTACAGTTGTATTTTACAATCATATTGATAATTGCAGGATCAAACGCTTGTAATGTTTGGGTGTTTTTTCCACCATCATCGACGCTGTTATCGTTGCCGCCACAACCTACAAGCAATACGCCAGCAATGATTGTTGTTAATAATTTAATTTTCATTTTAGTCCCTAAATATAATTAATAATGTTGATTTAGTTGGTTTTTTTAAGTTAATGCTTACTCCGCAATAACTTTAGTTACAGTTTCAACATCAATTGCTGGAGCAATAATATCTACACGACGGTTAGCGGCTCGGCCTGCTTCTGTATCATTTGAAGCAACAGGATCTGACTCTCCACGACCTTCACTTAATATACGATTTTCATCAACATTTAGATGAACACGAATTTTTTTAGCTACCGCTTCAGCACGCTCTTTAGAAAGTGCCATGTTGTATTCTTCTGAGCCAGTACTATCAGTGTGACCAACGATAATAATAGTATTATCTGGGTGTGCATTTAAACGCGTTTCAAAAGGAACAAGATGTTTTGCGTCACCAGTTGTGATTGATGTGCTATCAAAAGCGAACGGTACCGTCAGTGTGATAGCGTCTACTTTTTCAACCGTTACTTGGTCAATATAAACAGGCTCAGCAACGATAACGGCAGCTGGAGCACCCCAGTGATAAACAAATGAAACACCACCGAAGTGAATATCAACACCACCTACATCATTGTAATATTGGTATTCAATGCGTGTAGAAATGTCTTTATTAATAAAGTATTCAGCACCAACACCTGCGGTTGCTGACCAGTCGTTATCACTATTTTGCACACCCGCGCCAATAGCATTCCAATCGTAATAATAAGTACCTGCTTTTAAGAATAAATCGATATTATTATTTAATGAGTAAGAAAATTTACCCACTAAATCGCCACCTTGAGCTTCATAACTACCATTTACATCTTTAAGTTCTGCATTACCTAAATGTGTATAGCCGCCTTCAACTGCGAACCATGGTGTGATTTGATAACCTATGAACACACCGCCAGCGAAATTATCATTATCAAAACCTGTCACATTAGTAACGGCTTTATCCATATCTGAAATATGGCTTACACCAACTCGCGCACCTACATAAAACGGATTATCCGTTGCCGCATTTACAGTATTTGAAATGGCTAATGTAAGGGGTAAAACAAGAAGTAATTTATTCATTCTAAGACCACCCATAGTTAAATTAAAAAATTAAATTGCAAAGCAATTATTAGCGATTATAAGCAATAGATGTTGATGTAATAAATGAATAATGTTGCTTATCGATGGTATTAGTAGTTGTTGTGATTTACTTCTAATATATTTGGCGCTGGTGATAAATTTGTAACATTTTTGACCGTTTTTTATTTTACTTATAGTATGTATAGGTATTAATTATATATTATAGGTGCATATATATATTGTTGTTTTTTATATCAATAAAATATGAAAAAATATAAATCATCATTTATATTTTTACGGCATTAGTCTTTTATTATCTTTTTGTTCGTTTTTTGTTCGTTTTTTGTTCGTTTGTGAGATGTGTTTTTTTTATGTCAATTAAATTCTATTTAAACGTGATATTGATCATGAAATATGAGAAGGAATACTTTATTTATGCTACCGATGTCATTACTATACTCACGTTTATTTTGATTAATTATTTCTGTCTTTAAATGTTCACAATAAACAGCATAATTTGAATTTTTATAGCAATTGAAGAGCTGTAACTTTAGGGCGGTAGCTTGGCTAATGACTTATTGACATAGTGATTTAATTATCATCTATCATTTATTATTTATCGTGAATTTAAAATGGCATTACAAAAAAAAATTATAATAACTGTATTAGCATCAACCATGTTAGTAGGGTGCGCTATACCAGGTTCTAATTTGAGTCTTGATGGTAAGAAAATAATTGCGCCATCAACAATTCCGACGAAGGATCTTTCTCAATTAGTGAATGTTTATCCTTTATCGATAAATAATATTAATGAATATCGTGTCCGATCTATCCCTGCACAGACAAACCCAGCCTTAGAAAAAAAATTATCGCATTATGAATATCATGTTGGTCCCGGCGATATCTTAAATATCACTATTTGGGATCATCCCGAACTGACTATTCCAGCGGGTTCTTATCGAAGTGCTAGTGAAGCGGGTAACTGGGTTCATGCCGATGGTACTATTTTTTATCCTTACATCGGTAAAGTGTTTGTTGCGGGTAAAACAGTGACGAAAATTCGTAGTGAAATAGCGCAACGTCTAGCCGCTTTTATTGAAAAACCACAAGTTGATGTAAACGTAGCTTCATTCCGTTCTCAGAAAGTCTACGTTACTGGTGAAGTAAAGGTTGCCGGACAACAAGCTATTTCAAACGTACCATTAACGTTACTTGATGCAATTAATAAAGCGGGTGGTATTGCCAAAGATGCGGATTGGCGTCATGTCACTTTAACGCGCAATGGCAAAGATGAAACACTGTCATTATATGCATTAATGCAACGTGGCGATTTAATGCAAAATCGATTATTAAAAAGTGGCGATATTATTCATGTTCCGCGTGATGATTCTCAAAAAGTATTTGTCATGGGTGAAGTTAATAAACCAACCTTATTAAAAATTGATCGTGTAGGCATGAGTTTAACGGAAGCGTTAAGTAGTGTTGGTGGTATTAATCAATTAGAAGCAGATGCAACGGGCGTATTTGTTATTCGAGCTAATAAAAATGCAGATGTAAAAAAAGACGCACCCGTAGCAAATATTTATCAATTGAATATTAAAGATGCAACGGCATTAGTTATTGGTACTGAATTTGAGTTACAGCCTTACGATATCGTTTATGTAACCGCGGCTCCAATTGCTCGTTGGAATCGTGTTATTAGACAACTTGTACCAACTATTACTAGTTTTAATAACCTTTCTGAAGGTATGAACTACTACATGAATTTGAAGTAAGTGTGTAGGGACGAGTTCTTCCTCGTCCCTTAAATCTTACTTTTACTCGTCCCTTAAACCCTATTTACTCGAACCTTCTCTATGTTCAATAAAATTCTTGTTGTTTGTGTGGGTAATATTTGTCGCTCACCATCAGGCGAACGTATTCTACAAGCAAAATTACCCAATAAACAGATTGCTTCTGCGGGTGTTGGTACTGAAAAAAGTGGTTTAGCGGGAAAACCTGCTGACAAAATGGCAGCGGAAGTGGCATTGGCTCATGGTTACTCACTTGAAGGTCATCAGGCACAGCAAGTGACGAGTGAATTATGTCGTGATTATGATCTGATTTTGGTTATGGAAAAAGGTCATATCGACGCTGTAACTCGTATTGCACCAGAAGCTCGTGGTAAAACGATGCTGTTTGGACAATGGATTAGGCAACAAGATATTCCCGATCCATATCGTCAAAGTAAAGAAGCATTTGATCATGCTTATGGCTTGATTGCGCAAGCAGCAGAAGCTTGGGCGAAGAAGATATAGTTTTTTAAGTTTCATTCTTTATCGCGAATTTACTATCAACGGGCTGTAGAATCGCTGTTTTCACAGTTGTCTTTCAGGCTCAATCGCGTGGTAAGTAGATCGCGGATAGTTCGTACCTCACTTCCGAGATGACGGATAATAACCTCCATTATTATAGGTAGTCGATTATTTACTTGTCGTCATCCCTTAAACATTTAACATCGGAATCTTTACTTAATGAGTATTGCTCAAAATCTCCAATCCAATATTTCTTCAGGAAATGATGAGATTGATCTTGGTAAACTGTTTGGTATTTTAATTGATAGCCGATGGCTAATTATTATTACTACTTTTATTTTTGCCTGCATTGGTATCAGCTACGCCTTATTAGCCACCCCTATTTATAAAGCAGATGCCTTAATTCAGATTGAACAAAAAAGCACAGGTATGCCAGCCCTTGGTGGAGATATGGCTGAAATGTTTGGTGGTGCTGAATCAAGTTCGACCACTGAAATTGAAATCATTAAATCGCGGATGGTATTGGGTGATACGGTTGATAAGCTAAACTTAACCACTGTTGCTACCCCTATTTATACCCCTATTTTTGGTAAAGGTTTAGCGCGTTTATTAGGTGATAGCCATCAAATTTCAGTTTCTCGTTTTACTGTGCCAGAGAATACTGTTGCGTTAACGAGTGATGTATTAACGATCACTAATAGTACTCAAGGTGAATATAGCTTAGCAAACCGTGACGGCCGTGAATTACTTAATGGCAAAGTTGGTACATTAGCAACAAATAACGGTTATAGTTTATTTGTAACCCAGTTAGTAGGGGCTGATGGCGCAACATTTAGTGTTAGTAAAATTAGCCGTTTGAATGCAATTCAAGGATTACAAAAAGGGCTATCTATTGCTGAACAAGGTAAGCAAACTGGTATTTTGCAATTATCGATAACAGGTGAAAACCGAGCGAAAATTAAAAATATTTTAACTGATATTAGTCAAACCTATTTTCTACAAAATGTGGCTCGTAATTCAGCTGAAGCTGAAAATAGTCTGGTGTTTTTAAAGCAACATCTGCCAAAAATTAAGCAACAACTCACAATAGCGGAAGATAAACTCAATCGTTACCGCCAACAGAATGAATCGGTTGATTTACCATTAGAAGCAAAAACAACCTTAGATACCATGGTGACGTTAGAGGCACAACTAAACCAGTTAACCTTTAAAGAAAGTGATATTTCACAGCTTTATACTAAAGAACACCCCGCGTATATTTCTTTATTGGATAAGCGTAAAACTTTACTGGCAGAAAAAGCTCGCTTAAATAAACGTATAGAGAAATTGCCAAAGACACAACGCGCAGTATTACGTTTAACGCGTGATGTTGAAGTTAACCAACAGATTTATGTACAACTGCTTAATAAAGTACAAGAGTTAAGCATTGTTAAAGCAAGCACTGTCGGCAATGTCCGTATTCTTGATAATGCACAAGCATATTCACAAGCAGTAAAACCGAAAAAATCGCTTATTGTGGTATTAGCAACATTACTGGGTGGTATGTTATCTGTTGCTATCGTTTTATTACGTGCCGCGTTACGTAAAGGTATTGAAAGTCCTGATCAAATTGAACAAATCGGCTTACCTGTTTATGCGTCTATTCCAATGTCAGATTGGCAGTCAAATCTAAATAAAAAGAATAAAAATCAGCATACAATGACAGTTAAGCAAACTTTATTAGCTATATCTAATCCTGCTGATTTATCTATCGAAGCATTACGTAGCTTACGTACTAGCTTGCACTTTGCGATGATGGAAGCCAAAAATAATATACTAATGATTTCTGGTCCAAGCCCTGAGATTGGTAAATCTTTTGTTTCAGCCAACATGGCAGCGGTTATTGCTAAAACAGGCCAACGTGTATTAGTGATTGATGCCGATATGCGCAAGGGCCGTATGGAACGACAATTTTGCACCAGTAATAAGTGTGGTTTGTCCGATTACTTAAGTGGTCAGAAAAATATTACTGATATAATTAAACAACTGGGTATCGATAATTTAGATTTTATCAGTCGTGGTGACACTCCACCGAACCCTTCTGAATTATTAATGCACCCACGTTTTAGTGAATTAATGGTATGGGCATCGGCTAATTACGATATGATCGTAATCGACACACCACCGATTTTAGCCGTAACCGATGCTGCTATTGTGGGCGCACATGTTGGTACTACGTTAATGGTTGGTCGCTTTGAGAAAAGTGTCGTTAAAGAAGTTGAAATAAGTAAACAACGCTTTGAACAAAATGGCATTGAAGTAAAAGGTTTCATACTCAATGCCGTAGTTCGTAAAGCGAGTGGCTACTATGGTAATTATGGTTATTACCAATATAGTTATGTGAATGATAAGAAGTAAATATAGCCGTCATTCCCTACTGTGAGGTTACGAACGAGATAGGAAATCTACTCACCACGTGTTGTAGATTTATTTAAGATTATAGGGCGAGAGAATAAAACATTCTTCTAATCCATATTACAAACGCGTTTAATAAAAAAGCATTAGCCTAACGGTTAGTGCTTTTTTGTGCCTAAAAATCATAAAATCAATATTTTATCAATAGGTTACAGGGTAAAAACAAAAGGGGTCTTTATTGTAAGCAAAGATTGAATTAAAAGTAACAACAACTGACTATCTTATCTAACACCTTATTATTATAAAGTTGGCCGTTATGTATAATGCTTATCTGTTTGTTTTCATAACGTCGTTTGTCACGTTATTTATCATGCGAAAAGTAGCAAAAAAAATTGGTTTAGTTGATAAACCCAATGCCCGTAAGTTACATCAAGGGGTAGTGCCTTTGGTCGGTGGGATCTCGGTGTATTTATCATTGTTGATCGGCCTGACGTTCTTTTTACCTATTAGCTCTAACCTTGAACTCTACCTTTTATGCTCGGCGGTTTTAATTGTTCTTGGCGCGTTTGATGATTTCTTTGATATCAGCTTTAAAATTCGCTTAATTGTGCAAGCAAGCATTTCATTAGCGATGATTTGGGGCGGTGGACACAGCCTGCACTATTTAGGTTACTTGATGGGCAGTGACAGCATTGAGCTTAATGCATTTTTTGGCTCTCTGATCACCATCATTGCGGTAATTGCTGCCATCAATGCTTTTAATATGGTTGACGGTATCGACGGCTTATTAGGCGGTTTAGCATCAGTTACTTTTACCGCTTTAGGTACTGTTTTCTACCTAAGTGATAATCAATATTTAGCAACGATTTGTTTTCTAATTGTTACTGCACTTGTACCTTACATTATGCTTAACCTTGGCTACCCACTTGGGCGTCGGTTTAAGATCTTTATGGGCGATGCGGGTAGCATGTTTATCGGTTTTTCGGTGATCTGGATGCTCATTCGTGGCACGCAAGAGCCAAGCATTGATGCCTTTAAACCTGTAACGGCATTATGGATCATTGCGATCCCGCTAATGGACATGGCAACCATTATGATCCGTCGTATTCGTAAAGGCCATTCACCATTCAAACCTGATCGTGAGCACTTACACCATATCTGCCAGCGCATGGGGTTATCATCATTGATGACATTATTTGTGATCTGTTTATTAGCCTCAATTTGTGCCGTTGTCGGTATTGTCGCAGATATCAATGGTGTCGCTGAATCAACGATGTTTATTAGCTTCTTAGTGATGTTTGCAGTCTATTTTACTGCGATTAATCATATTTGGCGTATTACGACTTGGGTCAATAAGTTGTTTGGGCGTCAAGAAGCGGCAATCAATAATCCTCAACAGCATTAATTATTAACGTTTAATTCTCATTTATATAAAATCAATCATTAAGGATTATCAGTGAAGATTTTAGTTACAGGTGGCGCAGGTTTTATTGGCTCTGCCGTTGTTCGTCATATTATTAATAATACTCAAGATAGTGTTGTTAACGTTGATAA
Organism: Photobacterium carnosum; assembly: GCF_021236965.1. Lineage (NCBI taxonomy): Bacteria > Pseudomonadati > Pseudomonadota > Gammaproteobacteria > Vibrionales > Vibrionaceae > Photobacterium > Photobacterium carnosum. The sequence goes on along the minus strand of NZ_WMDN01000004.1, from coordinate 289,980 downwards.
ATTAACTTACGCGGGAAACTTAGAATCATTAGTTACCGTTGAAAGTAATGATCGTTATGCCTTTGAGCAGGTTGACATTTGTGATCGCGCTGAGTTAGATCGTGTCTTTGCTGAGCATCAACCTGATGCTGTTATGCACTTAGCCGCTGAAAGTCACGTTGATCGTTCAATTGATGGTCCTGCGGCATTTATTGAAACCAATATTGTTGGCACCTATACCATTCTAGAAGCCACTCGCGCTTACTGGAATCAATTAGATGCAACCCGTAAATCAGCATTTCGTTTCCATCATATCTCTACTGATGAAGTGTATGGTGATTTGGAAGGCACTGATGACTTGTTCACTGAAACAACATCGTATGAGCCATCAAGCCCGTATTCAGCCTCTAAAGCATCAAGCGATCATTTAGTGCGCGCATGGTTACGTACTTACGGTTTACCAACGATTGTCACTAACTGTTCAAATAATTACGGTCCTTACCATTTCCCTGAAAAATTGATTCCGTTAATTATTTTAAATGCGTTAGACGGTAAAGCATTGCCTGTTTACGGTAATGGTATGCAAATTCGCGATTGGCTATATGTCGAAGATCACGCATCAGCACTTTATACCGTAGTGACCAAAGGCGAAATTGGTGAAACGTATAATATTGGTGGTCATAATGAAAAAGCCAATATTGAAGTGGTAAAAACAATTTGTTTATTACTTGAAGAGTTAGTGCCGAATAAACCGCAAGGCGTAACTGAATACCAAAATTTAATTACTTACGTAACCGATCGCCCTGGACATGATGTGCGTTATGCAATTGATGCTTCTAAAATTGCCCGTGAACTTGGCTGGAAACCGGCTGAAACTTTTGAATCTGGTATTCGTAAAACCGTTGAATGGTATTTAGCCAATCAAAAATGGTGGAGCCGAGTATTAGATGGCTCATATAACCGTGAGCGTTTAGGTAACTAATACATTTATTTTTTATCTTGGGTTGATATTTCCTCTTCAACCTGAGACTTATAACTTCGGATTCTATTTATGAAAGGCATTATTTTAGCGGGTGGTTCTGGTACGCGTCTTTACCCAATTACTCGTGGTGTTTCAAAGCAGTTGTTACCTATTTACGATAAACCAATGATTTTTTACCCGTTATCAACTTTAATGTTAGCAGGTATTAAAGATATTTTAATTATCACCACGCCTGAAGATAATGAGAGTTTCCGTCGCTTATTAGGTGATGGTGCTGATTTTGGTATTAATCTTGAATATGCGATTCAACCTTCTCCTGATGGTTTAGCGCAAGCATTTATTATTGGTGAAGATTTTATTGGTGATGACAGTGTTTGTTTAGTGCTTGGTGATAATATTTTCTATGGTCAATCATTTAGCCAAACATTATTAAATGCTGCTTCCCGTAAACATGGTGCATCTGTATTTGGTTATCAAGTTAAAGATCCTGAGCGCTTTGGTGTGGTTGAATTTGATGACAATATGAAAGCAATTTCTATTGAAGAAAAACCGCTACAGCCTAAATCCAACTATGCAGTAACAGGATTATATTTTTACGATAATCGTGTTGTTGAAATGGCTAAACAAGTTAAACCATCACATCGTGGTGAACTTGAAATAACGACACTTAATGAAATGTACTTAAATGATGGTTCGTTAAATGTAGAGCTATTAGGGCGTGGTTTTGCATGGCTTGATACTGGTACTCATGAAAGCTTACAACAAGCATCTTCATTCGTTGAAACGGTACAAAATATCCAAGGCTTAAAAGTCGCTTGTTTAGAAGAAATAGCATGGCGTAATGGTTGGTTAACAACAGAGCAAGTACAGTTGTTAGCTGAACCAATGATGAAAAATGAATACGGTCAGTATTTAATGCGTGTTGTTTCTGAAGAAAAATAAGAAGTGAATGAACATTGTGAAAGTATTAATTACAGGTAGCAATGGCCAAGTAGGTAGCTGTTTAGTCAAACAGCTACAATCTTGTCCTGAGATTGAATTTTTAGCTGTTGATAGAAATGAACTTGATATTGCCTCTAAGCAAGACGTAATAAAAACTATTAATGAGTTTCAGCCTAATATTATCATTAATGCTGCGGCTCATACTGCTGTTGATAAAGCAGAAGATGAGGTTGAATTATCTTATGCTATTAATCGAGATGGTCCTAAATATCTCGCGCAAGCTGCAGAGCAAGTTGGTTCTGCAATATTACATATCTCAACAGATTATGTTTTTGCGGGTGATAAAGAGGGACTATATAGCGAATCTGATCCAGTGAACCCACAAGGTGTATATGGTGAAAGTAAATTAGCGGGTGAATACGCGGTTATTAATGCTTGCTCCCGCCATATTATTTTACGTACCGCATGGGTGTTTGGAGAGAATGGCAATAACTTTGTTAAAACCATGCTTCGTTTAGCGCAGCAAAGAGATTCATTAGGTATTGTTGCTGATCAATTTGGTGGACCAACTTATGCAGGTGATATTGCTGTGGCATTAATTACAATAGCGAAAACTATCACTGATTCAAAAAATACATTTAATACTGAGAATTATGGTATTTATCATTTCTCTGGTATGCCGCATGTTAGTTGGTGTGAGTTCGCGCAAGTTATTTTTGATAAAGCAGTTGAACAAAATGTTTTAGTTAAATCTCCTGACGTAAAGGGGATTAAAACTGAAGATTACCCAACGCCAGCGAAACGCCCAGCTAATTCAAAGTTAAATACACAAAAAATAACAACAGTATTTAATATCCCAGCAAGCGATTGGCAATCAGCATTAAATCACCTCAGTGATTACGCTTAAAAATAAGATAGAGAATAACAATGAAAGTTATTGAAACAGATATCCCTGATGTAAAAATTATTGAGCCAGATGTTTTTGGTGATGAACGTGGTTTCTTCATGGAAACGTGGAACCAAAATAAATTTGAAGAGCTAGTTACGGGTAAACCAACTCAATTTGTTCAAGATAATCACTCTAAATCTAAAAAGGGTATTTTGCGTGGTCTTCATTATCAAACTGAGAACACTCAAGGAAAATTAGTTCGAGTTGTGTCGGGTGAAGTGTTCGATGTTGCCGTTGATATCCGTAAAGGTTCACCAACGTTTGGAAAGTGGGTTGGTGTTTATCTTTCTGCTGAAAATAAGCGTCAGTTATGGATCCCTAAAGGCTTTGCACATGGTTTTTATGTGACGAGTGATGAAGCCGAGTTTGTTTATAAATGTACTGATTACTATAATCCAAGTGCTGAACATTCAATAAAGTGGGATGATACGATGATTTCTATTGAATGGCCAATATCTAGTCAGCCACTAATGTCAGAAAAAGATAAAAATAGTACGTCTTTATTATTATCTATGAAATTGGATCTGTGTTTGTAATAGATTGATATAAATTAAATGAAAAAAATTAAAGTAGATGTTAAAAAGAGAGTAGCATTAAATACAATATTTATTTACATAAGAATGTTTATACAGATAATAATATCTCTTATTACTATAAGAATACTATTAAATAATTTCGGTGTTGAAGGATATGGTGTTTTTACTATAAGTTCAGGGGTGATAACATTATTTTCATTCGTAAATTCTGCTATGGCAACTTCAACTCAAAGATATTTGTCATATTATCAGGGAGGAAATTTAAAAGAAAAACAGCGAAATGTATTTAAAAGTAGTGCTATATTACATTTGTTTATAGCTATAATTACATTATTAACTTTGTTTGTAACAAAAGATATTATATTTAATAATTTGTTATCCATAGATAAAAGCTTTATTAATGTAGCTAAAATTTTATATGATTTTTTATTGTTAGGACTGTTTTTTAATATTATTTCTGTTCCGTTTGTTGCTGTTCTTTATGCAAATGAAAATATACTTTATGATTCATTAATCTTGCTATTACAAGTTATTTTTAAGTTATTTTTGGCGTATTTTATAGGGTTTTGTTCACAAGAAGAACGACTTATTATATATTCGAAGGGCATTTTCATAATGAGCTTTCTAGCCTTTATTGCTTATGCTTTATTTTGTTTTTATAAATATAATGAATGTAAAATAAAAAATAAAAAATTAGATGTACCTTTGATTAAGGAAATGTCACATTTTGCAATTTGGAATATATACTCTAATATTTGCTATGTTTTAAATACTCAAGGATTAAATGTAATTTTTAATATTTTCTTAGGTATTAAAGTAAATGCTGCATTTGGTGTTGCATCTCAGGTCAATAATCAAATTAAAGAACTTTCTTTATCTTTATTACGAGCGATGAACCCCCAAATTATGAAAAGTGAGGGGATGGGGAATAAAAAAAGAACTATTAATATATCAATGTTTGCATCTAAAATAGGCTTTTTTCTTGTTTCAATAGTATCTATCCCATCCTTATTTGTAATGAATGATGTTTTATCCATTTGGTTGAAGAAAGTACCTGAATTTACTGTAACCATATGTATATATTTATTAATAGCTACTATGATCAATCAATTAACAGTGGGAATAAATTCAGCTATTCAAGCTATAGGAAATATAAAAAGATTTCAGATAGTCATTGGAAGTATAGCCTTTACAATATTACCAATATCTTATTTTATTCTTAAGTATAATGGTAATATCAACGATGTACTTATAATGCTAATTGTGGTTGAAATAATAACAGGCATTATCAAGATAAAATATTTTTCTATTTATACTGACGTTAAAATAATTGAATATTTCAAAGTGTGTATATTAAAAACAATATTATCATTGAGTATACCATCTATTTTTGTATATTATGTTTATCATAATTATTTAATTAATAGTAGTTGGTTATTCGTATACTTGAGTATGTTTATAACTTATCCTTTTATTTTTTACTTCTTGTCTCTTAATTCGAATGAAAAGAAATCAATTAGTAATTTGATTTTTAGAATGAAATAATATGAATATAAATAATAGTAACAATGAAAATATACTCGTATCAATAATTGTTCCAATTTATAATGTTGAGAATTATTTAGCATCTTGTATTGAGTCATTAATAGAGCAAAGCCATAAAAATATAGAGATAATACTAGTAAACGATGGAAGTCCGGATAATTCAGGAGAAATTTCTGATTCTTTCTCTGAAATGGATAAAAGAGTTTTCGTTTATCATAATGTTAATAGTGGGGTTAGTAAAGCAAGAAACTTTGGACTTAGTAAAGCTAAAGGGGATTATCTAGTTTTTGTCGATGCTGATGACTTTCTTGACCGCGAATATATTAGATATATGCTTAATCTAATTCAGAAAGACTCTTCTGAATTTGCTTTATCAAAGAATTGTTATGTATATCCAACGAGTTGTAGCGAAAGTTGTAATTCAGAAATAGAAAAGATATTAACACCAGAAGATGCAACTGAGTTATTGCTATATCCTGGTAAAGTAGAAGTAGGATGCTGGAATAAAATATATAAGAAAAAGTTTTTACTAGATAAGGAAATATCTTTTTCTGAAAATTTATATATGGGAGAAGGGTTAAATTTTATTGTTAATGTTGCTCAATTATCAAGTAAGGTAAGTTTAGGAACTAAGAAGGTATATTATTATCGTAAGGATAATGTCCAAAGCGCTACTACTGTACTAAACGTTAATAAATATATTAATGCCTTAAAAGCTATTGATAAAATTGAAAAAGAATTAACTGTTAAATCTAATGGGATTGATATAGCATTATTTTTGCACCGTTATTTAACAATATATGCAACTGTAAGAGCTATAGTTATAACGGATACACGGAAAAAGTATATTAAAGAGTATAAAGAATATAAAAAATATCTAAGAAATAATTTTCTTAGCGTTATAAAATCAGATATCTCTATCAGAAATAAGTTAATAATTTTTATATATACTTTAAATCCATCTTTTGGCTTAATCATTACTAATTTATTATCACGTTTAAAGAGGAATTCTTAAAATACTATGGAAGTAAAAAAAAAAGTAGGTGTAATAACAATGCACCGTGTTATTAATTATGGTTCTTTTTTACAAACTTATGCCACTCAAAAAATTATTAATGATATGGGTTTTTGCTGTGAGATCATAGATTATAAGTTTCCGAATGAATGGCAATATAATAACGGTTTACCTGATTTGAGAAATATTAAGACTGTTATACATGACCGTATTTATCCATTAGGTCTATTAAAGAGTCATAGAAAAAGAAAAAGTATTGAAAATGCTATTAACGATTACTTAGATTTATCTGTTGAATATAATTCACCTGAAGAGATTTTAAATAATCCACCAGAGTATGATACATATATAACTGGAAGTGATCAGACTTGGAATGTAAAACATACAAGAGGAGATAATACTTTTTTGCTAGCTTTTTCTCCTCCTAAATCAAAGAAAATATCATTTTCAGCAAGTATGGCTGATAATTCGCTTTCTGATATATATATAAGTGACTTTAAGAAATATTTAAAAGAATATTCAAAAATTTCAATTAGAGACTCTAATGCAAATAAAGTTATAAAGGAACTAACCGGTAACTTTGCTGAGGTAACTTTAGATCCTACATTGGCTCTAAGTTTTAAAGAGTGGTCTGATTTTTCAAAAAATAAGAAAGAAATATATAAAGGGAAAAAATACATAATTTTTTACTTAATAACTCATTCTTTTGATCCTCGTCCATATATCTATGAATTATTGTTAAAACTTCAGAAAGAAACTGGGTTAGAAGTTTATTCTTTTACTGATATCCCAGGTAATCAAGGTATTAAATATAAGAATTGTTCAGATATTTCCGTAGAACATTTTTTACAACTTTTTGAAAATGCATCATATGTTGTTACATCATCATTTCATGGAACTGCTTTTGCTGCAAATTTTGGTATACCAATGTATTCAGTTGTAAATGATTTAGGTTGCGCGGATGATAGGCAATCATCATTATTAAGTAAGCTTAATATAAAAAATTGTTTAGTTAAAGTTGGTGATAAGTTTGATAAAATAAATCCAAAATATAATATAAAGGATGAGCAAAAAGAATTAGAAAAATTAAGGAATATAACAAAAGAATATTTAAAGAAAAATATATAGCTTGATATTTTAGCCGATTAGGTAATAAATTTTATTTAGTCGGTTTTCAATTTTTAATTTAAAGCGGTATAAATGATATTATTTTACTTGATTTTTTCTATTTTACTAATTGGAGCTCTGCTTCAGTTATATAATTTAATTGATAAGAATTTTGATTACAGTTCAAAATCCATTCTATTTATCGTTGCTTTTTTACTAATTGTAATTGCTGGTTTTAACTTAACAAGCAATGATTATATTGCATATTCTGAGATTATAAAGCAATCAGCTATCTTACCAATAAGTGAATATAATAATATTCATGGCGATTTTTTATTTAAACTTTTATCTGGATTTGTTTATAGTAATACGGGATCTTTAGATGCAACTTTTGTCACATTCGCATTTATAAGTGTTTTTTCTGTTTTTTATATTATAACAAAAGATAGTAAATTGGCATTTTTTTCTGTTTTTATTTATTTTGCACATGCATTTTTAAATAAAGAAATGATACAGATAAGAGCTGGATTAGCAAGTGCTTTACTTTTAGTTGCTATATCATCTCAGGCACATAGAAAGAATAAGATGGCATTTATATATATAGTATTATCTGGCTATTTTCATTCTTCCGCTCTTATTGCATTGATTCCATATACTTTTAGTTTGTTTTTTAAAGGAGATAATTTTAAAAAAATATCATTTATTCTCTTATTATTATCATTTTCATTTTATTTTTTCAATATACCAGCAGTAATTATTCAATATTCCAATTTGTTAGGTATCCTTCCTAATGGGGTTAATAACTATACTGAATGGAATTTATATAACTATGATCTTGGACTTTTAAATCCAAATACAATAAAACAAATAATAATTATTTTTCTAGCTTTATATTATTTTTCTAATAACAAGCTTTATAGTACTTACTATTGTTATTTCTTAATTGGAGTTTGTTGGCTTATCAGTTTTTCAAGTATCGCAATATTAGCTGCAAGGATATCTTCAATATTAACTATTTCTGAGTTAATACTAGTACCAATGATAATTCAAAACGCGGTAAAAAATCGGATATTGATTGGCTGGATATTTATTTTTTTATATATTGTAATGTTTTTTATGAATGTTTTTTTTAGAAATATAACAAATGGTCTTTATTTGGGGTTTTTTTAATGGTAAAAATAAAATATAGTCTTATACTTGCTACACTTAATCCTGATATTAATTTATTAAAAAGATTTTTAGATAGTATTCTTATTCAAACTGAAAAATGTTTTGAACTAATTATTGTGGATCAAACTAAACCTAGAATCGATGATAATTTATTTGAGGTGTATAAAAATCAACTAGAAATTAAATTCACCACTAGTCCTAAAGGATTATCTCGAGCTAGAAACGTAGGTGTAAAAATAGCTATTGGCGAGTACCTATTATTCCCCGATGATGATTGTTGGTACGATAAATCATTTATATCTAGACTAAATAAAAAAATTGGTTCTTTAGATATATTAACTTTTCGTGCTGCAAATCATAACAATATAAACATTGCGAGATTTGATAGGAATAAAGGTAGTTGTGATAAATATAACATATGGAAAAGAGTTTCCTCTATAAGTTTATGTGTTAAGAGAAGTATTTATATTGAGTTAGGTGGATTTGATGAAAAGCTAGGTTTAGGGTCAGGAACATTAACTAGTGCAGGTGAAGATATTGAGTTTCCACTGCGTGCAATGGAAAATAATATACTAGTAATTTATGATCCAGACTTAGTCTCTAGGCACGATATACCGATAGAAAGAGATTCAAAATTAGTCATAGAAAGAGCTAAGACACATATGTATAGTGTTGGATACTTATATAAAAAATATAAGTATTCATATATATTTGTTTCTTATTCTTTATTGAAGAATATAGTAGGATTTGGTTTATATATTTTGAAATTTAACCCTGTAATGATTAAGTATCATTATTATACATTTTTTGGAAAAGTCAAAGGATTTTTCTCTCATAATTAGTAAGTGTTTTTATTTATGAATATTGCTTTTGTTATTACATCATTGGCTAATAAAGGGCCAGTGATAGTAATTAAAGATATAATAGATAATCTTCCAATGTCTTGGAATGTTTCTATTTTTTATTTTGATGAAATAAAAGAAATTAACTTTTCATCAAAAGTGAAATTAATTAAAGTTGACTCCTTTTTCTCACGAATTAATTTTGAAAATTATGATATTGTACATTCTCACTTATTAAGACCTGATTTATTTTGTTTCATAAATCGTTCGACTATACAGAGGCATATATCAACATTACACTCTGATATGGAAAATGATTTAAAAATGTCTCATGGGAAAATAATTAGTGTTTTTATAAGTTATTTATGGAAGAGTGTCCTTTTATTTTCAGATAAAGTTGTTTTTTTAACGAATACCCAAAGGAAAAAGTATAATTTCATAAAGAATTACTCTGTTATTTATAATGGCCGGCCTGTTTTGACTGATGATATCAGTATGGATAAGCAGATTTTAGAAATAAAAAAAGACAATTCAACGTGTATTTTTCTTGGTGCATGTGCAAATATTGTAAAAAGGAAAGGATTCAATCAAGTTATTGATTTATTGACTTATAAAGGTGGTGATAAATATTTTTTTATTTTGGTTGGAGATGGTCCTGAACTTGAAAATATTAAAAGTTATGCTAAAAATAAAAAAGTATACTCACGTTGCATTTTTATAGAAAAAACACATGATGTTAATAAGTTTTTGAGTGTGTTTGATATTTTTATTATGACATCTCACTCTGAAGGTATGCCTCTTTCGTTATTAGAAGCTGCATCACATAGTCTTCCTATCGTATGTTCTTCTTTAGATGTTGTAAAAGAAGTATTTAGTAATGATGAAATATCATTTTATAATTATGGTGACATTGAATCTTTATCTTTAGCAGTGGAAAAAGCGGTTAATAATTCTGATACATTATCTAAAAACATAAATATGAAATTTTCAAAAGATTATACAGATATTGTAATGTCTGAAAAATATCAGAAGCTATATATTAATATTGTAAATAAGTAAGGGGTTAAAGTGGCTATTTTTATCGCTGTTATTTCTCATGGACATGAAAATTTAATAAGAAAAATAAACTGTTTAGAAAAGCTAAGTGATGATTTCAACATCATCATTAAAAGTAATATTCCAGGTGAGGATTTTTCATTCTTAAGTTGTTATAGGAATGTTCACCATATAGATAATAATTTCAATTTGGGATTTGGTAGTAATAACAATTATATATTTAATTATTGTATATCAAATCTTAATATGAAAGATGATGATTTATTTTATGTTGTAAATCCAGATGTGTATATTGAAAAGTCTGAGTTATATAAGCTAGAGTCATTAATGATAGTAAATAAGATGAAATTTGCAGCTATAAACTTGTTTAAAGATAAAGATTTTTGTATATATGATAATTCGGTTAGAAAATTTCCAACAATTAAACAATTCATATTCTCTTTTGTAGGATTAGGTAATGATTCAATCATAGATAAAAGTGCAATTAATAAAGCTCAAAATGTTGATTGGGCTGCGGGTTATTTTTTAGCGTTTACTGCTGAACATTATAAAAAGTTAAAAGGATTTAATGAATTATATTTTATGTACTGTGAAGATATAGATATTTGTTATCGAAGTTATATGCAAGGTTGTAAAATTATTTATTATCCTGAAGTGAAAGCATTACATTATGCTAAACATGCTAATAGAAAGTTATTTTCAAAGCATTTGTATTGGCATATTTGTAGCGTACTTAGATTCTTATTATCTAAAAAAAAGATAACAAAATTTTCGTCAACTATTAAGTCTTAATTTTTATGTGCATTATGAAGTCAGTTCAAAATAATTTTAATTTACTTAGACTTTTATTAGCTATAATGGTAGTGTTTTATCATATAGGAGTACTAGCTAATATAGATTATTTACTAATCTTTTCTGGTAGTTTTGCTGTCAAATGTTTTTTTGTTATAAGTGGTTATCTAATAACTAAAAGTTATTTTAAAAATAAAGATTTAAAAGTTTATATAAAATCTAGATTTATGAGGATATATCCATTATATTTTACTGTTATCATGGTTTCTTTTTTTACAGGTTTATTCTTAACAACCTCTAGTATAGATGACTACTTATCCGGTGGGGTAAAGTACTTGTTATCTAATCTGCTTTTCTTTAATTATCTTCAACCATCCTTGCCTGGTGTTTTTAGTGGGATTGGATATCATAATTCAATAAATGGCTCTCTGTGGACGATAAAAATTGAAGTTATGTTTTATATATCTGTTCCAATTATATATGGATATTTACATAAGTTTTATTCTAAAGAAAAATTAACAATAGCATTTTATATGCTATCTTTGATTTTATTTTATTTGTTTTCTAATCGAAAATTATCATATTAATAAGTCATTAAATAATCAATTACCTTCTTTAATGTCTTATTTTATGGTTGGTGCTTTTTTTAATTTCATCGATATTTCTAATCCATTATATAAAAAAATAATAATTGCAGCGACTCCTTTTTCTGTATTATTATTATATTCTGATTATGAATTTATTATTCCCATAGCTGTTGGTGTTATAGTTTTTTTCATCGCTTTCTGTATCCCTATTGTGAAAGTCAAAAGTAGTATAGGAGATTTATCCTATGGTATTTATATATGGCATTTCCCAGTTATTCAAATGATGATGAGCATGAATGAATTTTCAAACCCCAATTCAGCCATTATTAAAACATTGTTGATAGTTTTAGTTTTAGCTTACATGAGTTGGCATTTATTAGAGAGTAAGTTTCTTAATAATAAGGGGCGAGTATCACATTGTGTTAACTAATATTTATCTACTTATTAAAGAAGGTCTTTCGTGAACAACAAAATAGAAAAAGCAGTCATCCCTGTCGCTGGCCTTGGCACTCGTATGCTACCCGCAACCAAAGCTATTCCCAAAGAAATGCTGCCAATCGTTGATAAGCCACTTATTCAATACATTGTTAATGAATGTGTGAATGCGGGTATTAAAGAAATTATTCTTGTTACCCATTCTTCTAAAAACGCGATTGAAAACCACTTTGATACTTCTTTTGAATTAGAAGCGACTTTAGAAGCGCGTGTTAAACGTCAGTTGCTAGATGAAGTGAAAGCAATTTGTCCGAAAGACGTGACGATTATGCATGTGCGTCAAGGGCAAGCAAAAGGCTTAGGTCATGCAGTTTTGTGTGCTAAACCACTGATTGGCGATCAGCCATTTGTAGTGGTGTTGCCTGATGTGATTTTAGATGAATACACCGCTGATCAAAAAATAGAAAACCTCGCCGCGATGATCGCGCACTTTGAGCAAACAGGGGCCAGCCAAATTATGGTTGAAGCTGTACCAATGAGTGATGTGTCTAAGTATGGAGTGGTTGACTGTAACGGTGTTGATCTTAAAGGCGGTGACTCTTGCCCTATGACACGTATGGTTGAAAAGCCTGCGGTTGAAGATGCACCGTCTAACCTTGCTGTTGTAGGTCGTTATGTTTTATCTCACAACATCTGGGATAAGCTAGCAATGACACCACCAGGGGCAGGGGATGAGATCCAACTAACTGATGCTATTGATATGCTGATGAAAGATGAAACCGTTGAAGCTTTCCACATGACAGGCCGTTCGCATGATTGTGGTGATAAGCTTGGTTATGCCAAAGCCTTTGTTGAATATGCGATGCGTGATAAAGTCTTAGGCGAAGCGTTTAGTGCGTATATTCAATCGTTAAATGAAGTATCGTTTGCTGAGTCTCTTGATTTAACACCGTTAAAATCAACGATGAAAATTTGATTTTGATTATTGTTAATTAAACGCCCGTATTGGTTCGCTAATATGGGCGTTTTTGTATGTGGTGATCATCAAAGACGTTATCGAATTTAAGTCGAGTCTCGTCGGAATTAATACCTATCACATTGATATTATTTGGGTGTTATAAAAAACTAGCCTGTATTCCCTTGCTCTACTTGTTCTTTCTCACCTTTTTTCTTTTTTCTTTTTCCTGCTGTACCCACTCCAAAATCCCTTTTACATGATAATCAATAATTTTCTGTCGGCCTGTTGGTGACATTAATATTAAACAACATTCGCTTTCATTATCCATAAAGAAATTTTCGGTTAATACCGCCGCCATGTGAGTTTTTCTTAACATATAAAAGCCGCGCTCTTTATCACTGTCGCCATCACTGTAATCACTTCGTAGTGGCTTATTAGGAAATGCTTGCGTAAAAGCGTGAGCAATATGATCGGCAATGGTGTCGCTAGTGGTTTGACCGTGACTGGTATAAACCTCAAACCCTTTGCCACCGCCAGCATTGGCATGGACTGAAATTAGTAAGCATTGGTGATTAGGGTATTGGGTGGCTAAATGGTTGGCACGATTAACGCGGGTGCGAAGGCTGATATCTTCTAGCTCTGGCACAATAATTTTATTTTCAATGTCGTGTAAGGTTAGTGCTTGGCTTATGCCTTGGGTGATGGCGCGATTAAATTCCCCTTCAAATAACTGTTTACCGTTCGACCATAATGGTGAGCGTTTGCCTGCGGTTTGGTAAACACCATTAATAATGCCGCCATGACCGGGATCTAATAATATAAAGGGTTTCATAATGTCACCTTTGGTATTCCATATTTCGCGATAACATCACTCCATAAATAACCATATGATTTGTGTGAATTACCCGGATAATCATTGGTGATATAACAATCTTGAGGTTTTATTTGATGGCGATTAGCAAGGTAATCATCACTTAAATCATGATCGATGCATACGATGTCGGTTTTATCACTGACATTGATCCATTGCTCGGTGACACAATCTGGCGTCGCTAATTTTTTAACGCTCTGTTGTTGGGTTATTTTGGGTAAAAAGCCTTTGACACTGGTAAGCCCAAGTGGTGAGCCAAACGTAAACCATGTGCTAATTTGTGGTGGCGTCGTTTGGCGGCTAAGTTGATGCAGTACGTTATAAGCGATTACAGTACCCATTGAATGGCTGAGTAAAATAATCGGTCGATGTTGATATTGATTAAGCAGTTTTATTAATGGTTGTTCGACAGCTTGTTGATAGTTTTTATCATGAAAGTAATGATGAATGTCAGGTAACAGTGATTTTAAAAACGGTTTTGAAATAAAAGAAAACACATTGAATTTATCTTCCATCCATTCTGCAATTTTAGCACTCCACAGAGAGGCGTTAGTGGTCGTTAATCGCAGTTGATTATTATGGTTACTATTACGTGCTGGTAACGGTTTAATGGTGTAAATATGTGGAATCGCGGTGGTCGTGGAGGCTGATAGCACTAATGGTTGTTGATAAAAGTGATCAGCATAATAGGCCATTTTAAAATCAATCTGAGGATGTAGCTGTGATTGATTATAACGTTGTAAGCCATGTTTAAGTGCTTGCTGCCAATGTGCACTTAAGGTTGTGGTTGGCAGTTTATTTCCTCGGCCATGAATCGCAATAATGATCGGGTACATAATCGGTAAGCTCTCTTAATATGTCATCGGAGGGCTATTACATTTAATCTGTCTTTGATTGTACATGTTGAGGTGTTTTTTTGTGATCCATTAAGTACAACGTAATGTTTGTTACATTGCATTAACATTTTAACCGCGAATGCCTCTTATTTCTACTTGTTAACATTTCTAACAATATCTGTGCGCTGTCATTATAGAACTCTTATTGATTATAGGTAGGGGAGAGAGAGGTGAAGATTGTTCATCATGGTGCGAAAACAGGAGTAACGGGATCATGTCATGAGCTTATTATTGGTGATAATAGCTTATTAATTGATTGTGGTTTATTTCAGGGAAAAGAAGCCCGTGAGACACTAGATATTGAATTTGATATTAATAAGATGGCTGCGTTATTACTGACTCATAGCCATATTGATCATATTGGGCGTTTGCCGTGGTTACTTGCCGCAGGCTTTTCTGGCCCGATTTATACCACCGAAGCAACTGCTGCATTAGTGCCGTTAATGTTGGAAGATGGGCTTAAAATTCAGTTAGGGCTCAATAAAAAACAGTGTGAAAAGGCATTAGCGTTAATACATCAGCGAATTCGTCCTGTGCCTTATGATTGCTGGGCGCAAGTTGTGTTACCGACTGGCGAGCTAGTTAAGATCCGTTTTCGACCTGCGGGGCATATTCTGGGTTCTGCTTATATTGAAATCAAATTGCCAACCAATGAAATTGTCGTTTTTAGTGGTGATCTTGGACCTAAAAATACGCCATTATTAACCGATCCTATTGCTCCGAAATCTGCGCACACGTTGGTAATTGAAAGTACGTATGGCGATAAACCTCACCACCAGCTTGAACATCGACAACGAGTATTAAAACAGATTATTGAGCGTTCATTACAAGATGGTGGGGCGATTATTATTCCTGCCTTTAGTGTTGGTCGTACCCAAGAATTATTATTTGATCTTGAAAATATTATTGCAGAGGTTGATGTTGATCCTAATGAAGATCAAACCATTAAACGGGTTTGGAAACGTTTACCAATAATATTAGATTCGCCACTGGCACAAAAGGTGACGGAACAATATCGCTATTTTCATGAGCTATGGGCCAAAGAAGCAAAGCAAAGGCGTTATATGGGGCGGCATCCACTCGCCTTTGATCAATGCATTACTATTGATAGCCATGCCGATCATATTGAATTGGTAAATCGACTTCAACATTCAGGAGAGCCTGCAATTATTGTTGCCGCGAGCGGTATGTGCTCTGGTGGGCGAGTGGTGAATTATTTAAAAGCCTTATTAGCTGATAAACGTACCGATGTGATTTTTGCAGGTTATCAAGCCCAAGGCACCACCGGACGCGCATTAGTGGATGGTGAAAAAGTGATTAAAATTGACGATAAGGTAGTTGATGTTAAGGCACAGATTCATCAATTGTCAGGCTATTCGGCCCATGCTGCGCAAGAAGATCTTGTGAGTTTTGTGGCTGATATTGAGCAAGGTCCACAAGTGATTAAAGTCGTGCATGGTGATTTAGAGGCACAAACCGCTTTAGCGACTGAATTACGAAAAGTGAAACCAGAAGCGACGGTGATTATAGCCGCGAGTGAGTAGAGAGCCTGCGGTTTATATTTTAACTTCAGAGTTGAAAACAGTACTTTATATAGGGGTAACTAGCCAATTAGTTGCCCGTATTTGGCTGCATAAAAATAATGTGGTGGTTGGTTTTTCGCAAAAGTATCAAGTACACCACTTAGTGCATTATGAAGTATTTGACACCATGCACGCTGCGATTGCGCGAGAAAAGCAACTAAAGAAGTGGCGTCGTTCATGGAAGGAGCAATTAATTACGGAGAATAATCCACAGTGGTTAGATTTGTACGATAGCTTATTGTGATAACCAAGCCTGTTATTTTTTACTGTGAATGTACGAACCCAACCCCCGTCATTCCCTACAGTGAGGTTACGAACGAGATAGGGAATCTACCATCCACGCGTCGTAGAGTAACTGTATTCATTGGTTTCTTTAATGCCAATCCTTACCCCGTCATTCCCTACAGTGAGGTTACGAACGAGATAGGGAATCTGCCTCCGCGCGTCGTAGAGTAACTGTATTCATTGGTGTCTATATGGCTCAATTACGCGGTAAATAGATCGCGGATAGCCTCGTACCTCAGCTTCTGAGATGACGAATAATAGGCAGCGGTATTGGAAATGATGAATGCCAAGCCTCACCCCGTCATTTCCTACAGTGAGGTACGAACAAGATAGGGAATCTACTATCCGCAAGTTGTAGAATAACTGTATTCACTGGCGTCTGTATGGCTCAATCACGCGGTAAATAGATCACGGATAGCTTCGTTCCCTCAGCTTCCGAGATGACGAATAATAGGCAGCGGTATGGGAAATGATGAATGCCAAGCCTCACCCCGTCATTCCCTACAGTAAGGTACGAACGAGATAGGGAATCTGCCTCCGCGCGTCGTAGCGTTTATGTTCTTCGTGGGATTTTAGCGTGTATTCACTTGCGTCTATATGGCTCAATCACGCGGTAAATAGATCGCGGATAGCTTCGTACCTCAGCTTCCGAGATGACGAATAATGGGCAGCGGTATTTGAAATAATGAATGCCAAGCCTCACCCCGTCATTCCCTACAGTGAGGTACGAACGAGATAGGGAATCTACTATAAGCGCGTCGTAGAGTAACTGTATTCACTGGTGTTTGTATGGTTCAATCTCGTGGTAAATAGATCGCGGATAGCCTCGTCCCTCAGCTTCCGAGATGACGAATAATAGGCTACGGTATTTGAAATAATGAATGCTAAGCCTCACCCCGTCATTCCCTACAGTGAGGTTACGAACGAGATAGGGGATCTACTATAAGCGCGTCGTAGAGTAACTGTATTCATTGGTGTCTGTATGGCTCAATTACGCGGTAAATAGATCGCGGATAGCTTCGTCCCTCAGCTTCCGAGATGACGAATAATAGGCAGTATTGTTTTAGCTTCTACTCTTATACGTCCCTGCTTTGTCCTCGCACCTCGAAACCGCTATTTAACCTCTTTCCCACGCACTAATTTCCGTACCCACATTCGTCCTGGGTGGAGATCATCAAGCACTGAGTGTGGTAGTGGTAATGGATCACCGCAGATCTGTGATGCTAATAACTCACCTAGCAGTGGCGCTGAACTTAACCCACGCGAGCCTAATCCGACAATCGCAAATAAATTCTTATAAACAGGTATATTCTGAGCGTAAAGCTGGTTATCTCTTAAATCACGATATTGCTTAATCAAATCATCATAACGACACACATTACCAACAAACGGTAAATGATCACGACTGGCACAACGGACGCCAATGCGTGCGCGTGAGGGTTGATCTAATGCATCAACATCAATTTTACTCGCCCATGGTGCTGTCGCGGGAACGCTATCCAATAACCGTTGTTTGTTTTGCTGCTGATCGTCTTTATTGTAATCAAGATCGCAATTATCACGAGTATAGCTAGCACCAATACAATGGATGTCAGTATTGGTATTGGCTGGGGTTAAATAGCCGTCATAACAAAGTACGGTTTTAAGTTTGGATAATTGCGTATTCGTTGGTACATGGCTAACTTGACCCCGTACTGATGAGGTTGGAATCGGGGCTGTTTGTGGATATTGACCTAAGCGATGACCATTCGCCACCACAACAGTCGTGTGATTAACCGTTGTGCCATTAGTTAACGTTAACTGCCATTGGTGGTGATTATTCTCGGTTTCAATTTGCTCAAGTGCCGTAATATCACTATTAAGGTGTAATGTCAGTTTGCCTGTCTTCACTGCTGATTCAATTAATGCCTGAGTTAATTGTTGCGGACATAACCAACCACCAAGCGGGTAATTAACACTGCGACAATTCGTTTCAACACCGGTGATGGCTCGTGTTTGTTCTACATTCAAACCTTGTACTAACGATGTTGGAAATCCACCAGCCAACATACAATCCAATTTTTGAGTTTGACGCGCTGATATTTTATTATTAGTGGTGAGTGCGTGTTGTTTTTCAGCCTCGGTGAGGTTTTTGCCGTCTTCATCCCATGCTAATTGAGTGACGCCACACCAATCATGATCAAACTGACAATGTTGGGCTGCTTGTTCAATAAATTGACGTGCAAAAATAAAGCCTGGTGCGAAAAAGCGTGAGAGTGAATCATGTTCACCATTAAGGAGGGGATAGACCGCCCCTTGACGATTACCTGATGTGCCTTGAGCTAATTCGCTATCTGCACAATATAAATTGACGGATTGACCACGACGAATCAATGCGATAGCGGTAGTGGCGGAGGCAATACCACCACCAATAATTGCAATATCGTTGGGCTCAGATTGAGGTGCTTGTTGTGAACTACGCGCAAACCAAGGCTTAAAATTCGCTTGCTGGTGGTTTTTTATAACAGTGCCCACTGTCATATGACGTTTAATACCGAACCCTTTGGCTTTTTTGATATCAAAGCCAGCGTCACTTAAACCTCGACGAACAAACCCCGCGGCCGTAAAGGTGGAAAGCGTACATCCAGATCGTGCCATGTTAGCCATACCGTTAAAGATGGCTTGGTTCCACATTTCAGGGTTTTTCTTTGGCGCAAAACCATCTAAGAACCAAGCATCAACAATACCGTCATTGCCGATCCAAACTTGAGGCATACAGTCTTTAATGTCGCCAAACCATAAATCAAGGGTGATCATACCGTCTTCAAGCACAATACGGTGACAATCGGCAACGGCTGGTGGATAATGTTGATCAAGCTTTTGAGTAAACTCAGCCAGTTCTGGCCATACTTGGTGTGCTTTGAGCAGATCTTGTTTAGTGATTGGCGCTTTTTCAAAGCTAATAAAGTGTAATTCTTTGGTGGTTGCTTGTGGGTATTGTTCACGAAAGGCTTTAAATGTTTGCCATAACGCGAAAAAATTAAGCCCAGTACCAAAACCTGTTTCAGCAACTACAAATCGACGTCGATCAAAATCATGCCAGCGTTTAGGTAAACCATTTTGTTTGATGAACACATAACGTGATTCTTCTAGTCCATCGTCATTTGAGAAATAAATATCGTCAAAGTCAGTCGATAATGGGCTACCTACGTCGTTCCAATTAAGGATGGCATTGTTAATTCGAAGTGTGGACTTTACAGAAGTGGGACGAGACAAACGAACCTCTTGTTTAGCTGCTGAGCATTTTGTCACCACTTTATGCATAAAAATACATCAATTATGGGCTCTAAATGCGATTGAAGGGCAATTTTGATTAGATTGTACCTGAAATACAGGAAAGCTGACCACTTTTCAGTAGCAAAGCCGTTATAGTTCTCATACTAAATAATCATTAACTTTTTTGTTTGTTGTAATGAGAAAGTTAAATTAGGCATTATCGGCCCAAACATCTTTAATATCGCGTGTTTTCGTTCGCTGTAGCTAACGAAGAGCGAATGTGAACGCAGATTTTAAAGCCGTTTGGGACGTATTCTAGTCATTGATATAGGGCAGTTGTTGTTCTATAAAATGACTAGGTATTTCCATTAATATCAGTAGGAATTCATCATGAAACGAGCCGTAATTACAGGCATGGGTATTGTATCTAGTATCGGTAACAACGTTGCTGAAGTATTAGAATCCCTAAAAACAGGCAAATCAGGTATTAATTACTCTGAGCAATTCGCTGAAATGAAATTGCGTTCAAATGTTTGGGGTGATCTGAAAATCATTCCTTCAGAGCACATTGATCGTAAGAAAATGCGTTTCATGGGTGATGCTGCTGCATTTGCTTACCTATCAATGGAGCAAGCGGTTGCTGACTCTGGCCTAGCTGAAGATCAAGTATCTAACGAGCGTACAGGTTTAGTTGCTGGTTCTGGTGGTGCATCATCATACAACCAATATCATGCAGTAGATATTATTCGTGAGAAAGGCGTTAAGCGTGTTGGTCCCTACATGGTACCGCGTACTATGTCCTCAACAGTTTCTGCTTGTTTAGCAACGCCGTTTAAAATTCGCGGTGTTAGCTACACTATGAGTTCTGCATGTGCGACATCTGCACACTGTATTGGTCACGCAGTTGAGCTTATTCAACTAGGCAAGCAAGATGTTGTGTTTGCTGGTGGCGGTGAAGAACTTGATTGGTCACTAACCATGATGTTTGATGCAATGGGTGCGTTGTCTACTAAGTACAACGATGATCCATCAAAAGCATCACGTACTTATGATGCTGACCGTGACGGTTTCGTTATCTCTGGTGGCGGCGGTATGGTGGTTATTGAAGAACTTGAGCACGCATTGGCGCGTGGCGCAAAAATCTACGGCGAGATCGTAGGTTATGGCGCAACATCTGACGGCTACGACATGGTCGCTCCATCAGGTGAAGGCGCGGTACGTTGTATGAAGATGGCAATGAAAGACCTTGATGGTCCTGTTGATTACATCAATACTCACGGTACATCAACACCTGTTGGCGATCTAAAAGAACTTGGTGCTATTCAAGAGCTATTTAGTGGTCATAGCCCTGCAATCTCTGCAACAAAAGCAATGACAGGTCACGCACTAGGTGCGGCTGGTGTTCACGAAGCTATCTACTCAACGTTAATGCTAGAGCACGGCTTTGTTGCGCCAAGTATCAACATTGAAAACCTAGATGAAGCAGCTAAAGGTCTTGATATCGTAACTGAAAAGCGCGATGTTGAACTTAAAACTGTTATGTCTAATAGCTTTGGTTTCGGTGGCACAAACGCAACATTAGTCATCAAGAAATACGAAGCGTAAGAATTAGTTTTCGAGGGACGAGGTTTCGAGTAGCGAGATTTCGTTTTTTGAGAATCACAGCGTAAATAAGAAGCGATAGGTGAAAGCCTGTCGCTTTTTTGTGTCTAAATCTCCCCGTTATTCCCTACCGTGAAGTTACGAACGAGATAGGGAATCTGCCATCTACTATCTGCGCGTCGTAAAGTTCGTGTTTTCCGTAGAATATTAGCGTGTTTTTTCTGGTGCTTTTTGGGCTCGATCATGCGGTAAATAGATCGTAGATAGCTTGAGATTTTTTCTTTCTAAATTGTTTTCAGTTAAACTAAGTCATAATAAGTAAGCAGTGAATAATCATTACTTACACATTAATTTATTGGGGTGAGTAATGAAAATTACTGTCGTAGGTACAGGCTATGTTGGTTTGTCTAATGCGGTCTTGTTATCACAGCATAACGAAGTTGTAGCACTTGATATTATCGAAGAGAAAGTTGCACTTATTAATCAAGGTTTATCTCCCATTGTTGATCAGGAGATTGAAGACTTTTTACAACACAAAATGTTGAACCTTGTTGCCACAACTGACGCAACACATGCTTATGATGGTGCTGAGTTTGTGATTATTGCAACCCCAACAGATTATGATCCAATCACTAACTATTTTAATACCAGCTCAGTAGAAGCGGTGATTAAAGATGTTATAGCAAAAAATCCAACGGCGATGATGGTTATCAAATCAACGGTTCCGGTTGGATATACTGAAAGTATCAAACAACAATTTGGTATTAATAATATTATGTTCTCACCTGAGTTTTTACGTGAAGGTCGTGCCCTTTATGATAACTTATATCCTTCGCGTATTATTGTGGGTGAGCGTTCAGAACGCGCTGAGAAATTTGCAAATCTTTTAAAGCAAGGCGCGGAAAAACGAGATATCGCGGTGTTATTTACTGAATCAACAGAAGCTGAAGCGGTTAAGTTATTTTCAAATACTTACCTTGCTATGCGGGTCGCTTATTTTAATGAGCTTGATAGTTATGCTGAAGCGCTAAACTTAGATAGTCGTCAAATTATTGAAGGTGTTGGTTTAGATCCTCGAATTGGTAACCATTATAATAATCCTTCATTTGGGTATGGTGGTTACTGTCTGCCTAAAGATACCAAGCAGTTACGTGCTAATTACCGAGATGTGCCGAATAATATTATTGGTGCTATTGTTGATGCGAATACTACTCGTAAAGATTTTATTGCTGACTCCATCATAGCGAAACAGCCTAAAATTGTTGGTATTTATCGTTTAATCATGAAATCAGGATCTGATAATTTCCGCGCATCAAGCATTCAAGGTATTATGAAGCGCATAAAAGCCAAAGGCATTGAAGTAGTGGTATTTGAACCGGTACTTGAAGAAGATGAATTCTTTAATTCTAAAGTGATAAAAGATTTCGACGCCTTTAAAGAAATGTCTGATGTTATTGTGTCTAACCGTATGGCGATCGAACTTGAAGCCGTACAAGATAAAGTTTATACCCGAGATTTATTCGGCGCTGATTAAGTAAAGCAGGGAAAGCCTTAATGAAAATCCTTATCGATGAAAACATGCCGTATGCTCAGCAATTATTTAGCCAGTTAGGTGACGTTATTGCAAAACCTGGACGTACTTTAACCGCTGATGATTTAGTGGGTATTGATGCCTTAATGATTCGCTCTGTAACCAAAGTGAATGCAGATCTTATTGCTAAAGCCGACAAACTTAAATTTGTGGGTACCGCAACCGCAGGTCAAGATCATGTCGATCAGGATTTATTAGCCGCAAAGGGTATTACGTTTACCGCAGCGTCCGGTTGTAACAAAGTAGGCGTTGCAGAATACGTATTAAGTAGCTTGATGGTATTAGGCCAGCAACAGGATTTTTCTATATTTGATCGCACTATCGGTATTATCGGTGCGGGTAACGTAGGAACGTATTTAGCCAAATGTCTTGATGCGCTCGGTATTCGTTATTTATTAAATGATCCGCTAAAGCAAGCACAAGGTGATAAGCGTCAGTTTGATTCACTTGAGCGTTTATTGGCAGAGTGTGATGTGATCACTACTCATACTCCGATAACACGTGATGGCGATTATCCAACCCATCATTTAGTGGATGCTGATTTTCTAGCAGCGATGCAGCCAAATGCGATTTTAATCAATGCAGCGCGTGGTCCTGTGGTGGATAATCAGGCCCTAAAACAAGTATTACAAGCTGCAACCAATGGTTCAGGTAAAACATTAACCGCCGTGTTAGATGTATTTGAGCAAGAACCGTTAGTTGATTTGGAATTATTACCGCTATTAGCGTTTGCGACTCCCCATGTGGCAGGATATGGGCTTGAAGGTAAAGCGCGTGGAACCACGATGGTGTTTAACAGTTTTTGTCAGTTTTTGAGTAGTAAACACCATGCGTTAGCGAGTGATTTATTACCGATTGCGCCTGTACCGCAAGTGCAATTAAGCAGACAATGGGACGAAGTAACGTTATTTAGCTTGATCCAGTTAGTTTATGATGTCCGTAAAGACGACGGTATTTTCCGTCGTGAAATGTTAGCAGCTGGTGACGATAACCGCAAAATGGCCACCGCATTTGATCTAATGCGTAAAAATTACTGGGATCGACGTGAATATAGTGCGATTACAGTAGCGGCGAAGGCCGAGTTTGCGGTAGAGTCGCTGGCTAAATTAGGTTTTACAGTAGTAGAGGTCACTCAATGAGTCAGGAATATGATATCGCAATACTTGGCGCGACAGGCGCAGTAGGCGAAGCTATGGTCGAAGTGCTAGAAGCACGTAATTTTCCTGTTCGCAATCTTTACTTGCTGGCAAGTGATCGTAGCGCAGGTAAAGCGTTACGTTTTAAAGGTAAATCAAAGCGCGTTCGTGATGTAGAAGATTTCGACTGGAGCCAAGTGCAAATTGCTTTGTTCTCAGCAGGTGCGGAAGCATCACGCCATTGGGCACCTATTGCCACTGAACAAGGTGTTATCGTTATCGATAATACCTCTGAATTCCGTTACGAATATGATGTACCGTTGGTTATTCCAGAAGTGAACCCAGAAGCGATTGCAGATTATCGTAACCGTAACATTATCGCTAATCCTAACTGTTCAACGATTCAAATGTTAGTTGCGCTGAAGCCAATTCAAGATGCTTACGGTATTGATCGTATTAACGTTGCGACTTATCAGTCTGTTTCTGGTTCAGGCCGTAAAGGCATCGATGAACTAGCAGGGCAAACAGCAAAATTGCTTAATGGTTTGCCAATTGAAACCAAAGCTTACGATAAGCAAATTGCATTTAACTGTATTCCACAGATTGATGAGTTTATGGACAACGGCTACACCAAAGAAGAAATGAAAATGGTGTGGGAAACGCAAAAGATTTTAGGCGATTCAAGTATTCGTGTGAACCCAACGTGTGTGCGTGTGTCATCATTCTTTGGTCATGGCGAAGCAGTACATGTTGAAACGCATCAACCCATCGTATTAGATGATGTGATTAACTTACTTGAAAATACTGACGGTATTGAAGTATTCCCTAATAATGAATACCCAACACAAGTAACAGATGCCGTTGGTAAAGATCATGTAATGATCGGCCGTATTCGTGAAGATATCAGTCATCCATGTGGACTTAACATGTGGATTGTCGCTGATAACGTCCGTAAAGGTGCAGCAACCAATAGTGTTCAAATCGCTGAAAAGCTGATTGCAGATTATTTGTAATTAGCCGTATTAAAAGTAAGGTCTAGATCGCGTTATTACTGTGTATCAACATGAATAGTGCGAGCAAACTTGCTAACAAAATAACAAAGCGATGGGTGCAAGCCTGTCGCTTTTTTATTTCGTTAGCTGCTAGCTTTTCTTTTGCTGATAACTTGACATAATATGACGCTTATTGTGCTTAAATGTAGTTATTTAAGCGTTATTGATAGTGGTCGTTATGACTACATTGTTATCATCAAGAAACTATTATTTCGAAGTCGTTGTATACGATGTCGAGCAATTTTATCTCTGCCAAAGAGGAATGTAGGCAGTGTCTAACATCCCAAAAATACTTAAACGTATGGTACTACCAGTAGCTTTTGTTACTATTTCTTCTTACTTACCGGTAGTGAATGCAAATACTATACGTATAGTAGGTCCCGCGAATGAAGACAGCTCGTACGCAACTCTTAACCGAGATACCGCCACGAGCCAACTAGACGTACCGACAAAACAGTTTTCGACATCGTCAGCAATGGCACATAATTATGGCCCAACGTATGAAAATGAAACGTTGTGGGGTATTGCGTCACGCCATTTGCCAAATAATGATGTCTCTATTTTTAAAGTTATTGGTGCTATCTACGATCTTAACCATGATGCTTTTGAAAATAATAATATCCATTCGTTATTACCAGGTAGTTATTTAAAATTACCAACAATGGATCAAATTCAACAGCAGCGTATTAGTTCTGTTAGTCGAAAATTAGCAGCCGATCAATTACGTGCGCCTTATGCGACTACATTAAAAAAGAGACGTTTAGCTGATCAGCAAGTGGCAGAGCAGTCATCAATGGCTGTTAAAACCC
Organism: Photobacterium carnosum; assembly: GCF_021236965.1. Classification (NCBI taxonomy): domain Bacteria; kingdom Pseudomonadati; phylum Pseudomonadota; class Gammaproteobacteria; order Vibrionales; family Vibrionaceae; genus Photobacterium; species Photobacterium carnosum. Next base: position 264,005 of record NZ_WMDN01000004.1, on the reverse strand, counting down.
CCGTGAAAGTGATTAAATTATCGCCTAAGCCACAGGTGGCAACGCCTCAAACGGAATCAACTGAAGCATTAGTTAAGCCTGAAGATACGACTTCGGCATCAGCGGTAAACAGTGCCGCGTTAGCTATTGATGGGGATAATAAGACGATTATTCCTGCGAAACCAGCACAACCACAAGTTGATGTTGCTGATGTTAAAATGAATGCGCTAGTAGAAAGTAACCATGCATTACGGTTACGGTTATCTGCTATGCAGCAAGATATGGCGACATTAAAAGATCAAGTGACTGAAAGTGATGGTATTCGCCAACAAATGGTGTCATTTCTAGAACAACAAAAGCAACCAGAAGTTGTGGTAGAACCAACACCTGAAACATGGCTTGATCGGTTGACGAATAATCCGTGGGCACTGGCTGCTGCAGGCATTATTCCTGGTGGTTTAATTGCGGCATTATTAGCATTATTGTTGTTCCGTCGTAAGAAAGAAGATCCTGAACAACCCACGTTACCTGCGCCTATAAGTGATGGTGATAATACTGTTGCTGTTGTACCACCCATTGACTTGATGGGCACTGATCATGATGACGATCTTGATGATTTATTTGCTGATGATGATTTGTTCGCAGATATCGAGCCTCATCAGGTTATCAATAAAAACGATAGTGCGACGGTTATTACCGAGGATGTAGCTGACGGTACTAAAACTACAGAAAGTAATGTTGATCAATCAGCAATCATTGCGACTGATACTGATTTTGATAGCAATACATTTGATAATAACCTTAGTACTATCTCAGTCTCTAACGATAACGCTATTGGTCTGGAAGACATGGAGCGTGCGCTGGATGAGCTTGATGCAAAGCCAGAGCCTAGTGCAGATGAAGCACTTGCTGCGTTATGGGAAAAATCCCTGAGTGAAGAAGATAATACTAATTTTGATTTATCTGAATACGACGAAGCGACTATTTCATCAGCATCAGCTGAAGATGATAATGAAATCGATAAGCCATTATCTGATCAAGCGTTATTAGATGAGATCTTACAACAAGCACAAACATCAACCCAAGACGTAGATAAGTTAGAAGGCACTACTGCTGCTGAATTAGAGGGTACAACTGTAGTCTCTCAAGATGAATTAGATGCTTTATTTACCCAGTTTAACGATGATCTGCCTGACATAATGTCAATGACTCCCCATAAAGAGAGTCGTGATGATGAATCATTATTTGCTGAAGGTAGCACTGAACTATTAGATGATTTAGTTGCGGGTGAAGATGATCAGCCATTTGATAGCAATATTGAATTAGCGGAAAACAGTACTGATTTATTAGATGAACTGCTTGCTGATGACAATGATAAATTAGCAACAACGTCTGAAATTAAGCTTGATGAAAATAGTACCGATTTATTAGATGAACTGTTAGCTGCAGATTCGACTGCAACAGCGTTTAATCTTGATGATCTGCCTGATTTCGATGAGCAAGCAGCATTTGATCATTTTGAAGATGAAATGTCAGCGCTGCCAGCCACGGATGCTGTACATAACACACCGCTAAGTTTGGATGATTTACCTGAATTTGATGAAAACTCAGCTTTTGATGATCCGCAAGCATTACCATTAGAACAAATGGATGAGCGTTCAGATATTGATGAGCAAATCGCTATCGATAATGTAGCTCGTCAACTGCAACTAGCGGCACAAGCGGCTGAGCATCGTCAACCAGCAGCTACTGAGAATGATAGTGCTAATGCTGAGTCTGATTGTTCCCCGTTTGATACTGCGCGTCATCTGGAATATGCGTTTGATAATATTGATGTCAGAACGTTACCGGAGTTTGATGAAAATGAAGCGCTATTTGCCTCATTTGAAGAGCAGCATGAGTTAGAACAGTACGCGATTGAATGTGGATTCAAATCACAATCAGCATCTGAAAATGTGACATCTGAGGTTGATCAATCACCTGAAGCTAAACAAGATCGAGCTGATTCTGCTGGTTTAGATATGGATGCTTTGTTGTTTGATGGTTCAGATTCTGCTGTGGTTACGCCGCAACGTGGACTTAATAATGATGAGCGAGATCAGCTACTAGCAGTAACAGCTGATAGCGCGATTGCTGATAATGAAGATGTATTAGCAGAAGATGACGCTGCTGTTTGGCAAAGCATGGTCGCTGAGCCTGAACTTGAGCGTGAAGATTGGTCTAAACAACCGGATTTAGCGCAAGAAGATATTAAAGCGACGGCTAAGCTATCTAATTATATCAGCATTGATGAATTGTTAGCTGACGATCCTAATTATCATCAAGAAGATCCAGATGAGAAACCATTAAACCTTGATGTTGGCTTGAAAGAGTTTCCTGATATGTTTGCTAATATTCGTCAATTTGATGTCGACAGTGCCGGCGAATATGCGGGTCAGTTGGATCTGGCGAAGGCCTATCTTGAAATGAATGATATTGGCGGTGCAGTTGATTTGCTGCAAGATATCGTTTTAAAAGGTGAGGGTGACACAAAAGCGGAAGCGAATGCCTTACTGGATAAGTTTAAAGTGAAGAACTAGGCATATTTAGGGACGAGGAACAGCAGGGACGAGGTTTCGAGTTTCGAGATAAAAAGCGATGGGTGAAAGCCTGTCGCTTTTTTTGTACCTGAACCCCGTCATTCCCTACAGTGAGGTTACGAACGAGATAGGGAATCTACTACCCACGCATTGTAGAGCCAGTATTTTCTGTGGCGTTTTAGCGTGTTTTCATTGGTGTCTTTGAGGCTCAATCACGCGGTGAGTAGATCCCGGATAATGGGCTGAGAACTCGCCATTGCTTCCCCTTTGTTGCACCATCCCCTATACTTCACCCTCTGTTTTGAACAGGCGCTTAAATAATATCGCCTGTGTGTTTATGTTGAATTAAGTCGAAGTGAGATTATGCGAATAGCGTTAGGTATAGAATACGATGGTGCTAAATATTGTGGTTGGCAGCGTCAAGTAGATGTGGATAGTGTTCAAGAACGTTTAGAAAAAGCGTTGTCACACATTGCTAATCAGCCGATTGCTGTTTTTTGTGCTGGACGCACCGATACTGGTGTTCATGGCACCGGACAAGTGGTTCACTTCGATGTTGATATTGACCGTAAAATGATAGCATGGACGATGGGTGTAAATGCTTATCTTCCTAAAGATATTGCTGTTCGTTGGGCACATGAAGTTAATGAAGATTTCCATGCCCGCTTTTCTGCTACCGCGCGTCGCTACCGTTATGTGATTTATAATCATTCAGTGCGTCCGGCTATTTTTCAACAAGGTGTTAGCCATTACCATGGTCATCTTGACGAAGAAAAAATGCATGAAGCCGCGCAGTATTTAATTGGTGAACATGACTACACATCATTTCGTGCTAGCCAATGTCAGTCACGCAGTCCGTGGCGTCGACTTGAACATTTAACTGTGACTCGCCAAGGTGATTACGTTGTTATCGACATTAAAGCCAATGCGTTTGTGCATCATATGGTACGTAATATCGCAGGTAGCTTGATCAAAGTCGGCAAAGGTGAAAAACAGCCGGATTGGATTAAATGGGTACTTGAACAAAAAGATCGTCGTATTGCTGGTCCAACAGCAAAATCAGCCGGCTTATATTTAGTCGATGTTGATTATCCTGCGGAGTATAATTTACCTCGCTCGGCATTAGGTCCGTTATTTTTGTAAGCCATTTGTTCAGTACAGGTTAAATGTTTAGTCTACAGTTACTAATGTTATGGCTGTTTTTAACGTGTACTGATGTTTTTACTCAAAAACATCATCATGACGATCAAAGGTAATACCAGTTTTTTATCTACAGATTAATAAGATTATGTTTTAATCTATAGATAATATTTAATGAATTTGTCTCTTCAGTCATTATTGGCCGAAGAATAAAAAAGAAAGGTCATTCATGAGCTGGCTTGAAAAGATTCTAACGAAAAGTAACATCGTATCTTCGCGCAAGGTATCAATCCCTGAAGGCGTTTGGACGAAATGTACGTCTTGTGATCAGGTTCTGTATCACGCAGATCTCGAACGCAATCTTGAAGTTTGTCCTAAATGTGACCACCACATGCGTATGAAAGCGCGTCGTCGTCTTGAAACATTTCTTGATGCTGATACGCAAGTGGAAATTGCAGCTGAACTTGAGCCGCAAGATAAGCTTAAGTTCCGTGACTCTAAGAAATATAAAGATCGCTTATCAGCCGCCCAGAAAGCAACAGGCGAGAAAGATGCTTTAATTGCGATGAACGGTGAGTTGCTTGGTCTACCTGTTGTTGCCTGTGCCTTTGAGTTCTCTTTTATGGGTGGCTCTATGGGATCAGTGGTTGGGACTAAATTTGTACGTGCGGTTGATTCTGCCATTGAAAAAAACTGTCCATTGGTTTGTTTCTCTGCTAGTGGCGGTGCTCGTATGCAAGAAGCGTTAATGGCATTAATGCAAATGGCTAAAACCAGTGCTGCGTTAGAGCGTTTATCTGCGAAAGGTTTACCATTCTTCTCTGTATTAACAGATCCAACAATGGGCGGCGTATCAGCCTCTCTTGCAATGCTTGGTGATATTAATATTGGTGAGCCAAAAGCATTGATTGGTTTTGCTGGCCAACGTGTTATTGAGCAAACTGTACGTGAAAAGCTACCAGAAGGCTTCCAACGTAGTGAGTTTTTACTTGAGCATGGTGCGATTGATATGATTGTTGATCGTCGTGAAATGCGTCAACGTATTGCAGGTTTAATGGCGAAAATGATGAATCAAGCATCACCATTAGTGGTTTCTATTGACAGTAAACCTGAAGAGCCACAACCTGCAGCAGAACAACAAGACTAAAAATTCCAACTTTAATCGTGTGTTATTAGTTAACGGTAATAACAACGATTAATGTCAATAAATGCCATTCTAATTGATGTAATTAGAGTGGCATTTTCGTTTTCTAGACCGAATCACTAATTTATTGTACTCGATGATTAAATTATTGGTCATTCAGTGGTAAATTAATGACTCAGTACGTTACTACAAGTGAATGATTTTAAATGTCAGGATTGACCCCTCCGCAAGCGACAGCCGCGCTTTCAACATGGCTAAAATATCTTGAACAACTTCATACTAGCGCAATTGATTTAGGACTCGACCGAGTTCAATTAGTCGCGCAACAGGCTGATCTTATTAAGCCTGCACCATGTGTTATTACTGTTGCTGGTACCAATGGTAAAGGCTCTACTTGTGCCATGCTTGAAGCCATTTTATTGGCAGCAGGTTATAAAGTTGGGGTATATAGCTCTCCGCATTTAGTGCGTTATAACGAACGTGTTCGAATTAATAATCAAGAACTTGATGATAGTGAACATTGCTTGGCATTTGCGAGTGTGGAAGCGGCGCGTGGTGAAACCAGTTTAAGCTTGTTTGAATTTGGCACCTTAGCCGCGCTAACGTTATTTAAACGACATCAAGTCGATGTGGTGGTGTTAGAAGTCGGTTTAGGCGGGCGATTAGATGCAACTAATATTGTTGATCATGATGTGTGTGTGATCACTAGCTTAGCGATTGATCATGTTGATTGGCTTGGCGATAACCTCGACGTTATTGGTTATGAAAAGGCAGGCATTTACCGTGGTGGTAAGCCTGCAATTTGTGGTCAACCGCATCCGCCAGCGACAGTGCCTGCACATGCTGATGATATTGGGGCTGAGTTTTATCAAGTCGGGTATCAGTTCGATTATCAAGTAGAGGCTGACCGTTGGCATTGGCAAGCAGGTGCATTTGCGTTGGCTGATTTACCTTTGCCAAGTTTACCATTGCCTAATGCGGCAACGGCGTTAATGGCATTAGCTGTCACCGATCTTGATATTAGTGATGAAAATATTATTGAAGGTCTACGTAATGCGAGCCTTCCTGGGCGGATGCAACGTGTTAGCGAACAACCGTTAATTATTATGGACGTTGCACATAACCCACATTCTGCGCAGTATTTTGCTACTCAGCTTGCTTGCATAAAAGCGCAAGAAGGTAAAAATAAAGTCCATGCTGTGGTCGCAATGTTGCACGATAAAGATATTGCAGCCACTGTCGCTGCAATGCGATCAAGCGTTGATTATTGGTATCCTGCGTCATTGAAAGGGCCTCGTGCGGCTGTCGCTGATGAGATATTATTGCATTTACCAACAGGTTGTCGTGGATTTGAGTGCCCAACAGTGGCTTTTGACCAAGCTTTAACACAAGCAAGCGCTGACGATATAGTAATCGTGTTTGGCTCGTTTTACACTGTCGGTCAAATAACCACGCATTTAAAGTTGTAGAACAGACAGAGAGTACATTGTGATTGTGCAGTGTTCTCTTTTTAGATATCAACAGGAGTCATTGTGGCGAGTCAATTTCAAAATCGACTAATTGGAACCATTATTTTAGTCGTGGTAGGCGTTATTTTTCTACCCGATTTTTTCGATGGTAAAAAAGAACATTATAAAGAACAGTTTGCGAGTATCCCATTACAGCCCAAAATGGGGGGAGAAAGTGAAGCAAAAACGATCCCTGAACCTGAAAATGCGGATGTTGTGTTACCTCAAGAACCTGTAACAGCAACGACAGATAAATCTGTTTCAACGGGTGATGAAACATATACCATTGAAACTGATAATAATGCGACAGCTGAGCCACAAATAAAGCCACAACATAATATCAAGCATGAGGTTAAACCAATCGTAAAGCCGGTTGTAAAGCCAACGCCAGTCGTGAAAAAACCGACACCTGTTGTTAATAAACCAACGCCAGCAACCCGTTCGGCATGGGTAATTAAAATGGGAACGTTTGGTAATTTTGATAACGCCAATGCGCTGGTAGCAAAACTGCGTTTGAACGGTTATCAAGCACAATTAATCCCTCGAAATGCTAAGCCAGGTCAATATGTAAAGGTTGTTGTTGGTCCTGATGTATCAAAAGCTAAGCTAACGGGGCAAATTGCAGAATTGAAAAAAATTACTGGCTTAAATGGTAAATTGAACCGATTTGATGCAATAAATCCTTAGGTAAACGTTTGCGTAAGCGTTTTTTCTGTTAGAATACCCATCAACACAACGAGCAATAACAACAATGATCTGGATTGATTATGTAATATTGGGCGTGATCTGCTTCTCAGCAATGGTAAGTTTGATTCGCGGTTTTGTTAAAGAAGCACTGTCATTAGTAATTTGGTTTACCGCATTTTTTGTCGCCAGTAATTTTTATATGGAATTGGCGGTTTATTTTACCAATTTCAGTGACAAGATGTTGCGTAATGGTAGTGCGATTGCAGTACTGTTTATTGCGACATTGATTGTTGGCGCAGTAGTAAACTACGTTATTGGTCAATTAGTACAGAAAACCGGTTTGTCTGGTACAGATCGTGTTTTAGGGGTTGTTTTTGGTGCCGTTCGTGGCGTGCTTATTGTGGCGGCAGTATTGTTCTTTATTGACACCTTTACAGGATTATCTAGCTCAGAATGGTGGAAAAAATCTGAGTTAATACCTCAATTTGGTGCTGTAATTGAATGGTTCTTCGAATATATCAAAGAGAGCTCTAGTTTTTTACATAGCATTAAATAGTGCAAGATTAACTGCGGTTGCTGACGTTACTGTTATAAATAGTAATGTTAGTAGCTGTTATTTTATGCAGAACGAGGGTTAAGGGAATGTGTGGTATTGTTGGAATCGTGGGATCAACCCCGGTAAACCAGGCTATCTATGATGCACTTACAGTGTTACAACATCGCGGCCAAGATGCCGCTGGTATTTGTACCTTAGAAAGCAATCGTTTCCGTCTGCGTAAAGCGAATGGTTTAGTTCGTGATGTCTTTGAAGCTAAACATATGCAGCGCTTACAAGGTAATGTGGGTATTGGACACGTACGTTATCCAACGGCAGGAAGCTCAAGTGTTTCTGAAGCTCAGCCGTTTTATGTTAACTCTCCTTATGGTATTTCTTTGGCGCATAATGGTAATTTAACCAATGCTGCTGATATTAGAGAAACGCTGTTTGAACACACAAAGCGGCATGTTAATACGACGTCCGATTCGGAAATTTTATTGAATGTGCTTGCTAATCAACTTGCGCATAGCGAAAGTTACCCCATTAGCCCAAATGATATATTTAAATCGGTTAGCGACGTACATAACATTGTTAAAGGTGCCTATGCTGTTGTTGCTTTAGTGATTGGGCATGGATTAATTGCTTTTCGTGATCCTCATGGCATTCGCCCATTGTGTTTAGGTCAGCGTGAAGAAAACGGCAAAATTGAATACATGGTAGCGTCAGAGTCAGTCGCATTAGATGCGGTTGGTTTTGATTTTGTACGCGATGTATCACCGGGTGAAGCGATTTATATTACGTTAGAGGGTGAGCTTCATACTCAGCAATGTGCTCTCAATCCACAGCTTAATCCATGTATATTTGAATTTGTGTATTTTGCACGTCCAGATTCATTTATTGATAAAGTGTCAGTTTACGGTGCGCGTTTAGCAATGGGTACTAAGCTTGGTGAAAAAATCAAGCGAGAGTGGGCTGATATTGATATCGATGTTGTTATTCCCATTCCGGAAACATCCTGTGATAGCGCGCTTGAAATTGCCCGTACGCTAGATAAACCTTATCGCCAAGGATTTGTTAAGAATCGCTATGTTGGCCGTACGTTTATCATGCCGGGTCAGCAAATGCGTCGTAAATCAGTTCGCCGTAAATTAAATGCTATCCGTTCTGAATTTAAAGATAAAAATGTACTGCTGGTGGATGACTCTATTGTTCGTGGAACCACCTCTGAGCAAATTATTGAGATGGCGCGTGATGCAGGTGCAAAGAAAGTCTATTTGGCCTCTGCTGCTCCTGAGGTTCGCTTTCCTAACGTGTATGGGATTGATATGCCCAGTGCCAATGAGTTAATTGCTCATGGTCGTGAAGTAGATGAAATTAGTAAATTAATTGGCGCTGATGGTCTGATTTTTCAAGATTTAAGTGATTTGGTTGCTGCTGTCGCGGAAGGTAACCCTGATATTACTTTGTTTGAAACGTCAGTATTTAATGGTAATTATGTGACGGGTGATGTTGATCAACACTATCTTGATTATCTCGATGCGTTACGCAATGAAGGTTCAAAATTGCAGTCTGAATTACACCAAGATTTAGTTAACCTTGAGATGTATAACGAAGGAATGTAATTTTACAGTCTAAATAATGCTAAAAGCGATAGATGAATATCTATCGCTTTTTTGTTGGTCTGGATTTGTGTTTTTTTGATAGTTAATGGTCATCATAAACGAAAATGCCGCTCCTAATTTATTTGGCGGCATTTTTCTCTGTTTTTTTGGGGACTAATTTTTCTAATTAGTGTTTTTCAAGATCAAAGTAATGACTTGCAAAATCAATAAATAGACGTAGTTTCTCTGGTTGGTAATCACGGTGGTTATAAATCAAATATACGTCACGTGGGTTAGCAGACCAGTTTTTAAGTACTTGTACAACGTCACCCGCTGCAATGTGTTTTTCTAACATTACATTTGGCATTAGTGTGATACCAAGACCTGCACTACATGCTTTACGAATGACATTAAGTTCACTTGCTTCAAAGCGTGCGCGTTCGTTAATTGTAACTGTCTCGCCATTTTGATTAGTTAAACGCCAGCGTAACAGCGGATTACCTTTCAATAATGTATGTTCATGTAGATCCTGAGCATGCTTAGGTTCTGGGTTTTTCTTTAGATAATCAGGACTAGCGACCAGAATATCTTTTACTTCGTTAATGCGGCGTGCAATAAGCGTTGAATCGCGTTGAGGACCAACACGGAACATAACATCCCAATCGGTTGGATCAAGTTGATCAGGTTCATTGCTCATAAACAGTTGAATGCTAATTGCCGGATGTTCTAGCATAAATGCAGTTAACAACGGCTGTAACATCACCTTAGTGATATTGGTCGGTGCTGCAATGCGTAGTTTACCTGCAGCGCCTTTACACTCTTCACTGATATGCTCAGTAGTATCCAGTAACTGTTGTAATAATGGGGCACAATCATGATAAAACTTCTGACCAGCTTCAGTCAGTGACAGTTTTCGAGCATGACGATTCAAAAGGCGAATGTTAAGGCCTTCTTCAAGCGCTTGAATGCGGCGTGTTAGCGTCGCAACGGGTACCTGTGTCTTACGTGATGCTGCTGTATAACTTCCATTTTCCACAACCATGCGGAAGAGGTTTAGATCGTCAAGTTTCATATCTAAGTCATTTGTGAAAACTGATAATGGGTAATTGTATAACAAAACGAGTCAAATTCACCCCCTTTTGTTATGTATTTTCAATAAAAATATGTTAGCTCTTATGGTTATTGGCCTGAGGCGGATTTATTTATAAATTTTGATAGAGTTTGAACTCATCTCTATTTATAGAACAAATATTTTGATAATACATAGAAAAGAGCTATTAGATGTAAACTATTCGCTATGCTTTAGTGGTTGCTAGCTTTTAAAAATGGGTGTGATGATAAAGTTTAGTGATCGTAGTTGGTGTTGTTAATTTTAGCTTATACACTCATAAATGTAGTTATGAAAAAGGAGACACTTTTGCTTAAAGGGAAAAATATACTTATCGTAGAAGATGATCCTGTGTTTCGAACCATGATTGTTGGCTTTTTAAATAGCCAAGGTTGTCAGGTGCGAGAAGCGGAAGATGGATTGGTCGGATTAAGAGCCCTAAAAGATGAGATCCCTGATTTATTATTATGTGATTTATCGATGCCAGTAATGACGGGAATGGAGTTTGTTGAAGAGGTTGCACTACAGTATCCAATGACGCCTGTGATTGTGATTTCAGGTACTGGAGATATGACTGATGTTGCTCAGGCATTACGCTTGGGCGTTAAAGATTTTTTAATTAAGCCTATTGATAATATTATGACGCTGAAATCATCGATTGTGTCGGTATTAAAAATGCAAGACAGCGCTAGACAAAAACAACAAGATTTTTCTCAGCGTTGGGTCATTGATGGTGATGATGCAGGTTTAGTCGAAGAAGAATTACAATGGCATATTTCAGAATTAAAAAGTAATCCCCAAGCCGCTCGCGATTTATTAATGGGGTTAATGCCTGATCTTCAATCTCGTTGTGGACGTTGGAAACTCAGTTATCGTGCTTTACAAGCAGCAGAAATATCACCGGTTATTTTTGATTATATCTGGTTGATTGATGGCCAATTAGCATTTTATATGGTTGACACCAGTTCTGGTGGTGAAAATAGCACAGCGACAGCATTATTGATTAGAGCATGTTTTAATGATTTCTTACGTCAGCAAGGTAACTATTTAAGCAGTGTTCAACACTTAGTGGCGCAAATAGAATTGGGGCTACAGTCTTCAGGTTATGCGACGCCAGTAAAAGGCTTATTTGGGGTGTTTAATTTAGCAGAAAAGCAATTACACCTTATTACGGCAGGTCTTGGTGGGGAATTACACCTTGGTGAGCAGCGTGTAATGATAGCTGCTGGACAGTGGCTGGGTGAGCAGGCCTGTGATAATCCATTGGTGATTTTATCCATGACAGATGCTGGTGGGCGATTGTCACTGAATGATATTAATCATGCTAATTTTAGTGTTAATTTTGAAACAGTGACATAAGTGTATATATGTATTACCAGAGAAAAGATAAAAATAAAAAAGAGGATGCTTACGCATCCTCTTTTTATTTAGTTAAAGTCACAATTAAGCGTTAGCAGGTTGTGGTTTAACTTCATTATCATCGTTATCCACAGCGCCTTCTGCACCATGCATCCATGAAATTAGCTTGTTAGAGAACAAGAGTAACAATAGACCAGCAATAACCGCTGTAATCGCAATACCAGAGAAGATCGCTAGTGGACCTGCTTCACCGATACTTGCGCCAACAACACCTGCAATGTAGTTTGCAATTGCGTTAGCACCAAACCATGCACCCATCATTAATGACGCAAGACGAAGTGGGGCTAATTTAGTGATCATTGATAAGCCAATAGGTGATAAGCATAGTTCACCAATTGTATGGAAGAAATAAGCGCCGACTAGCCACATCATTGATGTTTTAACGGTCATATCGCCATTTTGTTCTAACGCTGCACCAATCATACACGCAAAACCTAGCGCAAGAGAGAACATCGCTAAAGCAAATTTAACGGGTGAATTTGGCTCGCTTTTCCCCATTTTAACCCATAGTGCAGCAAGTAACGGAGCACATAAAATAATAAAGAATGGGTTCAGTGATTGGAACCATGCAGCTGGTACTTCAAAGTTACCAATCATACGGTTAGTGTATTCTTGCGAGTAAATATTCATTAAGCCGCCAGCTTGTTCAAAGCCAGCCCAGAATACGATAACAAAAGTAGACATCACTAAAATTACTTTCAAGCGATCACGTTCAATTTTAGTTAACGGCTCTTTTTTACCACTTGCGTTGTTTGCTGCATCACGTACGGCAGCAGGTACTTTACCAATATCACCCAGGTAACGTTGAGCAAAGAAAAGTTGAGTTAATAAGCTCATTAACATACCTATACCTGCGCATAGGAAGCCTGCTTTCCAACCGTAAACAGCAGATGCGGTACCTGCAATAATACCGGCTAACAATGAACCAATATTAATACCCATATAGAAAATAGTGAAAGCACCGTCACGACGATGATCACCTTCAGGGTATAGGTCACCAACCATGGTTGAAATATTAGGCTTAAATAAACCATTACCCACAATAAGGAAAGCTAAGCCAACATAGAAGGCGGTAACTGAATGAGGATCAACCACACTGTGAGGCAATGCTAGTGTAAATTGGCCAATCGCCATTAACATGCCACCAATGATAATCGAACGGCGTTGACCTAAAATATTGTCGGCAATCCAACCACCAATAAGAGGGGTAAAGTAAACTAAGCCAGTGTAGATACCGTATAAGTTAAGTGCTTCTTCTGTGGTCCACCCAAGACCGCCATTAATGGTTTTATCTGTTAGATATAAAACCAGAATTGCTCGCATCGCGTAATAAGAAAAGCGTTCCCATAGCTCTGTTCCAAATAAAAGGAACAAGCCTTTTGGGTGGCCCAGAAGGGTACCACTACTATTATGACTCATAGGATTCTCTATTTTATTTTAATTAGTGTGTTTGCTTATTTCATATAGGTTTATAAAGCACAATATATTTAACTGCAAGTTTTTACATTTAACCAACAATAATAAAACATTATAAATCACTGATAAATAAGTGTTCGTGTATTTTGTGCTCAGTTATGAAAAATTAAATTTCATCACTTAAAGATGTATCTTACACTATTATATTGCTTTAATTCAGGTTTTTATATTGTTTTTAGATCTTATGTTAGATGCTTATATTACCAGTTGAGAATATTCATATATGTTACAAATTCAGAGTCGAATATTAGTCAATAATATCGTGTGAATATATATCTATGGAATAAAAAGACAGTTGTGTGTTGTAAAAAATAGGATTTGGGTGAAGATATAAATCAGTATTGATTTTGTATATACTAATTAAAGTTAAGATTTTATTGAGGTTGATGTTGATAATGAGAGATTGGTATCTACTTTATTGTAAGCGTAGCGAACAAGAGCGCGCAGTGATCAATCTTGATCGTCAAGGGGCTGAATGTTATTACCCTCAGGTTGTGGTAGAAAAAATAGTACGCGGTAAGCGCTGTGAATGCTTTGAACCACTATTTCCAAGCTATGTTTTTGTTACTTTTGATTCTGAACAATTAAGTTTTACGACCGTACGGTCAACCCGTGGGGTAGCTGACTTTATTCGTCAAGGAGCCTTGCCACAAATTGTTAGCGAAGAACTTGTTTATAATTTGATGCTCAATGAAGATAATAATTCATATGAACATATGTTTGAATCATTACCTCAACAGGGCGATAAACTAATCTTAGAGCAAGGTAAGTTTAAAGGTCTTGATGCAATTTATCAGGAAGCTGATGGTGAAAAACGGTCATTTATGCTGATTAATTTACTTGGTAAACAAGTGAAAGTTAGTGTGGAAAATACTGATTTAATTAAAAATAAAGATTAACAACAATAAAAAAGCGAGTATATGATTACTCGCTTTTTGTGTATTAATTAATGATATATATTAGTTATATATCATTAATTTATGCTGAGTGGTACTGCTCACAAGCAAGCAATGTATTCTCAATTAAGCTGGCTACCGTCATTGGTCCGACACCGCCAGGTACAGGTGTAATATGTTTTGCACGTTGACAAGCGACATCAAATTCAACATCACCGCATAGCTTACCGTTTTTAAGGCGGTTAATACCTACATCAATGACTGTTGCCCCCTCTTTAATCCAATTGCCAGGAATAAAATTAGGTTTGCCTACTGCAACGACTAAAATATCAGCTTGGCGAATATGACCTTCTAGATCTTGCGTAAAGCGATGACACGTTGTTGTCGTTGCACCAGCCAGTAATAATTCTAGCGTCATTGGGCGTCCGACAATATTTGATGCACCAACAATAACCGCATGTTTACCACGTACTTCAATATTATACCGTTCAAGTAGCGTGATAATGCCTTTGGGAGTACATGAACGTAATTTAGGAATTCGCTGGCTGAGGCGACCGACGTTATAAGGATGAAACCCATCAACATCTTTTTCTGGATTAATGCGTTCAAGAATACGGGTACAGTCCATGCCTGCAGGTAACGGTAATTGAACTAAAATACCGTCCATCGTCGAATCTTGATTGAGTTCATCAATTAAATCGAGTAATTGCTGTTCAGATGCCGTAGTTGGTAAATCAAATGATTTTGAAATAAACCCGACTTCTTCACATGCTTTACGTTTACTGGCAACGTAGATCTGCGAGGCTGGATCATGGCCGACGAGAACAACAGCGAGACCTGGTGCGCGTAATCCGGCATCGGTGCGTGCTTTTACTCTAGCGGCAACTTCCTGTCGTACAGTTTGGGAGATAATTTTCCCATCAATAATTTGAGCGCTCATGGTGATCCTTTGTTGTATTGGTTGAACGTATCAACGCCAATATTGTGGCAGATTATAAATGGAATAGCTATTGAGCAAACGATTGCTATTTAGTTTTATCTTTTATATAGAATTGTGATGTTGTTGCCTTATAGATGATTGGTCAGGAAATATTGTAATAAGAATGAGGGTAAATAATTAGAGTGAGCTTTTGTTGACCTTGAAAATATCCTCAAAGATTGGCTTATTGTTGTATCTTTAACCAGTCAGTTGCTTGAAACATAAAAAAGAGACTAAAGGGATTGACCTTATATAATAGCTACGTATAATTCGCGGCGTAACATCAAGTTACATTAATGATGCGCCCTTAGCTCAGTTGGATAGAGCACGTACCTTCTAAGTATGTGGTCGCAGGTTCGAATCCTGCAGGGCGCACCACTAACTCCTCGTTATTTTCTTTCTTCTCGTTGTAATTTCTCAGTTTTATCAATACTCTTTTTTCTACTATTACAATTATCTTTCTCTTATTTTTCTAATACATTATTGCTGAAATTTTTCCTAATTAGTTCATTTTTCCAACATTTAAACTAAAAAAAGCGGTTTTAGAGCGATTTTTTTCATTTTTCCCCTTGAAATGATATTTATAGCCCTTATCTTGTAATGAGTTGAAAAGATCGCTCGCGTTTAAAGGTATCTACCTCGACGTCACGCTTACGTGTCGTTATAATAGCGCGCTCTGATAAGTAGGTTACTTACTATCAGAATCTTGAAGAAAGAATTTAGGCGTTATGGTTTTCGAGCTGTAACATGAAAGGATGCCACCGTCAGTAAATGGCTGTTCGGCAACACCACTCAGAAAAGCTGAGTAAGTTTTGAGGTTAAATATAATGCAAGTTACCGTTGAAACCACTGAAGGTCTAGAACGCCACCTAACTATTACAGTGCCTGCTGCAAACATTGAAAATGCAGTTGCTGCTGAATTACGTAAAATTGCTAAAACTCGTCGTTTCGACGGTTTCCGCCCAGGTAAAGCACCAATGAAAATGGTTGCTAAAATGTTTGGCGCTTCTGTTCGTCAAGACATCCTTGGTGAAGTAATGCACCGTCACTTTATCGAAGCTATCGTTAAAGAAAAGATCAATCCAGCGGGCGCACCAACTTTTACTCCAGTAGAAATTGCTGAAGGTAAAGATTTAGTGTTTAAAGCTTCTTTTGAGGTTTTCCCAGAGATCGAACTTGTTGGTCTAGATAAAGTTGTTGTTGAGAAGCCAGTTGTTACAGTAACTGACGCTGACGTTGACGGCATGCTAGATACATTACGTAAGCAACAAGCGACTTGGACTGATGTTGAAGCAGCAGCTGAAGCAGATAGCCGTGTAACTATCGATTTCGTTGGTACTATCGATGGCGAAGTATTCGACGGCGGTAAAGCTGAAGGTTTCGCACTTGCTATGGGCCAAGGTCGTATGATCCCTGGTTTCGAAGAAGGTGTTGTTGGTCATAAAGCAGGTGAAGAATTTACTATCGAAGTAACTTTCCCTGAAGAATACCATGCAGAAAACCTAAAAGGTAAGTCAGCAGCGTTTGCTATCACTCTTCATAAAGTTGAAGCACAACAGCTACCTGAACTAACTGAAGAGTTCGTTGCTAAGTTCGGCGTTGAAGATGGTTCTGTTGAAGGTCTTAAGACTGAAGTTCGTAAGAACATGGAACGTGAGCTTAAGCAAGCTGTTAAAGGTCGTATTAAAGATCAAGTTCTTAACGGTCTTGTTGAACAAAACGACATTACAGTTCCTACAGCGCTTATCGATCAAGAAATCGAAGCACTACGTAAGCAAGCTGCACAACGTTTTGGCGGCGATGCTAAGAACATGCCTGAACTACCACGTGAATTGTTCGAAGAACAAGCTAAGCGTCGTGTAGTTGTTGGTCTATTAGTTGGTGAAGTAATTAAAGCTGAAGAACTAGCAGCAGATGAAGAGCGTGTTAGCGCAATCATCGCTGAAATGGCTTCTGCATACGAAGATCCAACTGAAGTAGTTAAATACTACGCAAGCAACGAGCAGCTAATGAATAATATGCGCAACGTTGCTCTAGAAGAGCAAGCAATTGACGCACTTCTAGCTAAAGCTCAGGTTTCAGATAAAGAAGTTGGCTTCAACGATCTAATGAATCCTGCTGCTTAATTTACTGAAATTGCTGTAGAGATTTGACATTATCTCAAGTCTTCTGCTAACAATGGTCCGTGTGAATATTTTCATTCGGGCCATTTATTTTAGGGAAATAAGATTATGAGCTACCAAGCACAAAACGGCATGTCACCGATTATGGATGCACTGGTACCTATGGTGGTCGAGCAGACTTCTCGTGGTGAGCGTTCTTACGATATTTATTCCCGTCTCCTAAAAGAGCGTGTGATTTTCTTAACCGGTCAGGTTGAAGATCATATGGCTAACTTAGTTGTAGCCCAGTTGCTATTTTTGGAGTCTGAGAACCCAGACAAAGACATTTTCCTTTACATTAACTCTCCAGGCGGTTCTGTAACTGCAGGTATGTCAATTTATGACACCATGCAGTTTATTAAACCAAATGTAAGTACAGTATGTATGGGACAAGCATGTTCAATGGGTGCATTCCTATTGGCAGGCGGAGCTCAAGGTAAGCGTTATTGCCTACCTAACTCTCGCGTGATGATCCACCAACCATTGGGTGGTTTCCAAGGCCAAGCATCGGATATTCAAATCCATGCTCAAGAAATCCTAACGATTAAACAACGTTTAAATGGATTATTGGCTGAGCATACGGGTCAACCGTTAGAGATTATTGAGCGTGATACCGATCGTGATAACTTTATGTCTGCAGATCAGGCAGTAGAGTACGGTCTAGTTGATTCTGTATTGAGTAAGCGTGATTAAAAGGCGTTTTATTTTGCAATTCGCGAAGCGGGTTTAGTAAAGCAAAATAAGTCGACTTGTTATACACTCAAGACATGACAATGATGGGATACCCCAATAAAGAGGTTAGCGAATGACAGATAAGCGCAAAGAGGGAAGTAGCAGCAAGCTACTTTACTGCTCTTTTTGTGGCAAAAGTCAGCATGAAGTTCGCAAGCTAATTGCTGGTCCTTCTGTTTATATTTGTGATGAGTGCGTTGATTTATGCAACGACATTATTCGCGAAGAAATTAAAGAAGTGATGACAAAAAGCGATAGCGACGAGCTGCCGACTCCACAACAAATTCGTAATAACTTAGATGATTATGTCATCGGTCAATCACATGCTAAAAAAGTGTTGGCTGTTGCTGTATACAATCACTATAAGCGTCTACGTAATGGCGATAAAAGTAGTGATGGCGTTGAATTAGGTAAGAGTAATATCCTACTTATTGGTCCTACTGGTAGTGGTAAAACACTATTGGCTGAGACATTAGCGCGTATGCTTGATGTTCCGTTTACAATGGCTGATGCAACAACATTAACTGAAGCTGGTTATGTTGGTGAAGACGTTGAAAACATCATTCAAAAGTTACTGCAAAAATGTGATTATGACGTAGCCAAAGCCGAACGTGGCATTGTTTACATTGATGAGATCGATAAGATTTCTCGTAAGTCAGATAATCCATCAATTACACGTGATGTATCCGGTGAAGGTGTTCAGCAAGCATTGCTGAAACTGATCGAAGGTACTGTTGCTTCTGTTCCGCCGCAAGGTGGTCGTAAGCATCCTCAACAAGAGTTCTTACAAGTTGATACTTCTAAGATCTTATTTATCTGTGGTGGTGCATTTGCAGGCCTAGATAAAGTGGTTGAGCAACGTGTAGCAACAGGTACTGGTATCGGTTTTGGTGCTGATGTACGTTCAAAAGACCAAACAGATACATTAAGTGATTTGTTTAAGAAAGTTGAACCACAAGATTTGGTGAAATACGGTTTAATTCCTGAATTCATCGGTCGTCTACCTGTTACCGCAACGCTTGGTGAACTTGATCAAGATGCGTTAGTTCAGATTCTACGAGAGCCTAAAAATGCCCTTACTAAACAGTATGCAGCATTATTAGCGCTTGAAAACGTTGAATTAGAATTCCGCGATGAAGCGTTGATTGCGATTGCTAAAAAAGCAATGGCGCGTAAAACAGGTGCACGTGGCCTACGTTCTATTGTTGAAGCAGTATTACTTGACACTATGTATGAGCTTCCGTCTCAAGACGGTGTCAGTAAAGTTGTTATTGATGAGTCTGTAATTAACGGTGAATCAGAACCATTACTGATTTTCGAAAATACAGAAACACAAGAAGCGGCAAGTGCTGAGTAAGTGTTCAATATCTGCACATAAAAGCTAAAAAAAGGAGGCTTTTGCCTCCTTTTTTATTTTCTGACATTTCATACATTGAAACTTGATGCTTTACCCCCATATACTCAATATAAGCTAACTCTAATCGTATTAAGTAACTATGCTGTATCCAGTTATGTTATTTAATACGATTAGTATGGATAGGAAGAGAGAAGAATATGAACCTGGAGCGTTCCGAGCGCCTTGAGATCCCGGTTCTACCTCTACGTGATGTAGTGGTATACCCTCATATGGTTATTCCATTGTTTGTGGGCCGGGAAAAATCAATTCGTTGTCTTGAGTCGGCAATGGAAAACAATAAACAGATTCTGTTGGTCGCTCAAAAAGAAGCAGCCACAGACGAACCGTCGATCACTGATCTTTATGATGTTGGTACTGTTGCAACGATTCTTCAATTATTGAAATTACCTGATGGTACGGTAAAAGTGTTGGTTGAAGGCCAACAACGTGCCAAAGTTGAAGATCTTGCTGATGATGAGTTTTTTACCGCAAATGCTGAATTTTTGGTTACACCAGAAATGGATGAGCGTGAGCAAGAAGTCCTTGTTCGAACAGCGATAAGCCAGTTCGAAGGGTTCATCAAACTTAATAAAAAAATTCCACCAGAAGTATTAACATCTTTAAATGGCATTGATGATGCTGCGCGTTTGGCTGATACCATCGCAGCACATATGCCATTGAAATTAGCGGATAAGCAAAAAGTACTTGAAGTTGTTGATATCACAGAGCGATTAGAGTTCTTGATGGCAATGATGGAATCTGAAATCGATCTGTTACAAGTAGAAAAACGTATCCGTGGACGCGTTAAAAAGCAGATGGAAAAGAGTCAGCGAGAGTATTATCTTAACGAACAAATGAAGGCCATTCAGAAAGAATTGGGTGAGCTAGATGACGTGCCAGATGAGTTTGAAGCGTTAAAGTTAAAGATTGAAGCATCTAAGATGCCGACTGAAGCGCGTGAAAAAACTGAGCAAGAATTACAAAAGCTGAAGATGATGTCACCGATGTCAGCGGAAGCAACCGTTGTTCGTGGTTACATCGATTGGATGTTAAGTGTGCCTTGGCATAAGCGTTCTAAAGTGAAGAAGAGCCTAGCCAAGGCGGAAGAAATTCTTAATGCTGATCACTATGGTTTAGATCGTGTTAAAGAACGAATTCTTGAGTATTTAGCGGTTCAAAGCCGTGTTAATAAACTTAAAGGTCCTATTCTTTGTCTTGTCGGTCCTCCTGGTGTGGGTAAAACCTCATTAGGTCAATCTATTGCTGCTGCAACGGGACGTAAGTACGTGCGCATGGCATTAGGTGGCGTACGTGATGAAGCGGAAATTCGAGGTCATCGTCGCACTTACATTGGTTCGATGCCGGGTAAGTTAATTCAGAAAATGGCAAAAGTGGAAGTGAAAAACCCACTATTTCTATTGGATGAAATTGACAAAATGTCTTCTGATATGCGTGGCGATCCCGCTTCAGCATTACTAGAAGTATTAGACCCTGAGCAAAATAGTTCGTTTAATGACCATTACTTAGAAGTTGATTATGACTTATCTGATGTAATGTTCGTTGCAACGTCGAATTCAATGAATATTCCAGGGCCGTTGCTTGATCGTATGGAAGTTATTCGTCTTTCTGGTTATACCGAAGACGAGAAACTAAACATTGCCAAGAATCACTTACTTGATAAACAAATCCAACGTAATGGATTAAAACCAAGTGAGTTGACGATTGAAGATTCAGCATTAATGGGTATTATTCGTTACTACACTCGTGAAGCTGGCGTACGTAGTCTTGAGCGTGAAATTTCTAAACTATGCCGTAAAGCCGTAAAAGAAATTTTATTAAATAAAGACATCAAGCACGTTTCTATTAGCCAAGATAATCTTAAAGATTATTTAGGTGTGCAGCGTTGCGATTATGGCAAAGCTGATGAAAGTAACCGTGTTGGTCAAGTGACTGGTCTTGCATGGACAGAAGTTGGTGGTGATTTATTAACTATCGAAACTGAGTCTATGCCTGGTAAAGGTAAGCTGACATACACCGGTTCTTTAGGTGATGTGATGCAAGAGTCTATTCAGGCAGCAATGACAGTAGTACGTAGTCGCGCTGACCGATTAGGTATTGCGAGCGATTTTTACGAAAAACGCGATATTCATGTTCACGTTCCTGAAGGCGCGACACCAAAAGATGGCCCAAGTGCGGGTATCGCAATGTGTACTGCATTGGTATCAAGCTTAACGGGTAATCCTGTACGTGCTGATGTTGCAATGACCGGTGAAATCACGTTACGTGGTGAAGTATTACCGATTGGTGGCTTGAAAGAGAAACTATTAGCCGCTCACCGTGGTGGTATTAAAACGGTGTTAATTCCAAAAGAAAATGAACGTGATCTTGAAGAAATTCCTGAGAATGTTATTGCTGATTTGGAAATACGTCCAGTACGTTGGATTGATGAAGTGCTTATGTTGGCATTGCAGAATAATCCAACAGGCATTGAGTTAGTTAATGTACAAAATAGTGACCTATAGCTAAATTAATTAAAGAAAAAACGCTTTCAGGATTAAAAACCTTGTCAGCGTTTTTTTGTGTGGCTATAAGGTACATCTAATCGCGTTATGCGAACTAATTTCAAGTCTTGATAGCGATGTATAATGGCTTATCAAGGTAATAATGTTTTTCTATTTGGTTACGTTACGTGAGTATATATTTGAATATAGCGTTGTAATCAAGGTTCATTAAGAGGATCTAATTGTGAACAAAACTCAACTAGTTGATAAAATCGCAGAAAGTGCTGATATTTCTAAAGCATCTGCTGGCCGTGCTCTTGATGCATTGATTGAAACTGTCACTGAAACGTTAAAACAGGGTGATCAAGTTGCGTTAGTTGGTTTTGGTACTTTTTCTGTTCGTGAGCGTGCAGCACGTACTGGCCGTAACCCACAAACAGGTGCAGAGATCCAAATTGCAGCTGCAAAAGTACCTGGTTTTAAGCCAGGTAAAGCGCTTAAAGATTCTGTAAACTAAAAAATAGAAATAATGGGCGGCATGCCATTATTTAGTCATGTTTTCATGGCTTAAAAATTGCGACCGAAAAGGGTATACTCATTCGGTACGATAAAAGCGCATCGGTTGATGCGTTTTTTTTACTTATAAGATGGCCTCATAACAGCAGCCCACAATAAATATCATGTGAGATATTCATTATAAATGTTGTTTAATTGAGTTTATGTAACAATTCTCAGTGCTGTGTGTGGCTTATCGGTCACAGGTTATCTATATTGATAAGGCTAAGTTAATTAAAACAAGGTCATTGATATAGCAGTATCTATTCAGTTGTTGTTATATAACATGTAGTAAATAGTATGGTGCTGTCATCATGGTGATGTCGGTAGCATTGTGCATTAATTTGATAGTAGTTCGAAACCGAGCCAGATCGAACAGTAGGAGAGACGGCAGATCATGATGGAGCGATTGCGCGAAGGCGCTAACAGCATCTGGGTTAAGATTATTCTAAGCCTAATTATTTTATCTTTTGTATTTGCTGGCGTCGGTAGTTATCTGGCGAGTGGAAATGAGCAAATTGCAGCAAAGATTAATGGTAAAGACATTAGCCAACGTCAGTTTGAGCAAGTTTATCAAAATGAACGTAACCGTATGCAACAGCGTATGGGCGATTATTTTTCAACGTTGATGAGCGATCCTACTTACGTGAAGCAATTCCGTCAAAGTGTATTAGACCGTATGGTGAATGATGAATTAATTCAACAACGTGCTAGTAAACTTGGTCTGAGTGTCAGTGATGCACAAGTTAAACAAGAAATTCTTGCGATGCCAGCCTTTGCCGTTAGTGGTGTATTTAATAACGAGCAATACAATATGGCGTTACGTCGTGCTGGTTTTACCCCTGATCAGTTTGCAGAAACGATCCGTAAAGACATGCTACGTCAGCAATTCCTAGCAGCATTACAAGGCAGTGACTTTGTATTGACAGACGAAGCTGATGAGTTACGTAAACTTGAGTCACAACAACGTGTTGTTCGTACATTAACGCTAAACCTTGCTGACTTTACTCAAAAAGTAAAAGTAACAGATAAAGAAGCGCAAGATTTCTACGACCAAAACCCTAACTTGTTTACTCGACCTGCACAAATCAAAGTATCTTACGTCGAACTTTCTGATAAAGGCTTAACTAAAGATATTAAAGTATCAGAGCAAGCTGCTGAAACGTACTACAAAGATAATCAAACTAAATTCAGTTCTGCAGAAGAGCGTGAAGTTAGCCATATCTTAGTAAAAGGTGATACAACGGCAGCTAAAGCGAAAGCTGAAGCGCTACTTGCCAAGTTACAGAGCGGCGCTAATTTTGCTGAAGTTGCCAAACAATCATCTGATGATACATTCAGTGCTAAAGATGGCGGTAAACTAGAATGGTTTACTAAAGGCATGATGGATCCTGCGTTTGAACAAGAAGCTTTTGCTCTTGCAAAACCGGGTGATATGTCAGGCCTTGTTAAATCATCATTTGGTTACCACATCATTTTACTTGATGGTATTAAAGTCGGAAAAGTGAAACCATTTGCAGATGTTAAAGCGACAATTATTGCTGAACTACAACAGCAGCAAGCCGCTGATCATTTCTACAAGCTTAAAAGCAAGTTAGCTGAAGTTGCTTTTGAATCTCCAGATTCATTAGATGCTGCCGCTGAAGCCGTAGATGTAAAAATCATTCATACTGGGTATATAACACCAGCAGAAGAGAAAGGCGCATTAGCTAATAAGCAAGTTCAAGAAACACTACAAAGTCCAGAAGTTCATGATGATGGTATGAACTCTGATGTGATTGAGTTAGGTCCTGAACATGTGATTGTGGTGCGTGTTGATGATGCTCGTGCTCAAGCAGTGTTACCATTTAAAGATGTTGCAGCAAAAGTGAATGCAATGGTTGCGAGCCAAAAAGGTGAACAACAAGCACAAGCTAAAGCTGATGAGATTATCGCTGACCTTCGTAAAGGTAAGAATGATATTGTTGCTAAAGATGGTTTAAGCTTCTCTGGCGAACAAACAATTAATCGTTCAGGTCCAAAGGTGAACATTTCAAATGTAGCATTTGGTTTACCTAAACCAACGGCAGATAAGGCAACTTATGGTATGGCTCGTGATAACAACGGTAATGTTGAAATTATCGCACTTGATAAAGTTGTTAACATGAAGTTGGCTGGCGAAAAAATAAATGGTCAGTTTGCAGAGCAAATTGGGCAGATGTTTGCTCAAGAAGATCTTGCTGCTACGCTGAAAACATTGCGTGAATCAGCAGAGATTAGCTACCCAATGCAAGACTCATCGAAAGATTAATTGAAATTGTAATGTAAATAGACGGGTCGTCTTGTGCGCCCCGTCTTTTTTTTGCTTAAATTTTAGTGATTGTTATTACAATACTGGCTTTATTGCATATTATTCGTATTCACCTAAACGAGAAACGGAATGAATATGACAATAAAATATCAGTTGTTTAAAGCCATCATTGTAGCGGGAACATTAGTATTAGCACCGTTAAGTTATGCTAATCCAGATCAGCACAAAGGTATTGATATTATAGTTAATATAAATGATGCCAACGCTGAACAGCTTGATAAATTATTGGTAGGAATTGGGCCAGATAAAGCAGAAAACATTATTCAATATCGAATTAAATATGGCAAGTTTGCATCTGTTGATGATCTTGAGAAAGTGAAAGGTATTGGTACTTCAACAGTAGATAAAAACCGTAATCGAATTAAGCTGTAATTATTAATAATTCGAGTTTTATCTATTACGACAGGCATCGCGCCTGTCGTTTTTTGTATTATTGTTATTCTCTAGGCTTTATTTCTTGGTGTTGTGATTAATGCAATAATTACACCAGAGATAGCACCCATTAAATGGGCTTGGGTTGCGACTTGTACCCCAATCAGTTCAGCTGAACTCGCAGAGCCACCAAAACATTGCTCCCAACTTATTTTAACTATCAAACCAAAGAATAATAACCAACCGCCTTTAGTTTTAGTTTGAATATCACGAATGGCTCCCCAAGCAAATAAGCCATGTAATACGCCCGAGAAGCCAGCATACCAGCTAATTTGCGTGGCAAATAAGCCAACGCCGATAATAGTACTGAGGCTTAAAATTAATAAGCTGTAATGGTGTGAATTAAAATGAGCGCGAAAAATAAAGCTAATAATAGCAAATGCACCTGCATTCATAGCAAGGTGGATCCAGTTGGTATGGGTGATATTTCCTGTTAGGATCCGCCATACCTCGCCATTGAGTATCGCTTGGCGATCCCATACTAACAGTGGTTGAAGTTGTGGGATTTGAGCAATAATCCCTATAATTAATGCGAGAATAATGTAATTGCGAATAGACAAGGCAACCTCAATGAGTCGGTATTGTGAATACTGTGGTAAGGCAAAAAAAGCCTGTATTTGCCACTGGATTGAAAACATCACAGCAACAACGGAAATTTGGATTTTACAGCACCCATCTGAAATTAAACGCGCAATAGGTACCGCAAGAATATTATCACTTTCCTTACCAAATAGCCGACTTTGGGTAGGAGAAGATTTTTCTGATAATGATGAACTCAACAGCTTATTGGCGGATCCTGAACGTGATGTGTATGTTGTTTATCCTGGTGAAGGTTCAATACCTATTTCAACCGTTGCAACAACAGCGAATAAGCAACGTCTACAAACGGTTATTTTATTAGATGGTACGTGGAAAAAAGCTTATAAGATGTGGTTGCTTGCAACAAATTTACATCACCTTCCCTTGGTTAATTTAGACAATGCTGATAGCGGTAATTACCGTATTCGTAAATCATCTAAAGAGCAGGGTGTATCAACGGTAGAGGCCGGGTATTTAGCCTTGTCTGCATTTGAAGCTGATGGTGATAAATTTGCGCCGTTGTTAGCAACCTTTAATCACATGATAGATTTTCAGATCAAGCATATGCCGCACGGGGTATTTGAGAAGAATTATTTGGGCGAAAGAGGGAAGAAGTAACGAGGAAGAGCAGGAACGAGTTTGCGAGTATTAGAGCTCAATAATCGTCAATTGTTGTGGCTTAATGAACTTGTACATCTAAATAGGATAAAATACTCCTAATATCAAAATGGTGTACATAATGAAAAAACCTCGAACAACTTATTCAGTCGCATTCAAGCATGATGCTGCTAATTTAGTCCTCGATAAAGGCTACACGATACAAGAAGCATGTAATGCTGTTGGTGTCGGATATACCGCAATGAGTCGCTGGGTTGCTCAGCTAAAGCAAGAACATGGTGGAATAACACCAAGTTCGAAGGCAATGACGCCAGAACAAAAACGTATTCAAGAGCTCGAAGCAAAAATCAAACAGATTGAGTGGGAGAACGATATTCTAAAAAAAGCTTCCGCTCTTTTAATGCAGGACAGCATCAAACGATAGATTTGATCGCGGCATTATCAAAAGAGCCTCATTCAATAAAACCACTATGTAAGCTATTTGAAATACCTCGTAGTAGCTATCATTATCGACTTAAATATCGAGGAATAATAACGCCTGAACAGGCATTGCTACGTCAGAAAGTCGTTGATATTCATAGTCGTAGCAGAGGCTCTGCTGGCGCAAGAACAATAGCAGGTCAACTTAGTCAACAGGGTGAAAATGTTGGCCGATATAAAGCTGCTAGCTTAATGAAAGAGCTCGGTATTGTGAGTAAACAACCGAATAAACATAAATATAAAATATCTGAAGATGTCTCTAAAATAGCCCCAAATTTATTAAGTAGAAAATTTAATGTTAAAGCGTCGAATCAAGTTTGGTGTGGCGATGTGACATACGTTTGGGCTGGCAATAAATGGTTGTATTTAGCCGTTGTTATGGACTTATTTGCTCGAAGAATTGTGGGCTGGGCGTGCTCAGATAGCCCAAATAGTGATTTAACCTGTGCAGCACTTCGAATAGCTTACGAAAGCCGTGGGCGACCACAAAATGTGATGTTTCATTCAGACCAAGGCTGTCATTATACGAGTCTTCAATTCAGACAAACATTATGGAAATATCAACTAACACAAAGCATGAGTCGACGTGGAAATTGTTGGGATAATGCCCCAATGGAACGATTTTTTAGAAGTTTCAAAACGGAGTGGATGCCAAAAGAGTGCTATAACAATTATGCAGAAGCAGAACGAGATACACTCAAATATATATTGCAGCATTACAATACCAAACGGGGCCATAGTTATAACAACTATTTATCACTAGTGATGATGGAAGCCGCCGCTTAATTTAAACACCTATAAAGGTGTACAGTTTTACTTGACCACTACAATTCCCTACAGTGAGGTTACGAACGAGATAGGGAATCTACTACCCGCGTGTTGTAGCGTTTATGTATTCACTGGCGTCTTTAAGGCTCAATCACGCCTTTAGTAGATCATGGATAGCTTCGTGCTTCAACTTCCGAGATGTGAATAATGGGCTGGTGAATGCAAAGCCCAACCCCGTCATTCCCTACAGTGAGGTTACGAACGAGATAGGGAATCTATTACCTGCGCGTCGTAGAGTCTCTCACTAAACTCCATGCCCCTCACTGCCTATTTCCATCATGATTGAGGGTTGAAATAGGGTATTGTAAAGTCGCTGTGAAAAGCCATCGGTCATGCTTGAAATATAATCGGCAATGATCCGCATATCATTATCACCTTTATCTACTGCTCGTTGCCAATGTTGACGAGTAGCCTCTGGTAATAACCGTTCAGGATCTGACGCAAAGGCATCAAACAATTCCATGATTAATTGCTGGCCTTTATATTCTAGTAACTGAATCTCAGGTTTTTTAACCACATAATCACTGACAAATTGTTTTAGTACATTAAGCGATTTTTCCATTGCGGGCGACAGAAATGCATTCCACTTTAATAGTGGCTCTTCAAAACTGTGTAAGCCATCTTGCAGTGTTGGCGCGATTTCAATTGAGGTCAATAAAGCATTAACTAGCGCGCCAATAGCATCTTTACGTTGGTGATGGCTAGCAAACATATGTTCGCTTATTTCACCAATACGTTGTTCTAACCACGGATCACCACATTCAGCAATTTTTGATGCCACCGCTTCTTGCCATTGATCACGATTCACAATACCCATCACAATGGCATCTTCAAGATCATGGACCCCATAAGCAATATCGTCGGCTAACTCCATGATTGAACAATCAAGTGATTTAAAGCGGGTTTTATTATGCTGATGCGGTAATGGCGCGTGATTACGCATTTGTTTAAACAGTTGTCTATCATGTTCAGACAATGGTGCTAACACCCAATCAAAAACCGTTTTGTCATCATCATAGATGCCTTTCGCCGGATGCCATAGTTTGGCTTTTAAATGACGGAAATTAACCACATCATCGGCGCGTTCAGTTGCGGTGGTTTGACTTAGTAATGCTGGGTATTTAAGTAGCCCTAATAACGTACGTCGCGAGAGATTCATACCGTAATGTTCGGTATAAGGTTCTAGTAAGGTGACAATACGAAAGGTTTGTGCATTACCTTCAAAACCACCGTGATTACGCATCATGTAATTTAATGCAACTTCACCACCATGACCAAATGGAGGATGACCAATATCATGCGCCAGACAAAGACTTTCCATTAAGCTGGTTGAGGCTAATAACGAATGAAATTGCGGCTGTTTTAATTTTAGTTGAGCCACAATGCCAGTGCCGATTTGTGAAGCTTCAAGGGAATGGGTTAAGCGGGTACGATAGAAATCGTGATTGCCAGCGCCATGCACTTGGGTTTTAGCTTGCAGACGACGAAACGCTGCTGAGTGTAAGATTCGCGCGCGATCACGTTGATAGGCAGAACGGTGATCATCACGACGCATTTTTTGTTCGTCGCTGTGACGTTGTTGCCAGCAAGGATCAATAATAAAGGCCGTCATTAGCTGATCTCATCTAGCGTCAAATTAAAACTATCGGCAAAGATGGTGAGGAAATAGTCCATTTCT
Source organism: Photobacterium carnosum (assembly GCF_021236965.1). Classification (NCBI taxonomy): domain Bacteria; kingdom Pseudomonadati; phylum Pseudomonadota; class Gammaproteobacteria; order Vibrionales; family Vibrionaceae; genus Photobacterium; species Photobacterium carnosum. Next base: position 234,640 of record NZ_WMDN01000004.1, on the reverse strand, counting down.
GGTGTTTTACGCGCAGTGAGGGTTTCTTCAAGGCGTTTCTTTGCTTTAGTAAATTCGTGATTCCCTGCACTTAATTCTTCTAAGCATTTGAGATAAGCACATAAAGTATCAGCTTGTTTAACGATGGCTGCATTTTCAGGATCGAGCTTATGGCTATCAAGTAACGGTGCATAATCATCATGAAACTCTTCCGGTAACATTGACAGCAGCTTTTGTTCCGCAGCTAGTTCGATTTTTTTATATTCTTCGGCGATTGTTGGGTTGAAGTATTTAATCGGTGTTGGCATATCCCCCGTGATCACTTCGCTGACATCATGAAACATGCCTAATAAAGCGATACGTTCAGGATTAACATTACCGCCAAACTTACGGTTTTTAATCAGTGCCAGTGCGTGAGCAACAAAAGCAACCTGAAGGCTGTGTTCTGAAATATTTTCAGTTTCAACACTGCGCATTAATGGCCAGCGTTGAATTAAACGCATCCGCGCTAGATGAGCAAAAAAATGGCTTTTTTCCATGGGATAGTTCCCTTATAGCTAAAATACTGATGACTTGAGTATACCAATACTGGTTCGTTGGTGGGGGAATTAGTTACGTAGGGTTTAACAGTACAGATAAAGAAAAGCCCCGACAGGAATCGAGGCTAATGATAGGGTATTACCTACCGTTATTATTATGACAGTAGTTATGTAATCGTTGCTATTGACGATAACTATGCAGGAAGCGCTCTAAGCGGATCATTGCAAGTTCAAGATCATCAACTCGTGGCAAGGTAACAATACGGAAGTGATCCGGTTGTTTCCAGTTAAAGCCCGTTCCGTGAACCACTAAGACTTTTTCTTGCAGTAAGAAATCCATAGCAAAGCGTTGGTCATCAACAATATTGAATTTTTTCTGATCTAATTTTGGAAATAAGTACAGCGCACCCTTAGGTTTTACACATGAAACCCCAGGGATTTGAGTCAATAAATCATACGCTTTATCGCGTTGTTCTAATAAGCGTCCGCCGGGTAAAATCAATTCATTGATACTTTGATAACCGCCCAATGCTGTTTGAATCGCATGTTGCATCGGTACGTTGGCACATAAACGCATAGAAGACAGCATTTCTAGGCCTTCAATATAGCCTTTCGCTTTATGCTTGGCGCCAGAAAGTACCATCCAACCCGCACGGAAACCACACACGCGGTATGATTTAGAGAGGCCATTAAACGTAATACAAAACACATCAGGCGCTAATGGTGCAATTGAAGTGTGCTTAGCGCCGTCATACAAAATTTTATCGTAGATTTCATCGGCAAAAATAATCAGATTATGCTGACGTGCAATTTCAACGATTTCTAATAAAAATTCACGGCTATAAACAGCGCCTGTCGGATTATTAGGGTTGATCAGTACGATACCACGCGTATGTGGTCCGATTTTTTTCTTGATATCATCAAGATCAGGATACCAATCAGATTGCTCATCACAGGTATAGTGCACCGCAGTACCACCAGAAAGTGACACGGCAGCAGTCCATAATGGATAATCAGGAGAAGGGACTAAAATTTCATCTTTATGATTGAGCAATGCTTGCATCGCCATCACAATTAATTCTGATACACCATTACCAATAAAAACATCTTCAACGTCAATGTCTAATAAACCACATTTTTGATAATGTTGAACAATGGCTTTGCGTGCAGGGTAAATACCTTTTGAATCACAGTAACCTTGCGATGTTGGCAAGTTACGGATCACATCAACCAGAATTTCATCAGGGGCATCAAACCCAAATGGCGCTGGATTGCCAATATTAAGTTTAAGTATCTTTTGGCCTTCTTCTTCCATGCGTTTAGCATGCTTAAGAACGGGACCACGTATATCATAACAAACATTATTGAGCTTGGATGACATCCCGAAATTTTGCATATAATACTTTCCTGATGATGATTTTTGGTATCCTCACAAATTACACTATAAAACCAGTTTAAAGGAACACCTTTTAGCATAAAATTTTGTAAAATAGTTTTTTGTGTTATTTCAAACCCATACTGGCTGTGTTATCGACTAGAGTTATGGTTAAGGTTCAGCTATTTATGCTGAAATATAGCCAAAAGGAATGACGTTACTTCATTAGTCAGATGCTATCGAGTGAGGTAGAATACCCAAATCATTATTCTTTGCTGATAATCAATGCTTGTCTCGTTAGATAACCATTGAAATAATGATTCTTTTCAGCAAAGAATCAAGTATGTCCATGATTGGCATATCTTTCAGCCAGGGATGAGCCGTATTGGTGATATTTAGCTGAGCGAGGTTATCTTGACTGCGTTACAACAAGCCGTTGCATTATTGATTGCTAACATTAAACAAGCATCAGTAACAACTCAACGATTACTAGTAAAACTAGAACTGCCTGCAAATACTGATTTAATTGATTGGATGGATGCTCAGTCTCTATTTCCTAAATTTTATTGGCAATCTCGAGATTGTCGTGAAGAAGTGGTTGCTTTAGGGCAGATCAAAACGTTTACTGATCCGTTAATTGCGGAACAAGTTATTACGGATGATCAGCGAGTCTGGGGTGGACGTTCTTTTGATGTTCATACTGATCGCAATCGTCGTTGTCTTTCTTCTTTTTTCTTTTTGCCATTACTTGAAATTATTCGTTTCGATGGTGAATGGCATCTTGCTGCCAATATGAGTGACGATAAACCTCGAATGTTAGCGATGCTGCAAAAAATCGCCATCAATCCAGCGGTGGTCACAGACATTGATAGTCGTATTTTAAGCCGTAGTTATAGCCCTGATTTTGCAGGTTGGTCAACCATGATTGAACAAGCATTAACAGGTATTGCCAACGATGAATTTGAAAAAGTGGTGTTGGCTCGACGGACAACGTTGCAGCTAGACCACCCAGTATTACCCGCGCAACTACTCAAAGCGAGTCGTGGTAGTAATAGTAATAGTTTTCATTTTTTGATGGCATTAGATGCGGAGCATTGTTTTGTTGGGTCAACACCAGAACGATTATTTCAACGCCATGATCGTGCTTTACAAACGGAAGCTCTGGCAGGCACGATTGGCCGTGGCGCTGATATCCAAGAAGATCAACAATTAGCCCAATGGTTGTTAGCCGATACTAAAAACTGCTATGAAAATCGCTTAGTGGTTGATGATATTGTTGGACGTTTAATACCACAGTGTGAGTCGATGAATGTTGCTCCTGTGCCTGAATTAGTGCAGTTACGTAAAGTGCAGCATTTAAAGCGTAGCATTGATGGTCAACTCAATGATGCGGTATTGAGCGCCGATTTACTTGACAGCTTACAGCCAACAGCTGCCATCGCGGGTTTACCTCGGGATGCCGCATTACATTTTATTGCGGAACATGAACCCTTTGCCCGTGGTTGGTATAGCGGTGCTGTGGGCTATATTGGTCAACAACACAGTGAATTTTGTGTTGCGATCCGTAGTGCAATGATCAGCGGCGATGATCTACATTTATTTGCTGGCGCGGGTATTGTGCCTGGATCCGTTGCTGATAGTGAATGGAAAGAACTTGATCGTAAAACATCAACTTTATGCAGTTTATTTGAACAGCCTAGTTCTGATGACGGTAAGAGTATCGATAAGATGGAATATAAAAGCGCATGACACAGCCATCATTAACAACCAGCCAACCATACCGCGCAGCATTAAATGGTTGCTGGGCAAGTTTAATGCTTGAAGAATTAATGAGACTTGGCGTGCAACATGTTTGCATTGCACCAGGCTCTCGTTCGACACCATTAACGTTGGCGGCGGCAAAACTAACCCAACTGACCATTCATACCCATTTTGATGAAAGAGGTTTGGGTTTTTTAGCTTTAGGTTTAGCTAAAGCATCTCAATCTCCGGTCGCAGTTATTGTGACATCAGGTACAGCGGTAGCGAATTTATTACCCGCGGTGGCTGAAACTGGTTTAACGGGTGAGAAATTGGTGTTGTTAACCTCTGACCGCCCAGCTGAATTAATTCAATGTGGCGCTAATCAAGCGATTCGTCAGCATGGGATCTTTTCTGATCATGTGAGCCATTTTTTAGATGTACCTAGTCCAAGTTTGGATATTGACCCTAATTGGTTGTTGTGTGCTGTTGATGATGTAATGCAACAGCAACAATTGCGTGGTGGTTCGGTACATTTTAATTGTCATTATCCTGAGCCGCTGTATGGCGATGATGTTGATTTCAGTGATTATCTTACGCCTGTTGCACAATGGCAGCAGGATCATACTTCGTATTGTCAGCATCAAGCTTTGCTGTCGTCAACAACTGCGACAATTGATCCGACTCAGTGGCAAACATTGTGTGCTCAAAAAGGGGTGATTGTTGCAGGTCGACTGGTTGCGAATGAGCTTAAAGCAGTGCAACAATTAGCCTCTGCGCTAGGCTGGCCATTGCTGGTGGATCCACAAGCGGGTGGTAGTAGTGATTACGCTGGATTTGATGGGTGGTTACAAAACGCCGCCTGCCAACATCACCTACAACAAGCACAAGTATTACTGCAATTTGGTGGCCGTATCGTTTCAAAACGGCTATTACAGTTAATTGGCAGCCAAACGTGGCAGTCTTTTTTACTGATTGATCCTCTTGCTGGGCGATTAGATCCTAATCATCGCCGTAGCCAACGTATTCAAGCGAATGTTGAAGCGTGGGCGCAAGCAGCAATAGCATTAACCACTGAGTCCGTACATTCACAATGGGCACTGCCATTAGTTGAAGCATCGCAGCGTTATTTTGATATCGTTGCAGCTCATGGTAATCGTTTTTCTGAATTGGGTTTGGCGGCACAAGTCATGCAGTGGATCACACCTCAAACAGAATTGTTTTTGGGTAATAGCATGATTGTTCGATTATTGGATATGTGCGCTAAATTACCTTTAACTGCGACATTTGCTAATCGTGGTGCATCGGGCATTGATGGTTTAATTGCGACCACAGCAGGTGTACAGCGAGCACGTAAAGCACCTTTAGTGTGTTTGATCGGCGATACTTCACTACTTTATGATCTCAATTCATTGGCATTATTAAATCAACAGCAATATCCAATTGTTATTATTGTCACCAATAATGATGGTGGTGGTATTTTTGATATGTTACCTGTGCCTGATCAGCAAAAAGATGATTTTTATCGTATGCCACATGGGTTTGAGTTTAGCCATGCGGCGGCGATGTTTGGTTTACATTATTGTGCGCCAACATCATTGACCGCGGCTGAAACGGCGATCCGTGAAGGACAATTACAAGCTGGCACAACTTTAGTTGAAATTAAAACCCCTGCGGGTGAAGCCGGATCAATGTTAAAGACACTCTTTGCTGAGGTTGAGCATGCTACTTTATTCTGAAACCTTTGGAACTAAAGCCGATATCAATCAACCGACATTGGTGTTTTTACATGGATTATTGGGTAATGGTCGTGATTGGCGTTATGTGATTAATCAGCTTGCTGCGACTCAGCAATGCATAACTATCGATTTATCCGGTCATGGGCTGAGTGCGTTTGTTGATGCTGAAATGACAACCGAAGCGCCAGATGGTGGCTTTGAGATGATTCATCAAGCACTGACTGCAACATTAGCCCACCGTGGCGTTAATGATTATGTGCTTATCGGTTATTCGATGGGCGCACGTTTAGCGATGTATCATGCGTGTGCATTGGCGGCAAATTCATCTGTATCCTCGAATGGACCCCGATTAATTAACGTGTTGCTTGAAGGTGGGCATTTTGGATTACCTGATGCTGAACGAGAACCGCGTTATCAGCACGATCAACGTTGGGCGGCACGATTTGCACAACAGCCATTGGTCGATGTATTACAAGATTGGTATCAACAACCTGTTTTTGCATCACTGACGGTAGATCAACGACAGGATTTAGTGGCTAAACGGAGTGATAATTTAGGCTCTGGAATTGCAAAAATGATGCTCGCAACGTCACTGGCTAAACAGCCACAATTATTACCTCAATTACAACAGCTTTCACTACCCATACATTATCTGTGCGGCGAGCATGATACTAAGTTTCGAGACTTAGCGTTGGCTTGTGGCTTAGCGGTAACGGTTATTGATAATGCGGGTCATAATATCCATATTGAACAACCTATTGCTTTTACGACGGCATTATTAGCCTTTCTTGATTAATCATAACGTTATAAAGTAATAAGAGACTCTGTTTTCTGGCTAGAGTATTCGTTAAATTCAGCTTTAGCACCATATAAGGAAATGTAATGCGCAGCGCTAAGTTATTTCAATACCAACTTCCAATGGATTCTGGGGTTATTTTACGAGACCAACGTTTGATTACACGTGAAGGTTGGGTGGTTGAGTTATGCCAAGATCAACAATTAGCTTATGGTGAAATTGCGCCATTACCTGAATTTAGTGTTGAAACTGCCACAGAAGCGGGCGAGCAAGCACAACAGCTACTCTCACAATGGGTTGCAGGTGAAGCACTTGATCTTGAGTCAGCTTTGCCATCGGTTGCTTTTGGTATTAGTTGTGCGATGGCTGAGTTAGCCGCAGAACTTCCGATTACGGGTAATTATTTAGTGGCACCATTATGTTGTGGTGATCCTGATGATTTAGTTGAACGGTTTAATCAGATGCCTGGTGATAAAGTGGCTAAAATTAAAGTGGGCATGTATGAAGCCGTGCGTGATGGCATTGTGGCGAATATGCTACTTGAAGCGATTCCGGATATGCAATTACGACTTGATGCTAATCGCCAATGGACACCGCTAAAAGCACAACAATTTGCTAAGTATGTTAAGCCTGAACATCGCAGTGGGATTGCCTTTTTAGAAGAGCCTTGCCGTTTACCGAGTGACAGTTTAGCGTTTGCACAACAAACTGGAATTAATATTGCTTGGGATGAGACCGTACGTGATGCTGGGTTTGAAGTAAAAGCAGAGCCAGGTGTTGCGGCGATTATTATTAAACCGACTTTAATTGGTTCACTTGAACGCTGTATTTCATTGATCGGGCAAGCACATGCCGTTGGATTGACTGCCGTGATTAGCTCTAGCATTGAATCAAGTTTAGGCTTAAACCAGTTGGCACGTTTAGCACAGTGGCAAACGCCTAATGTGATCCCTGGGTTAGACACAATGCAGTTATTTCAAGCTCAATTAATACAATCATGGCCAGGCTGTGAACTGCCAGTGATCCCTTTATCTGAATTAGACATGGTATGGCACAAATAAAAACAGCATTTCAAATGTGGCCTTGGCAATATTGGGCTGAGCAACGACCAACAGAGATTGCGATTGCATTAGGTGATGCAAACGCAGGGGCTGTTACGTGGAATTGGATTGAAGTTACCGCCAATATTGAAACTTATGCACAGCGACTTGTGGCTCAAGGGGTCAAGCGTGATCAATTAGTTGCGGTGGTTGCGCCAAACAGTATCGACGTGTTGTGGCTGTTATTAGCCATTATTCGTGTTGGTGCCCGTTATGTTGGCCTTAATCCTAAGTTGCCCTCTAAGGCGTTAATTGAACAGTTAACGGCATTGGGAAATAATCACATTTGGTGTCCAGATATATCTGTGGCAGAACAATTGCCGGGGCATACGCTTTCTTTAAATCCGGCTGTAACGTCTGAACGTATTATTCCTGTGATGTGGCAAGAGCACCGTCCGGTTTCACTCACGCTAACATCAGGATCGACAGGTTTACCTAAGGCGGTTGTTCATCATCCACAATCACATTTAGCTAGCGCGAGTGGGTTATTAAAGCAAATGACCTTTACCGCTGATGATAGTTGGTTATTGTCGCTGCCGTTATTTCATATTTCAGGATTAGCGATTGTTTGGCGGTGGTTATACCGTGGCGCACGTATCGTTTTGGTGGAACCCGCATTACAGCAACAAGCCTTACAATGGGTGAGTCATGCTTCATTGGTGCCAACGCAATTGCAACGCTTCCTTGATTCTGAATACGCACATCAGCACCAGTTACAACAAGTGTTATTAGGCGGGGCTACAATTCCGGTCAGTTTAACCACCGCGGCGGAACAAGCGGGAATTGAATGTTGGAGTGGTTATGGGATGACAGAAATGGCATCAACCATAACGGTTAAACGCGCTAATAGTAGTACGGGTGTGGGGACAGTTTTACCAAATCGTGAGCTTATTTTACGTGATGGTGAAATTTGGGTGCGTGGTAAAGTATTATGTTTAGGGTATTACCGTAATAATACGATTTTTTCGTTATTGGGCTGTGATGATGACGATGATGATTGGTTTGCGACCAAAGATTTAGGCGAGTGGCATGATGATGAATTATTTATTCGTGGTCGTGCTGATAATATGTTTATTTCCGGTGGCGAAAATGTGCAACCCGAAGACATTGAACAAGTATTATTACAACACGCTGCGGTTAACCAGGTTATTGTCTTACCAATAGATGATCATGACTTTGGTGCTCGACCGGTGGCGATAGTAACCACCGCACAACCGCTAGACAGTTATTTAGTTGATCAATTAGTGACTTATATGTCACAAAATGTCGCGCCACATAAGCGGCCGATTCGCTATTTTTCATTACCTGAATGCTTTACCCAAAATGTAAAGGTTTCCCGTTCAGATTTGGCACAGTGGTTAGCATCACAAGTCTAAAAGTAACCGCATATTGACTAAAAGGCGAAGCATAATAGCTTCGCCTTTTTACTATGGAGGGTTAATTTTGGGGGCGTTCAGTCACTACTTATTTACGTTATGATTAACGTTTATCACCCCGTAATGCCATCACTTGTTGGCGTAATAATTGGCTATTGGTGGTATCTGAATGCACGCAATCACCGACAACAATAGTCACTTTTGACCAAAACCGTTTCGGCCATTTAAGTAAAGCATGCCCCCCTTCTCGGCTAAAATAGCTGCCCCACAAACCTTGTAAAGCAACGGGGATCACTTCAACACTTGAACGCTTAATGATCAAATCAATGCCTCGCATAAAGGGCGCTATTTCGCCATCTTGTGTCAGATGCCCTTCCGGAAATACACACACAATATCGCCATTTTTTAGATCGGTAGCCACTTGAGCAAATGCAGTACGGATTGATTTACGATCATTTACATCTACAGGAATGGCTTTGCAAGCTCGACAAAAAGCATTAACGATTGGCAGGTTGTAAATTTTTTTATCCATTAGAAAGCGAATTGGACGAGGGCAAGCGCCAGCCAACAGTAGGGCATCCATATAACTAACATGGTTACAAACTAACAATGTGCCTCCTTGTTGAGGAAGGTTGTTAAGATTGTGATGCTGGACGCGGTACATGGTGTGAGTGACGACCCATACCACGAAGCGCCAGAAGAAATCGGGGGCTTGAAAATAGATATACACCAAAACGAGCCCATTTAATCCTGACAATAATAAGAAGAACTGAGGAATAGACAGCTGTAATAGTGATAAACAAATAATGGCAACAATGGCACTAATGACCATAAAGACCGCATTCCAAATATTATTAGCCGCAATAATTTGAGCACGTTGATCTTCTTGGGCGCGTTGTTGCATTAAGGTATATAACGGCACAATAAAAATACCGCCAGCGACCCCAAGCAATAATAGAGAGATAAAAACTGGCCACAGTGAAGGTTGTGCGACGAACGTTAATATTGAGTCACTGACAGGAATCACTGTGGGGGTCATGGCGTAGAGCCCGAAACCAAACAAACTGATACCAAAACAGCCAATAGGGACGATACCGGGGTCGATGCGGTGGTGTGATAAGCGATCACATAACATTGAACCAATAGCGATGCCGATAGAAAATAAGGTTAATAAGAAAGACACCGAGGAAGCTTGGCCACCTAAGTTGGATTTAGCAAAATTCGGAAACTGAGTTAAGTAACACGCGCCAAGGAACCAAAACCAACTAATACCGATAATACACTGAAATATTATTTTATCTTGCTGGGCTATTTTCATGGTGTGGCGTGTTTGCTGCCATGGACGCCAATGAAATTTAATATGAGGCTGACTTGGTGGCGCAGCAGGAATAGCTAATGAGGTTATATAACCTAAAATAGCAAACAGAATCACACTAGCAGCCGCAATATAACGGCTATTGTCACTATTAGCTATTATCCCCGCAATAATAGTACCCAGTAAAATAGCAAGAAAAGTGCCAGTTTCAACTAGCGCATTACCTGATATTAATTCATTTTTTTTAAGGTGTTGTGGCAATAAGGCATATTTAGCGGGGCCAAAGAAAGCAGATTGAGTACCCATTAAAAACAATAAAAATAATAATGATAGATAACTTTGGTAAATAAAGGCGATGGCAGCACCACACATAATAATGACTTCAGCAAGTTTGACTATGCGTATTATTTTGGCCTTATCATAAATATCAGCGAGAATACCGGCAGACGCTGAGAATAAAAAAAAGGGCAGAATAAATAACCCTGCAGCCAAATTAATTAATAGATCGGCATTAAGTGGAAGTGTATGTATTGATGCGTATGCAATAAAAATAAGCAAAATATTTTTATAAACATTATCGTTAAATGCCCCTAAAGCCTGTGTAAGGAAATAAGGCAAAAACCGTCGTTTAGTTAACAGACTTGACTGAGGCTTAGGGGACATTCTGCTGTTCTCGTTAAATTATTTATGCCATGAATTAAGGTAGGTATCTAATAGATTATTGATCAATGCTTTACCATCAACAGGGGTTGAGGTGAATAATTTATCGTCTACAGTTAATAAGGTAATACCGTGTACGCCAGCCCAAATAACACGGCTTGCTTCAAGTACTTCTTTATCTGTCATTTCATCATTAATTTGACCAATTAATGCTTCAAGCATACCCGTCATATTATCAATACGATCAGTTTGCCATTCAGGTAGATCTTCGCCATTCATTGTATGTTGGAAAATTAACTGCCAACGGTAAGGATGTGCGGTAGCAAAATCAAGATAACAGAAAGCCAGATTACGAAGTGCTTGTTGTGACGTGGTTGAATCACGGACACAAAGCTCAGCTTGTTGGAATAATTCGTCAAGTGTTTGAGCTACGGCATGAAGGAGTAGCAGATTATAGTTACCAAAGACATTGACTAAAGTACTTGGAACATAGCCAATCATCCCTGCGACTTTACGTAAGCTTAATTCATGGTGTGGATGCTCATTGAGAAAGTTTTTTACTTGCTCAAGTGTCATATTTACCAATTCTTCGCGGGTATGATCATTTCTTCTTGCCATGGAATTATACTCTTTAAGTCTGTTTGCAATTGTCGTAATTAGTCTAGTGATAGACTGCTTTTTTAATTATTCTAATAATTGCCATCCCTGAGCCATTATGGGAAATATAATTTTCCCATAATGTAAGTATTAAGGTATTACCACTGCCTTAAGTGGCAGAAGCATATAATGCCGTAATACAAATCACCAAATTTAAATGCTAAGCGTTTCGTTTCTCTGTGTTTTCTAGTGATACTTGATCATTAAGCGTCCAAAAATCGATAAGAATACCGATAAGGAAGAAACCAAACGTACATAAATAAAGAATACCTGTTAACCATTTCCCCATATACATACGGTGGACACCAAATACACCGAGGAATGTCAGTAGTAGCCACGCAATATTGTAATCAATTTCACCACTGGCAAAACGTAAATCAGATTCACGGTTCATTGATGGGATTAAAAAGAAATCGATTAACCAACCGATTCCGCATAAACCGAGTGTTAAAAACCAAATAGTGCCGGTTACTGGTTTGCCATAATAAAAACGGTGAGCGCCTGTAAAACCAAAAATCCACAATAGATAACCCACAAATTTACTATGTGTATTGTTCTCTTGCATAGATATCTCCATTGAGAAAAATCATAATAAGTAATGAAAGTAACCTCGTTGAATAGAGAGTGTTAACTTTCATTGATGCTATAAAAAACAGTATATAATAATAAACCTTTACTGCGGATAATATATGAAATGATATTGGGATTTTCACCTTTTAGGTTGTATTAGTTCAATTTATTACGCATAAATATGCACAGTAAATATCTTTATGTTTAATTATATAAAAAATCACGTAAAATAATGTCTATATTACTAGTGTTAGTTGTCTGATTGTTATGTGTTTAATGTGTTGTTTTAAATAAACACCGTTGATGTTAAACCTTAGTAACAATTTTAATGAGTGATTAAATTGACATTTTGTGGCGAATAGCTACGATGCTTAGAGTTAATGACGAAGGTATACCGATTATTATGAAACGCTTTTTTACCGTATTTGCTCTTATTGTGGCGGTGTCGTTTACAGCATCACATGCAGAAGCAAAAAGATTCGGTGGTGGTAAGTCATTTGGTAAAAGCTTTAAAACCGCTCCGGTTCGTAAGCAACAACCACAACAGACTGATACTATCCGTAAACAAAATCCAACCGCAGCGTCATCAGCGAAAAAAGGCCTAATGGGTGGTTTGTTAGGTGGTCTTCTTGCTGGTGGTTTGTTAGCTGCTTTCTTTGGTGGTGCATTTGATGGTATCCAATTTATGGATATTCTTATCATTGGTATCATCGCTTTTGTATTGTTTAAGTTATTTAAAGCAATGCGCGCTAATAAAGGTACTCCGATGGGGCACCGTGAGTCTTATGCGGGTAATTCTCCTCGTCAGCCTCAACAACAGCAACGTCAGCAGCAACAGTTCCGTCAAGGCGCAGCACAGCAACAACAGTCATCTGGTTTTGAATCAACAGATAGCGATGTGCCGTTTAATTTGCCGCCAAACTTTAATATGAATACATTCTTAAATGGTTCTCGTGATCATTATCGTATTATTCAAGGCGCATGGAACCATAACGAATTAGAAAAAATTCGTGAGTACGTGTCTCCAGCTTTATTAGTGGATTTAACTGCCGAGCGTGCAAAACTGTCTGAAGAACAACACACAGAAGTAATGTATGTTGATGCTGAACTTGTGCGCGCTGATCATGACGCAAATATGGCACAATTAAGCATTAAGTTTAGTGGTCGTTATAAAGATAGTGTTGAAGGTGTAGAAGAAGACATTAATGATGTATGGCATTTAGAGCGTGATTTACGTAAACCTAATGCGCCATGGTTAATTGTTGGTATTCAAGCACAGTAGCAAAGAATAGCCACCAAAAAGCCGCTAAGAGCAAGATGTTTCATATATTATGATGATTTTGCACCGCGGCTTTTTTATATCTCTCAATAACTTAGGTTGTTTTTTATACAAAAATGAAACTGAATGACTTATAGATATTCAATTTTTTGATGTGGATCTCATTTTGAGAGAGAAAGATCTTCAGATATTGATCTCTGCACCTAGTTTTCTTACCAACAAACGCTAATATTAATAATAGATTATTTATCCCACTGGGATTTTCCATATTATAGAGGTGACTATGCTGTACACTCCCGATATCGTTGATGAAATGAATCTGCTAGTAAAATTCCCTATGCATAGCAATATGGAAGGTATTAAAGTACATAGTGATGCAAGTCCTGCTGTTATCTCTGCAGCGCAACGTCTGTATGCTAAAGGATTAGTAACTGAAGAGGATGGAGGATATTTGACATATTCTGGCCGTCAAGTGGTAGAAAAAGCCAAAAGTGCATTACATATTCTGACTGGCGCAGCTAAAGAATAACGTTATTCTTTAGTAAATAAGTAGCAATAATCATCCAGTTATTTGCTCAAGTTCGGTAATAATTATAAAGGCTTGTTCGTTGGTATTACCACAAATATCAGAGCAAGCTTTAAAATTATGGCATACCGCAGGGCGTTCAGATTTACCAAATAATTGACATAAATTATTTTCATTTAGCTGCACACAACGCTTTCCCGCAGGTTTTCCATCAAGCATGCCTGGAATTGAAGATGATATACTAGGTGCAATACAGCAGGCTCCACAACCTAAACGACATTCCATCATATTTCTCTCTTTCTGCTTTGCAAATCGGCTGCGCAAATTACCATTGTTAATCTTAAAAGCCAAATAACTTAGTGATTTTATCCGTAGTGATTATTTACTGATTAGTTATTTATGCCTACGCTAAATGATAATAACTATTATTTCTATGGATATTGACGATTAATAGGTATTTTTAATTTGCAGTTTACCGTATTGATCGCTATAAAAAGTGCCTGCTTTCTTTTTTGATAAGCTCATTCATTATTGTGGCGTATTTAACGGCACAAATAACAATACTGGTATAAGTATCATGACCCATTTTTGGCAACAGAAAGACTTAACGACAATGACAGATCAAGAGTGGGAATCACTTTGTGATGGCTGTGGCAAGTGTTGTCTACATAAGTTAATTGATGATGATACCGATGATATTTACTACACTAATGTCGCTTGTAGTTTGCTCGATAATAAAACATGTTCATGTAAAGATTATGCTAATCGGTTTGAGTCAGGTGAAGAGTGTCTTAAATTAACCCGTGAGCGTATTGAAGAATTTGTATGGTTACCTGAAACATGTGCGTATCGGTTATTAGCAGAAGGTAAACCATTACCTGAGTGGCATCCTTTGATTACAGGCTCGAAAGAGGCAATGCATGCTGCAGATGAATCTGTACGTGATAAAATCGTGTATGAAATTGATGTGATTGATTGGGAAGACCACATCTTAAATCATCCTAATCGTATTAGTGAATAAGCGGCTAATAATCCGTTGATGTCATAAAAAATGCCCCCGTCACTGACTGTTACGGGGGCCTTTTTATATCTGGTGTAAGGTTATAATTGAAAATGGTCGCCTTGAGCCGGGAAGTGAAATATTACAGCGATATTATTATCTGCATTTAATTGTTGTTGAATCATCGTTTGTGGATCACTTTGTTTAAGTAAGTTGTATTTAATATGTGTGATCACAATAGGCAGTCCCGTCAGAGCGCCTTTGTCTCCGACTTTGTTTTCTAATTGGGTTAGTTCTTCTAGCAGTAGCTTTGGGGTTAAATGACCATATAAAGAACGTTCAGCCACGTCATTGGAGAAAGACGTTTCAATCATGATCCCTTTTAATTGTTTATTCTTAATATAAGGGGTCAGTGTTGACCATAAGCTATTTAAGAGATCACTTTTTTCAATGCGATCAGCCCCTGTATCACCAAGATAAGCTACGATTTGTTTTTGATTATTTTTAATAATAAATGCTGATGATTCAACACCTGCATGACTTAATGGTAATGCTTTGACTTGTAAATTGGTGTTTTTAATTGGTAACCAATCTTGAGACGATAAATCAGTATAATTATATTTTCCTAATTGATAACCTTGACCGCGATTGCCAAAATTAGGCCATGCTTTCCAGTTAAAATAGGTTTCAGTGATCGTGTCATTAACCGAGGCTAAACCATAGATATTTTTGTGGCTATCATCGGGTGAGGCAATGATCATTCCTGCGAGGTGATCAAGATGAGCATGACTAATAAAATAACCTTTAATTTTCTCTCGTAATAGATATCCAATTTTGGTGTAAGGCGAGTGTGGCGGTACATTGAGATCTTTAAAAGCCTGTTGTTGATCAGCCACAATAAGACCATTAATAATTGTACCCGCATCAAGCGCTATATAATTTTGTTCATCACTATCTTTGAGCAGAAATGCCGTTAAATTACCGTCTTGAATTCCCCCTTTACTGCCTAATGTGACGATATCAAATCCAGCATGAGCATAAGTGCTAACCGAGTACAGTAAGACGAGAAGACTTTTTTTGAACATTCTATTTTCCCTATAGAAATAACGCGAATATTGTTCATTTGTCGTTATTATACGAAATTATAGATGCTTGTAATAGATGGTGATTATTACTGAGGTTGTAATGAAGTGGTCTATAAAAAGAGGGGGGATAAACGGGCTCATGATGGTCTGAACCCGTTATTATTTAGATCACTGCCTGTCTATTGTTGCTTAATATTATTGAGCAAAAGTATTACAGACTTTTGGATCTCCTGATTTAAAACCTTTTTTAAACCATGAAATACGCTGTTGTGAACTGCCATGGGTAAATGTATCTGGCTGTACAGCTTGTCCTGCTGATCTTTGCAAACGATCATCGCCAACGGCACTGGCAGCATTGATCCCTTCTTCAATATCACCTGCATCAAGCATACCTTGTTGATTTACATAGTGACCCCAAACACCGGCGTAGCAGTCGGCTTGAAGCTCTAATTTTACACTGAGCTTATTGGCGGTGACTTTATCGCTTCGCTGTTGTAGTTGATGGACTTTGTCACTTGTGCCAAGTAATTTCTGAACATGGTGACCAACCTCATGTGCAATCACATAAGCAAAGGCAAAATCACCAGGGGCACCTAATTTTTTTAATTCATTAATAAAGCCAAGATCAAGATATATTTTTTGATCTGCAGGGCAATAAAATGGGCCTGTTTGTGCTGATCCTGTACCACAACCTGTATGAGTGACATTGTTATACAGAACTAACGTCGGTGGCTGATATTTCCCCGATAGTTGCTTGTTCCAGACACTTTCTGTTGTACCAAGAATTGCAGCAACAAATTGCTTATTTTCATCGTTAGATTGTACAGCGGCTTTTTTAGCAGTATGAGATTGTTGTAAACCAAGGGAACTACCGCCACCAGTGAAATATTGAAAAGCTAAAAATAAGCCACCGATGACTAATATGATTCGGCCTATTTTACTGCGCATCAGTAAAGGGACTAGACGCAATAAACCTGCCGCTGGCACACCAGCTTGAGCAGGGCTATCGCCACGTCTATCTTCAATGTTTGAGCTTTGGCGAGAATTCTTCCAACGCATTATCGATCCTTTATTATTATGAGGGAGCCGCTGATTAAATATGGATTTTTACACTGTTAACGATAATTGCTGTTGCGCAAGTTCTAATCGTTCAATAATTGGTGTCGCTTTATTAAGACAACGAATATCAGTAAATAATACTTTTGCTTGTGGGTATTGGTGGCGTAAGTAAGCAAACCATTGTTTTACACGATTAGGATAATATAAGCCTTTATCGCCTTTAATTTCAAATTGAGAGTAGGTTAATAGTAGGACTAATACTTGCTCCCAGGTCATTGGCGCTTGATTATATTTAACCACATTACCTAAGTTAGGTAAGTTGAGTGCGCCACGGCAAACCATTAAAGCATCGGTATTGGTTGCGGCTAAACACGCTTGACCATCAGCATTGCTCCAGACTTCACCATTAGCAATAATCGGTAATGTAACATGTTGACGAAGTTGGCGAATATAATCCCACTTGATGGTATCTGCTTTATAGCCATCATCTTTTGTGCGCGCATGAATCACTATTTCATCAGCGCCTGCCTGTGCAATAGCATCTGCAATTTCAAAACATTGTTGAGGATCATCCCAACCTAAACGTACCTTGGCGGTTACAGGTTTGATTGGATTAACCGCTGCACGGGTTGCTTTAACGATTTGATATATTAATTCTGGTTCTTTTAGTAATACCGCACCACCACGGCTTTTATTTACCGCTTTGGCAGGGCAGCCAAAATTAATATCTATACCCGCAGAACCGAGGTTACAGGCACGATGGGCATTTTCAGCCATCCATTGTGGATCTTGACCTAATAGTTGAACGCGAACTGGTGTACCAGAGCGTGTTTTACCGCCTTGATGTAATTCAGGACATAAACGATAGAAAACACTATTTGGTTGTAGGCTATCAATGATACGTATAAATTCAGTTACGCAAAGATCATAGTCATTAATCTCGGTTAGCATCTCACGCATTAGATGATCTAATACGCCTTCCATCGGGCCTAAAATAACTCGCATAGGGGTGTTTGCTCTATTCGGTAAATACGCTAAGGGGCAAGAGTCTAGTGCGAGTCGACTAATTTGTCATCTTTGTTTTCACATAGCGTGTAGATGATGACCAGAAATAATAGTGATAGGTTGTAAGTGCTGTTTATCACATGCCATTGCTAGTTTGACCATGCTGGTAGCAACATCTTCTGCTGGAATGGGTGTGAAGTGTTTCAGTGGACCAACCATTATTGGATGGATAGTTTCAAAAATACGTTGAAGGGCGAGTTCATCTTTACGGGGATTATTGCGTTCACCTTTGAGTGGACCTGGGCGAACAAACACACAATGTTCAAATGCTAATGCTGTTAATGCTTGCTCCATTTTACCTTTACAGCGCAAATAATGAGAGGGTGAATGTTTATATGCGCCTAAACTTGATATCACAAAAAGATGTTTTACACCTAAATTTTTCATGCTAATGGCAACATTTTTAACTAAATTAACATCAATTGCTTCAAGAGCTTGATTGGTGCCCGCCTTTTTTTTAGTTGTGCCTAAACAGATAAAACCATATTCAGGTACGGGTTGATCGTTTTCCCAAGCAATAACACGTAATTGGCTGTCTATAATTTGATGTAATTTCTTACTATGAAAAGATAATGGGCGACGCGCCAAGGCGTAGATATGATTAAAACGAGGGTGATCGAGTAATTGATGTAATAGCTCAGTACCGACTAAGCCGCTGGCTCCGGCAATAATCGCATTCAGTGAATGGGGTGACATAAGTGAATCCATCAGATATAAATCGGGGGCTATAAATAACGTATTTTTATTTAATTTGCTTTTAACTTTGTCAAATTTTAGCTATTTACGGTGATTAATGGTGTTGTTATGGCTGTTGTTATTCAGATTCGACGTATAATACAGCTAAAACGAATGAAAAGAATTAATGAGTAGGACATCGAATGAATACATTAATGACGTTATCATCACATTGGCAAGGTATGTCAGCGGCTTTTATTGAAGGCGCTTTATTTGCAGCGAATGCTAATCCAAAGCCAATGGAGCCCGAAGTGTGGTTACCCGTCTTAATCAATGGCGGAGGTGATGATTCAGTGGTCGTCATGGTTGATGATACTGACAAAAAGCCGATTCTTAGTCACTTTGATATGCAATATCGCATGGTTAAAGCGGGTGAATACCAATTACCGGAAAGTTTGGTTTGGCAACAAGATGGCAGTAATCAAAGTGCGTTACGTGAATTTTCGCAAGGCTTTTTAGCCGTATGGGTATTTATTGAGCCTAATTGGCAACAGCAAACCGTCTCTGATGGCACTATGCGAATGTTATCTGCATTACTAACCACATTAATGCTGCAGGTTGATGAAGCGGGAACATTAGCACAAATGGAACAAGCGGGTGTGACCGGAATGCCTGCGGTCAGTGAGTTATATACACAATTACCATTAATGCTAACTGAAGTAATGATGGCGGCAGATCAATTGCAGATTGGTTCTGGTGCGCAGGCCATTAACCCATTTAAAGGTATTGGACGTAATGACCCTTGTCTGTGTGAAAGTGGTAAGAAATTTAAACAATGCTGTGGTAAAACGCTGTAATTGTTAGATCAAAAAAGCGAAGCATCGAGCTTCGCTTTTTTATATTCTGCTTTTTGTTCGGATACGGTAGCTTAACGCTTATTACCCAAAAATTGTGCGATAACCATAACTGCCCATACAACAAGGTTGGCAGCAAAAATGATCACTAACCATTGTGGCATTGAGAGATCAAGGAAGGTCCATACTACTTTGGCACAATCACCATAGGCCTCAAACATCCACGGAATCCAATGATTAAGAGGAGCCCATGAAGGAAATTGAACGAATAAATCACAGGTTGCAAAGGGTGAAGAATTAAATTGAAAACCAACATGTTGATAGGCTAGTTCTACGCCACGGTAAGCACTAAATCCCCAGCCGGCTAACCCTAACCAACGTAATACGCCATTTCTAGGGGCGAGTAAGCCAATTAGCGCAGCAATACCTATTCCCATCATCGCAACACGTTCATAAACACACATCACACAGGGTGCTAGCTTCATGACATGTTCGAAAAAGAGCGCTGAACTTTCAAAGAAAATAATGGATAGTAGCAGTAGCAACCAAGCTAAACGTGTTTTTGAAAAAGAATTAAGCACTTGCATTATTGGTTCTCTAATGACTTTTTGGATAAAACAAAGCCCCGAACATCAGGGCCTTGAAAATATAGGGCACTTATTACTGAGCGTTATTCAAACATAGCTCTGAAGATAAGTAAATCGCCATTAAGTCGGTTATATTATTTTAATGGCCAATGGCAGGAACTAATGTTGCTGCGTCTACTGCGCCTTGAGTTAACCAGCCTATGCTATAGAACCAATCGGTCATTGGTACCAATAACAATTCAATTCCGGCTAAGCCAACAAAGGTTAAAACGATAGTATAGGGTAAAGCCATGTACACCATACGTCCGTAAGATAGGCGTATAAGAGGAGCAAGCGCAGACGTTAATACAAATAAGAAGGCCGCTTGACCATTAGGCGTTGCAACAGAAGGTAAGTTAGTACCCGTATTAATAGCGACAGCTAACATATCAAATTGATTACGATCGATAACACCATTGAGTAATGCGGTTTTAACTTCATTAATGTATACCGTGCCGACAAAAACATTATCCGATACCATCGACAATAAACCATTAGCAATATAGAACATGGTTAATTGAGAATTACCCTCAAGTGTTAATACCCAACTGATAATGGGCGTAAATAAGTGTTGATCAATGATGACGGCAACGATTGAGAAAAACACAGCGAGTAATGCGGTAAAAGGTAAAGCTTCTTCAAATGCTTTTCCTAATGCATGCTCTTCAGTTATACCTGTAAATGCGGTTGCAAAAATAATAACCGTTAAACCAATCAATCCAACAGCAGCTAAGTGCATTGCCAAACCGACAATCAGCCATACTGCAATAATGCCTTGAACGATAAATTTAGCATAATCAATATTAGTACGACGTTTGCGCTCTTCGTTATCTAAATCAACTAAAATTGTACGAACATTGTCAGGCAATTTCGCACCGTAACCACAGATTTTAAATTTCTCAATTAATACACAAGTACAGAGGCCACAAATTAAAACAGGAATCGAAATCGGAGACATGCGAATAATAAACTCACCAAATTGCCAGCCTGCTTGATCGGCAATAATTAAGTTTTGTGGTTCACCCACCATCGTCATTACACCGCCTAATGCTGTACCGACACCGGCATGCATTAATAAGCTGCGCAAAAATGCTCTGTAGTTTTCTAGATCATCGCGGCTTAGTTCTTGAACATGATCATCATCGGTATGGTCGTGATTTACCATAGGATCTTGTCCTGACGCCACTTTATGATAAATGCTATAAAAGCCAACTGTCACACTAATAACAACGGCAATAACGGTAAGGGCATCAAGGAACGCTGACAGAAAAGCTGCCATGAGACAAAAAGCAAGAGAAAGCAGTATTTTAGATTTAATACCTATTAATATTTTGGTAAATATAAATAGTAATAGTTGCTTCATGAAGTAGATGCCAGCAACCATAAATACCAACAGTAATAATACTTCGATATTAGCCACAAGCTCGTGTTTTACTTGTTCCGCACTGGTCATTCCAATAGCAACCGCTTCAATAGCAAGCAATCCCCCTGGTTGAAGTGGGTAACATTTTAGTGCCATTGCAAGGGTGAATATAAATTCTACAACCAGTAACCAACCAGCGGCAAAAGGATTTATGAGAAAGAAAACCAGAGGGTTAATGATAAGGAAAGAAATAATTGCAATCTTGTACCAGTCAGGTGCCTTACCTAAAAAGTTTTTTATAAAGGCATTCCCTAGCGATATAGCCATGTTTGAATCTCTTATTATTAGTACGAATTTAAAGGTATGAAATGATACGGATGTCGCCCGCAAGCACTAATCAGCTAATAATTAATAGCATCATGCTAAAAATTTTTAGAAGTGATGAGTTCTTTAAGATAAACACCATAAAAAATGGATGATGATATTTAACTTAAAGCAGGCAGCAGCGTCCATTTGCTCCCAGTTTGTTCATGATAACTTGACCGATTGAATTGGATTAGTCAATCACAGACATAAGTATGTAAAATTATCATGACATTTTCATTACAAACTGAGGGTGATACCTAAGACATTAGGGGTACAATATACAGAATATTAAGGGCAAAATATCGCTAGCTAATAAAATAATGTAACTAATATAATCTTTAGAAGCGTAGGTGGTTTATTTTCGTACATATCTATCTACTTAAGATTAGGCCGGTGTACTAGATTTCAGCTATTGAACAACTAGTGGTATGATGAGTGTTAATAAATAATATAAGCAAGAAGCGAATTGGATTGAACTTAGATGGTTATTAAGGCTGATAGCCCAGCGACGTTTGCTGAGAAATACATTATTGAAAGTATCTGGAATAATCACTTTCCTCAGGGCTCGATTCTTCCTGCGGAACGTGAACTTTCAGAACTAATTGGCGTAACTCGAACGACGTTACGTGAAGTCTTACAGCGTTTATCTCGAGATGGCTGGCTCACGATTAAACATGGAAAGCCAACCCGTGTGAATAATTACATGGATACCTCAGGTTTAAGCATTTTAGATACGTTAATTACATTAGATGGACAGGATGTCCAACGAGTATTGGCTGATTTATTGGCTGCTCGTACGGATATCAGTAGTGTTTTTATGCGCTATGCTGTCAAAGGCAATCCAGAAAACTCAAGCGAATTAATTCAACATGTTATTGAATCATGTCAACGATTATTAGCTGCTGAGAGCTTTGCTGAGTTTATTGAAAATAGTGATGATCGATTAGATTTACTGCAAGAAGTAAAAAAAATCGTTGATAAATACGGTAAAAATAATCCTCAATTATGTGAGGAAATTTGTCGTGCACGCGCTTTTAATTATTATGATTACCGTTTATTTCAAGGAATGGCGGGAAAATCAGGAAATACGCTTTATGTGCTGACAATTAATGGATTACGTAAAATTTATACCCGTGTAGGCGGTTATTACTTTATGAATCCTGAAGCATGTCAATTAGCGCTTGATTTTTATAGTGACTTAAAAGGGTGTTGTGATAATCATCAAGCAGAGTTAGTGGCTGAACGTATTAAAAAATATGGCCGAGAAACTGGCGCAATTTGGTATACCCATCGCGTTAAAATTTCTAAATATTTATACGAAGAAGAACAGTAATATTTGCAGCTATTATTCATAATTAAAACGGGGAGTCAGTGTAATGCTGATTCCCCGTTTTATTTTAGATGTTTGTTATTTATCGTTGTTATATCTCTGTATTATATTGGGTGTTGGCAGGGCAAGTAGCAATGATTTTGCCTCGGCCATCAGGCAACTCTTCTTCTAGCGTTACTTTAAATCCCCATAAACGGTGTAAGTGTTTAATAACTTCAGTATGACTGTCGGCTAGAGGAATACGATTGTGTGGAATATAACGTAAAGTGAGTGAGCGATCACCACGCAGAGCAACATTCCATATTTGTAAATTAGGTTCATTATTGCTGAGATTATATTGCGATGATAATTTGTCTCTAATAGCGCGATAGCCTTCTTCGTTATGTATCGCACTGACTTCGACATAGTTATGATGGTCATCATCATTAACCGCAAACAATTTGAAATCACGCATTAATTTTGGTGATAAAAACTGACTAATAAAGCTCTCATCTTTAAAATTTTCCATCGCAAAATGTAAGGTATCTAGCCAATTTGAACCAGCAATATCAGGGAACCAATATTTATCTTCATCGGTAGGGTTTTCACAAATACGGCGAATATCTTGGAACATTGCAAAGCCGAGCGCATAAGGGTTAATGCCACTGTAATAGGGACTATTATATTCGGGTTGTGCAATAACATTAGTGTGGCTATGTAAAAACTCCATAATGAATCTGTCAGTGACTAAACCATCATCATAAAGATGATTCAAAATGGAATAGTGCCAAAATGTTGCCCAGCCTTCGTTCATGACTTGCGTTTGCTTTTGTGGGTAAAAATATTGGCTAACTTTACGTACAATTCGAACTAATTCTCGTTGCCATGGTTCAAGTAGTGGGGCGTGTTTTTCAAAGAAATAAAGGATGTTTTCTTGAGGATCAGCGGGAAAGCGTTCCTCCTCAATAACGGTTTCTTTAGTTTGGTGTTGTGGAATGGTGCGCCATAGCGAATTAACTTGAGATTGAAGGTAATCTTCACGGGCTTTTTGACGTGCAGTTTCTTCGACTAAAGATATTTTTTGAGGTCGTTTATAGCGATCGACGCCATAATTCATTAAAGCATGGCAAGAATCGAGTAGTTTCTCTACGTCATCAACGCCATATTTTTCTTCACATTCAGTAATGTATTTACGAGCAAATAAAAGATAATCAATGATAGAACTGGCATCAGTCCATGTTTTAAACAGGTAATTACCTTTAAAGAATGAGTTGTGTCCATAACACGCATGCGCCATCACTAAGGCCTGCATGGTTATGGTATTTTCTTCCATTAGATAAGCAATACAAGGATCGGAGTTAATAACAATTTCATAAGCCAATCCCATTTGACCGTGTTTGTAGCCACGCTCTGTTTCAATAAAACGCTTACCAAATGACCAATGGTGATAATTGATCGGCATACCTATACTAGAATAGGCATCCATCATTTGTTCTGCAGTGATTACTTCAATTTGATTTGGGTAAGTATCAAGACGGTAGTGTGCAGCAACACGTTTGATTTCAACGTGATATTGTTCAAGCAAATCAAAAGTCCAATCTGGTCCATCACTGAGTGGTTTTGTTGTTGTCATTATTGCCATCACTCAATCTCCCCATGTTTATCCAATCTTTAACTGATAAGTAGTTATAATCGGCACTTGTTTATTGGTGTGCCGATTATATTCAGTTCGATAGAATGGTATGAATTTAACTAACTTGTTTTTTAAATAATTCCCTAAAGACAGGGAAAATATCATCAACCGTTTTTATATTTTGCATTGCAAAATTTTCATGACTGTTATGTAAAGCCTCATACTCTCGCCACAACGTTTGATGTGCCCGACGCGTGATTTCAATATATGAGTAATACCGTGTCATTGGTAATATGTGTTTATCAAGCAACTCACGACAGCCAGGGGAGTCATCAGCCCAATTATCACCGTCTGATGCTTGCGCAGCATAAATGTTCCATTCCTCAGGGCGATATCGCTGTTTAGCGATGTCATACATCATTTTTAATGCACTTGAAACTATTGTTCCACCGGTTTCTTGTGAGTAGAAAAATTCATGCTCATCAACTTCTTTTGCTTGGGTGTGATGACGAATAAATACCACTTCAACATTTTTGTAAGTACGATTTAAAAATAAATACAACAGTATATAAAACCGCTTAGCGATATCTTTGGTTGCTTGGTCCATGGAGCCTGATACATCCATTAAACAAAACATTACGGCTTGGCTTGATGGTTGTGGTCGGCGCTCATAGTTCTTATAACGTAAGTCAAATGTATCAATAAACGGAGTACTGTTAATTTTTTTCCGTAATACAGTAATTTCTTGTTTAATCCGCTCTTCTTCAAATGGTTGAGCGGGCTCAGTTGTAAACAGTAACTCAAGCGCTTGTTCAAGTTCACGCACTTTTCGACGTTTACCTGCGGTCATTGCCGTTCGTCTTGCAAGTGAATTTTGCAATGATTTTACAATCGCGATATTTGAAGGTACGCCTTGTGATTTATAACCTGCTCTAAATGTTTTCCATTCAACAAGCTGGTTAATCGCATTTTTTTGTAGATTAGGCAATTCTAAGTCTTCAAATAATAAATCAAGATATTCATCTTTTGAAATTTGGAATACAAAATCATCTTGACCGTCACCATCAGGGCTTGCTTGACCGTCTCCTGCACCACCTTGACCACCACCACCTGGTGGACGTTCAATGCGATCGCCTGGACTAAATTGGTCATTACCTGGGTGGACAACTTCTCGTTGTCCCCCTTTCCCTTGATGAAATATTGGTTCGCTAATGTCGCGAGAGGGGATGGTTATATCCTCACCACTATCGACATCAGTAATCGAACGCTTATTTACCGCATCAGCAATAGACTCTTTAATACGCTGCTTATGACGACGTAAAAAACGTTGGCGATTGACGGTGCTCTTATTTTTACCGTTGAGCCTTCGATCAATAAAATGTGCCATAGCTCCCCCCTCGTTGTCAGTTGGTTACGACGACTTACGCACGCGTAAGTACCATTCAGACAATAAACGAACTTGTTTACGGGTATAGCCTTTTTCCATCATTCGAGCGACAAAATCATCATGCTTTTTCTGCTCATCAGTTGAGGTTTTTGCATTAAAGGAAATAACCGGTAACAGTTCTTCTGTATTTGAGAACATTTTTTTCTCAATCACAGTGCGTAGTTTTTCGTAGCTAGTCCAATTCGGATTTTTGCCTGCATTGTTCGCTCGAGCTCGAAGGACAAAATTTACGATTTCATTTCGGAAATCTTTTGGATTACTGATTCCGGCTGGCTTCTCAATTTTTTCCAGTTCACTATTAAGTGCAGAACGATCAAATAATTGGCCTGTATCAGGATCGCGGAACTCTTGATCTTGAATCCAAAAATCAGCATAACTGACATAACGGTCAAAGATGTTTTGGCCGTATTCTGAATAAGATTCAAGATAGGCTGTTTGAATTTCTTTACCAATAAATTCAACATATTTTGGCGTTAAGAAGCCTTTAAGATGTTCAAGATATTTTTCAGCAATATCTTGTGGGAATTGTTCACGTTCAATCTGTTGTTCAAGAACATAGAATAGATGAACAGGGTTTGCGGCAACTTCTGCATGATCAAAGTTAAATACACGAGAGAGGATCTTAAAGGCGAAACGGGTTGATAGTCCATTCATGCCTTCATCAACACCCGCATAATCACGGTACTCTTGATACGATTTTGCTTTTGGATCGGTGTCTTTAAGGGTTTCTCCATCATAAACACGCATCTTTGAATAGACGCTTGAATTTTCTGGCTCTTTAAGACGTGATAATACTGTGAAACGCGCTAAAATTTCGAGAGTACTTGGAGAGCATGGTGCTGATGATAGCTCACTGTTTTGTAATAGTTTCTCGTAAATCCGCATTTCTTCTGAAACCCGTAAACAATAAGGTACTTTAACGATGTAGACCCGATCTAAGAAGGCCTCGTTAGTTTTATTGTTGCGGAATGTTTGCCACTCGGATTCATTTGAGTGCGCCAAAATCATGCCATCAAAAGGTAATGCTGATAGCCCTTCAGTACCGTTATAGTTACCTTCTTGGGTTGCCGTTAGTAATGGATGTAGCACTTTTAACGGTGCTTTAAACATCTCGACAAACTCCATTAAGCCTTGGTTTGCTTTACATAAGGCACCGGAATAACTGTACGCATCAGGGTCATCTTGAGAAAAATGTTCAAGCTGACGAATATCAACTTTACCAACTAATGATGAAATGTCTTGGTTATTTTCATCACCAGGTTCCGTTTTTGCGATACCAACTTGATCAATAATCGATGGGCGAATTTTAATTACTTTAAATTGGGTAATATCACCACCGAATTCATGTAATCGTTTGGCTGCCCATGGCGACATAATGCTATTAAGGTAACGATCAGGAATGCCATATTCATCTTTAAGTAATCTGCCATCTTCTTGTTTATCAAATAAACAGAAAGGATGGTCATTGACAGGACTACGTTCACCATTGGCGGTAAGAATATAAATAGGCACTTTTTGCATTAAACTTTTAAGTTTTTCGGCTAATGATGATTTACCACCACCAACAGGACCTAATAAATAGAGAATTTGTTTACGTTCTTCAAGCCCTTGAGCCGCATGTTTAAGGTAAGACACAATTTGTTCAATGGCTTCTTCCATGCCATAAAAATCTTTAAATGTGTCATAACGTGATATTACGCGGTTTGAAAATAAGCGACTAAGATGTGGATCTTGTGCGGTATCTATCATTTCTGGCTCGCCAATAGCCATTAGAAGACGCTCTGCTGCGTTGACGTAAGAACTACGATCGTCTTTACAGATATCAAGGAATTCTTGTAATGAAAGCTCTTCGTCTTTAGCTTCTTCGTAGCGCTGACGATAGTGGTCAAAAATACTCATAGTATGCCCCCTGAATCGTTCTTATATTTAAGAGTAATTAATGAAAAACATAATGTTTTTGCATTGCTCACTTATTTAAGCCTAGTCTGAACTTGTCACTTTGTATTGCAGAATTACGGGTTGGTAAATAAATTTCTTCAAAAGTAAATAGGATTAAATTGCTGATTAAATAACCTACGTTAACTACTATCCTTTAATTAATAGGGTTTCGCAAGCTAAATTGTTGCAAAGTTATTGTAAGTATGTTGTTTTTTATCGTTATAAGTAACAATTTAATCAATTAGATGTTAGTGCTAAAAATAGTATTCATCGTGGTTTTTATCGCTATTAAATAGAACTTTTTTGAAGTAAATATTTTGATTGATAGGTAAATGCAGTTTTATTGTGGTTTTTATACTGAAATTGTCATTTATTCTGTCTTAATCTTAAGAGTTAATGACAAATTGTAAGAATTTAAGGTAGTGAACGTATTTTTTACACAAAATAGCAACGGCTGATTTAACCTCTATATGTGATAGTTGATATTGTTGTTTAAAAGAATATGGAGCGAGATGTTATGTCTATTTGTCGTGTAGATACGGTGTCAATCCCTGTCATGGATCAAAATCAAGCACTGCAATTTTATCGTGATGTATTAGGTTTTGAAGTGATTAGGGATCATGCAGAAGGTCAACAAACTCGGTGGGTGCAGCTTGTACCAAAAGGTGCAGAAACAACGATCAGTTTAGTAAAGCCATTTGCTGGAATGGAAGCGGGAGGGGTACAAGGATTAGTCGTTCAAACTCATGATATTCAATCAACCCATCAAGAACTCAGTCGTCGTGGGGTTGCATTATCTGAAATTATTACCATGATGGAAGGGCGGTTTGCAACTTTTAATGATCCCGATGGTAACGGGTGGGTATTGATTGAATCAACAGGTACGATGCTGGCATGAAATCATTAGCAAGATTAAGTGCTTGCTAATGATGTATAACGAACAATTGTTATTAATTAGTGGTTAACTGCAATGCGGGTGGATAGTGTATGTGTTTGTCCAGGCTGTAATTCAATGGTTGGAGTATGAATAGTTGATTCAACACACACCATAGTTTCAAAGCTATTGTTTGCCATGTCAGCCATGCTTATTGATAATTCTTGCCAAGGATTCCAAATAACTGCCGCATTATCACCGTTATTGGTCACTGAAATAGTACGTTGATTATTTTTATCAGCAATCATAATCGTTGGTTGAGGATGAGTATAAACACGATCAGTTTCTGCATTGAAGGTTAATACATCATTACCTTGGCACGCTTTCCCTGCTTGGGTGCTATCTAAATATTCAGCGCCCATGCCTGTGACTGAAATATTATTGATATCTGCGATATTAAAGTAAGTGTGTAATGCTCCACCATATGACCAAGGCTGAGTATCTGTATTGGTTGATGTCAAACTCACATTAAGTTCGGCATTCATTTCAAATGTCATTTGGTTATGGAATTTATGCGGCCAAATTTCATGTGTTTGTTGGTTATCTTTAAGGGTTAAAGTAACAATAACACCGCTATCATTTTCACGATGCTGAGATAACGACCATTCACTGGTACGTGCAAAGCCATGTGAAGGGGTTGCTGCTTTACCAAACCATGGCCAACAAACAGGGATACCACCTCGAACTGCTTTGGTTAGATCAAATTCAGCATTTTCACTTAACCAAATTACGTCTTTTTCACCTGTAGGTTTAAACCAAAGTAGATGACCACCATGAAGAGAAATACCTGCTTCTACCATTGGGTGAATAATGCGGATAATTTTAATACCTTGGTATTCACAGACAGTAACAGCATCAGATAATGCATTAATTATCGAAAGTTGATGTAAATTCATCTTCTTTTCCTTAATGTTAGGTGGCGAAAGCGCCCATTGTTTATGTTTTTGGTGATATTCAGTGCAAAACTATAAACAATGAAAACTTATTTTTCGTTTTAAAATATCAAAGAATATTAAGATTTATTTGTTATTTTTGTAACGTATTTGATCGCTATCTTTCATGTGTGATAGCTTAAATACGTATATATAGGTTGTTTTATAAGATACTAAATCATCTTGATCGCATGAATACAGCGTTAATTAGTTGATCGATATATTTTAGATGTAAAAAAGGCGACACCCTTAAGCGTCGCCTATTATTATCTGCTTTCAAAGAAAGTCAGCTAATTGCTTACATTACTTAGAGATGTGAGCGATTAGGTCTAGAACTTTGTTTGAGTAGCCGATTTCGTTGTCGTACCAAGATACAACTTTAACGAAGTTATCGTTAAGTGCGATACCAGCTGCAGCATCAAAGATTGAAGTGCGAGTGTCGCCGTTGAAGTCAGTAGAAACAACTGAATCTTCAGTGTAACCAAGAACGCCTTTAAGAGAACCTTCAGAAGCTTCTTTCATTGCAGCACAGATAGCTGCGTAAGATGCGCCTTTTTCTAGGTTAACTGTTAGGTCAACTACAGAAACGTTAGCAGTTGGTACGCGGAAAGCCATACCAGTTAGTTTGCCGTTGATTTCTGGAAGAACAACGCCTACTGCTTTAGCAGCACCAGTTGATGATGGGATGATGTTCTGAGAAGCACCACGACCGCCACGCCAGTCTTTAGCTGAAGGACCATCTACAGTTTTTTGAGTTGCTGTAGTTGCGTGAACTGTTGTCATAAGACCAGAAACGATACCGAAGTTGTCGTTAAGAACTTTAGCGATAGGCGCTAGACAGTTAGTAGTACAAGAAGCGTTAGAAACGATATCTTGACCAGCGTAAGTTGAATCGTTAACACCCATTACGAACATAGGAGTTGCATCTTTAGATGGGCCAGTTAGAACAACTTTCTTAGCGCCAGCTGTGATGTGCTTACGTGCAGTCTCGTCTGTTAGGAACAGGCCAGTAGCTTCAGCAACTACGTCAACGTTGATAGCATCCCATTTAAGATCTTCAGGGTTACGCTCAGCAGTTACACGTACAGTTTTACCATTAACGATTAAGTTACCGCCTTCAACTTCAACAGTACCGTTGAAACGGCCGTGAGTTGAGTCGTACTTAAGCATGTATGCCATGTATTCAACGTCGATTAGGTCGTTGATACCAACAACTTCGATGTCAGTGCGCTCTTGCGCTGCACGGAAAACAAAACGACCGATACGGCCAAAACCGTTAATACCTACTTTAATTGTCATTACAGTTTGCTCCACAACTTAATTTCTAATGAAATATAACTGGTGGTAAAATTACAGAAACCTTTGTAAGGCTGCAAGCAAAAAAATCGTTTAAATTGCTTGAGGTCAAAAAAAAGTTCGTATATTTTTACATTCCCACTACAACGACGGTAATTTGTACAAATATTGTTTAAATTAACGTCACAGTAATTGTTAACTTTTAATCATATTTACAAAAAGTAAAAACTGTTTTCGAGTTTATGTGACTTTTTGCACAAGAAGTATGTGGTACAGAGCCCCTAAATTGCAAATATATTTATTTGGTTTACTTAAAACACTATAAAAGGCCACGAAGAATGAATAAAAAAGATAATGCATATTGGCGAGATAAGTTATCTATTGATGCTTATCAAGTGTGTCGTGAACAAGTTACTGAAGCGCCATTTAGTGGTACTTTGCTACATAACCATGAAACGGGTATTTATTCTTGTACCTGTTGTGGGCAGTTTTTATTTGCTTCTGCTCATAAATATGATTCAGGTTGTGGTTGGCCAAGTTTTGATGCACCTATTACCAAAGAGTCTATCCGTTATTTAAATGATAATAGTCATGGCATGGTGCGTACTGAAATACGCTGCTCACAATGTGATAGTCATTTAGGGCATATTTTCCCTGATGGCCCACCATCAACAGGTGAGCGATTTTGTGTTAATTCTATTTCACTGCTTTTTTCTGCCGACAATTAATCTTTTACTGTGAACCTGTGACTGTTTAAGACAATAGCGCTGATATCATTATTCGATGGCGTGTTGTTATGACTATTGAGTCATGATGTCCGTACGATGGTATTGGCCGTTATTCAACGTTGCAATGATGTTGAGTGTTACGCGATCTAATTTTTTTCGATCGTCTTCGGTTAACTTAAACAGATTATGAAGCGTTATTTTTTGAGGCGTATGATTGGGTTGATAATGGGTGCTAATATTGGTCCATACATAAGCCGCCGCCATATTGTGCTGTTGGTAATATAAGGTTGAAAGAGAACGTAATATACTGATATTAATATTATCTTTTGCTTTGTAAAGACTAAGGCTATGGTGTAATAAATCTAATGTTTTATGTTTGTCTTTATTTACATAATAACGAGCAAGCGCTAACTGTAATTCAGGGTGTTCAAGTTTTTCATCGCCTTCAAGCGCAATAAATTGTTGTTTAGCTATTTGATCTCCCTGATTCCAACGATAGTAAATAATATGCGGATCTTGAGATGACTGTAACTCTTGATTGAGTCGTTCAATACTTTCATAGCTATGATATAACGCTTGTATGCGTTTAGTTTTACGTTGTTTTAATTTTGTGGGTTCAATACGCGCTGCATACTCAAGGCAGTATTGATATTCTTTGGTCGCTTTTAATTCTTTAAATTTATATTCATCGGTTGGTGTTTGTAAGGTGTCATAGCGTTGCCAGATGAGATTTGTGCGTTGGATTCGACATTGACCATCATTCAGGTTTAATGGTTGGCATAAGTTGGGGTTGTCGTTACATAAACTGTCTGTGGTTCGGTAATGGTCAAAACACCCACTGAGTAGTAGCGGTAATAATATTATCGCTTTAATACTGAGTAAGTGACGAAATGACATCGTACGCGAGAAGAATAAAACAACGCTCAAAAGATAAACTCATAAAAAAGTGATAGTTAAATTTAGCAGTATTATTTTGTTTGTAAATGACAAGGTAGTCGTAAATTAATTTAGCGTGATAGTTTTATAAAAAATGAATTCGTTTTTTGAGATAGAACTAAAAAATATGGTGTGATGTAATTATGGAAAATAAGGATAGGAATATGGACATTAACCAACTATTAGCAGTAATGACGCCAGAGATTTATCAACGTATTTTAACCGCAGTTGAAACAGGTAAATGGCTTGATGGTTCGGTATTAACACCACCATTGCGAGACAGTGCACAGCAAGCAGTAATGCTATATCAGTCACGGCATAATATTGATGCGGAACATATGACGGTAGCTGCTGGCGGTGAGATTAAATTTAAATCAAAAGCAGAATTGAAACGGGACTTTGCTGTTGATATCACAGCGATGATCCGTGATACAGATAATGCAGCGAATGAAAATAATATTGCTCGCTTTGATCATGATCAGTTGTAATTATCATATTAATGAGATCATGGATCCAGTGAGATCATAAAAAGAGCCATGGTGGCTCTTTTTATGTTGTCGGTAATTAAATGGCTAATTATCGATTAATGGGTTAATTCACCACGTAGATCTTGTTGCATCAGGCTGCGAACCGCTTCCATGGTAAGATCTTGGCTTAATAAATAATGTAATTTAGCCAATGCCGCTTCAGGTGTCATGTCATAACCGCTTAATACGCCAGCTTCTGCAAGAGCACAACCTGTTGCGTAACCGCCCATGTTCACTTTGCCTGATAGACATTGGGTAAGGTTCATAACAATAACACCGCGATCTGTCGCTGCCTTTAATTGTTCCAATAATTCTTTATTTTGTGGAGCATTACCCACGCCAAATGTCAGTAGTATCATTGCATTGACGGGCTGACGTAACGTATTACGGATCACTTCAGGTGAAATACCAGGGTACATAGTAATAACCCCGATAGGTTGTGGGGTAATGGTGTGAACTTTAAATGCACCGTCTGGTTTTTTATCGATTTGGGTTATGTTATTAACCGTAATATTAATTCCCGCTTCTAATAGCGGTGGTAAATTTGGTGAAATAAAAGCACCAAAACCATCGGCATGCGCTTTAGTACTACGATTACCACGAATTAATTGATTATTGAAAAATACGGTCACTTCATTGATTGGATAATTAGCCGCAATGTGAAGTGCATTTAATAGGTTACTTTGACCATCAGAACGTAACTCAATCAGTGGAATTTGTGAACCGGTAACAATCACAGGCTTGTCTAAGTTTTCAAACATAAATGATAATGCTGATGCGGTGTAAGCCATGGTATCGGTACCATGTAAAATTACAAAGCCATCATATTTATCATAATTAACTTTAATATCATCAGCAATTCGTTGCCAGTCCATCGGCGTCATATCGGATGAATCGATGAGTGGTTCATACTCATTGATAGTGAACTCTGGCATTTCTGAACGATGGAATTCTGGCATGCTTGCCAATTGTTTCTGCATAAAACCAGCAACAGGAACATAGCCATGATCTGACTTTTGCATACCAATTGTACCGCCAGTGTAAGCGATGTAAATGTGTTTTCTTTCCATTTTTAAGCTCAGAATGAACGAATGAGTGCGCATATTATACGCAAACTGCATGAAGATGCGAGATTAGTTAGATTTGCAGTGTGATTGTATGAGTTAAAATATGATCGTAGTGGAGTGTGCTGATTTATTACACCGTGTCAGTGTAATTAACTGTTAATGACTAGTGGATGGTGGCGTGTGAAGGCATTAAAAAACCCGGCCAATATTAGCCGGGTTGAAGACTGTAATTGTCTTTAATTAACGGTGCTGCAGTTTAAGCAGAAGGCGTAACGCCCATTAGGATCGTTAAAATTAGTGAGTGAGGTAAGATCTTTGGCCACTTTAGTGACGGGCGCTAAGGTAGACGGCATATCTCCTAATATCATGGTTGCGATTTGGACTTTTACTTGACCAGACAGTTCTTTAAAGAATTGTTGTACTGGTGATAGTGGTTGTTGCATCCATACTAATTGATAATCTTTTACTTTCGCTAATTCTACTGCCGCCGTAATGGCTGTGTCGAAGTCACCTAATTTATCAACTAAGCCACGTTGCTGTGCATCTGTACCTGTCCATACACGGCCTTGAGCAATTTTATCTGCTTGAGCTAATGACATATGACGGTATTTACTGACTAAGCCAATAAAACGTTGGTAGCCATTATCAACCCCTAGTTGGAATACTTTTGCCACACCATCAGGCAGAGCGCGAGTGACACCTACACCAGAAAATGGCGTAGTGCCGACACCATCACTGTAGACCCCTAGTTTTTCTAAGCCTTTTTCAAAGGTAGTTAAGATAGCAAAGATACCAATAGAGCCAGTGATCGTTGTTGGCTGAGCAATGATCTCGTCAGCACTGGATGAAATCCAATAACCGCCAGATGCAGCGACACTCGACATTGATACAACAACAGGTTTACCTGCTCTTTTGAGTGCATCAACTTCATTACGAATAATCTCTGAGGCAAACGCACTGCCTCCTGGGCTATCAACGCGTAAGATCACGGATTTCACTTGTTTATCAAAACGTGCTTTACGTAATAGTGAAGCAACCGTGTCACCGCCAGCAGAACCTTGGCTACTTTGACCGTCTACAATCGCACCACTTACGATAACAACTGCTACTTTATTGGGTGATGGTTGTTGATTGTCGACCAATAGTGGCAGGTAATCGTAATAGCTAATTTGCTTAAAGCTATGCTTGTCGTTAGCACCAAAAGTATCGATTAAATATTGGGTCATTTGATCGCGAGTGACGAGTGAATCAACTAAACCTAATTTTTTACTTAACTGAGCAAAATCACCATTAACTGATTCAAGTTGAGTCACAAATTCATCGATATTGGGTGTTAATGTTTGAGGTTTAATATGGCGGTTATTGGCAACATCATCACTAAATGCCCCCCATAGTTGGGTTAACCATACGGTATTAGCTTCTTTGGCTGCGGCTGACATGCCATCACGAATATAAGGTTCAACGAATGACTTATAAGTACCCACACGGAAAACGTGAGTAGTTACATCTAGCTTAGCCAGTAAGCTCTTATAATACAGAGTGTAAGTGCCATAACCCGTTAGCATTACGCCACCATCAGGTGATAAAAATACTTTATCTGCGTAACTGGCTAAGTAGTACTGGCTTTGACTGTAATTATCACCATAAGCATAAACAGGTTTACCTGCTGCTTTAAATTCTTCAATGGCTTTTGCGATATAACGTAGTTTAGTTAGGCTGGTTTCAGACATACCTTTCAGGTTAAGCACCAAGCCAGTGATATCTTTATCTGTTGCGGCTGCACGAATAGTTTCGACAACATCAAACAATACATTTTGCTGCACATCAGGCTTGCCTAATGCTTCACTCATCACACTATCAAGTGGATTGTCATAGTTTTTTTGTTCAACTATTGGACCTGACAAGTTGAGTACTAATGCTGATGGCTCAGTATTATCGGTGGTCTTATCGTCATCGGTTAATGCAAAAATTATCGCGCCAATAATAAGAACGAACAAAATGTTGAGGACAAATTTGCGAGTAAAGTTAATTAACTTCCCGATAGCGAGGAAGAATTTTCCAATCCTTGAGAATATGGCTTTCATGAAAATTCCTGATAATGATGATAGCGGTATCGTAGCCTAGTCACTATTGAATTACAGTGTTTTTACGGTGTAATTGTTAGTAATAGTGAAATAAACATATGCGATTGATTATAAATAGTAAGGTGTATCATGTAAATGTTGATTTTTTGTTAACTATGATTGGTGTTATTATCTAAGCTTAATATACTGGTCAGACCATAATAATTAGGAGCCGTTCATGGACGATAAAGCATACCCTTATTTATTGATGCCATTGGATCTTGGTTTTACTCAATTGCGTAATCGAGTATTGATGGGCTCAATGCATACTGGGTTAGAAGAAGAACGGGAAGGCTTTCATAAACTTGCTACGTTTTATGCTATTAGAGCCAAGGCGGGAGTCGGACTTATTGTTACGGGCGGTTTTTCGCCTAATTTTCGTGGTCGATTACATCCATTAAGTGCCGAATTTAGTAATCATCGTCATGTGTGCAAACATCGTCATATCACTGCCGCTGTACATCAACAAGGAGGGAAGATAGCGTTGCAGTTATTGCATGCTGGACGCTATGCAATGTCACCGTTTGCGGTAAGTGCCTCTGCTATTCGTTCGCCTATCTCTAAATTCACCCCCAGTAAAATGAGTCATCGCCAAATTAACAATACCATTAATGATTTTGCGCACAGTGCCGAACTTGCGCGTGAAGCTGGCTATGACGGGGTTGAGTTAATGGGCTCTGAAGGCTATCTCATTAATCAGTTTATTTGTCGGCGATCAAATCAACGTTACGATGACTGGGGGGGCGGTTATGATAATCGAATTCGTTTTGCTATTGAAATTGTTCGAGCAGTACGGGCGCGTGTTGGTGATGATTTTATTATTATCTTTCGATTATCGATGTTGGATTTAGTCGAACAAGGGAGTACGTATGATGAAGTGGTGCAGTTAGCGCTTGAATTAGAAGCGGCGGGCGTCACTATTTTAAATACCGGTATTGGCTGGCACGAAGCGCGAATTCCTACCATTGCGACCCAAGTACCACGGGCTGCATTTTCTTGGGTCACTGAAAAAATTAAACAGCAAGTTTCGATTCCGATCGTGACCTGTAATCGAATTAATACTCCGCAAGTGGCCGAAGATATTTTGGCTCAGGGACAAGCGGATATGGTGTCAATGGCGAGGCCATTTTTAGCTGATCCTGAATTTGTCTTAAAAGCTGAGCAAAATCGCGCTGATGATATTAATACCTGTATTGGCTGTAATCAGGCTTGTTTGGATCATGTTTTTGTCGGTAAACGCGCCAGTTGTTTAGTTAACCCTCAAGCTTGTTATGAGACAGAATTGGTATTAACAGCGGTGGCTACAGCACGGAAAGTAGCTGTGGTTGGTGGTGGTCCTGCGGGGATGGCGTGTGCCGTTGCTGCGGCAGATCGCGGGTTTAAGGTCGATCTGTTTGAAAAAAATGATCATGTTGGTGGTCAATTTAATTTAGCGATGCAGATCCCCGGTAAAGAAGAATTTAAAGAAACCATCCGCTATTTTACTCGGCGCTTAGAACAAACAGGCGTTGTAGTACGGTTAGGTGTTGAAGCAAAAGCAGAACAATTACTTGATTATGATGACGTTATTATTGCCACTGGCGTGCAACCGAATATTCCACCCATTATGGGGATTGATCATCCTAAAGTGATTGATTATCAAACCCTGATTAGTCAGCAGAGAGTGCTGGGGGAAAAAGTCGCTATCATTGGTGCGGGTGGCATTGGGGTTGATGTCGCCACTATGCTAACGGAACCTGCTGAGCATGATCTTGATAGTTGGTTGCGAGAATGGGATATCGATAAAAGTCTATGTCATCGTGGCGGCTTGCTACCAAGTAGTGATTATATTAGCCCTTGCCAAGTGTGGTTATTACAACGTCGACCAGGAAAAGTAGGTAAAGGCCCAGGGCGCACGACGGGGTGGATCCATCGTCGAACATTAGAAAAACGTGGCGTAAAATTATGGGCGGGAGTGCATTATCAAGCCATTGATGATGAAGGCTTGCATCTTATTATTGATGGGCAACCGCAGATATTAGCCGTCGATAATATTGTTATTTGTACCGGCCAAACTTCTGTCGATAATTTATCGCAACAATTAACGCGGCAAGGGGTATCGGTACATGTAATTGGTGGTGCAGAAGATGCAGGGGAAGTCGATGCAAAACGGGTGATCCGTCAAGGGGTTGAATTAGCCGCGAAGTTATAATCACCATGGCTTGTGTTCTGCGCTTTAACTGCCTTATTATATGAGAAACAATAATTATTTTCATTTTGAGGTTGTTATGGACGCGCTATCACTTCTGCTTAATCGTCGCTCATTACCAAAATTAGTTGAGCCAGCACCAGCAGGAGACGTTCTTGAGAATATCTTTCGTGCTGGATTACGTGCTCCTGATCATGGTGGCTTAACACCGTGGCGTTTTATTGTTTCTCAAGGTGAAGGGTTAACCAAGCTGGCAAATATTCTTGTTGCGGCGGCGAAAGCGGATCATCTTGATGATTTTGTGATTGAAAAAGCATCAAAAGCCCCTTTTCGAGCGCCAATGGTGATCACTGTTGTCAGTAAAGTGACCTCTGGTCATAAAGTACCAGTGATCGAACAACACTTGTCTGCGGGTTGTGCCGCACAAGCGATGCAGATGGCAGCGGTCGCACAAGGGTATTCTGGTTTTTGGCGTACAGGCTCTTGGGCATATCATTCCGTTGTTCGTGAAGCATTAGGGCTGACTGGCGAAGACATGATTGTCGGCTTTTTATATCTAGGTTCAATTGGTTGCCGTGAAGCAAAAGTTCATGAGCGCGATCTTGCTCAATACGTTGAGTATTTATAATAACGGATATAACGCTAACTCACATTTAAGCTGTAATTGATGTGACTTAGGCATTAAAAATGGAAGGCGAGAGCTGTTTTATGGTGGAATACCGTGAATGGCATCGCCTTTTTTGTCACTAATTAATGGTTATTGCGGTTAATGGTACTTTGTTTTAATAGAAAATAGCGGCTTTTGGGGTGGAAAGATGACAGTTGTCGAGGGCTAGAGTAGAATCGCTAATTCTTTCTATATTTTGGAGCGTGTCATGGAAAATGTTCGCCTAACACAATACAGCCACGGTGCCGGATGTGGTTGTAAAATTTCTCCCCAAGTACTTGATACTATTCTGCGTTCTCAATTAGCTCCTTTTGCTGATCCTAATTTATTGGTCGGTAATGAAAGTAAAGATGACGCTGCTGTTTATGATATCGGTAATGGTCAAGCAGTGATCAGTACTACTGATTTCTTTATGCCAATCGTGGATGACCCATTTGATTTTGGTCGCATTGCTGCCACTAACGCAATCAGTGATATTTACGCGATGGGCGGTAAACCTATCATGGCGATCGCTATTTTAGGCTGGCCAATAAACGTATTATCGCCTGAAATTGCTCAAAAAGTGATTGATGGTGGCCGTTCAGTGTGTCGCGAAGCAGGTATTTCTCTTGCTGGTGGTCACTCTATTGATGCTCCTGAGCCAATTTTCGGTCTTGCTGTAACAGGATTAGTTAGTACTGATCGTGTTAAGCGTAATGACAGTGCAGAAGCAGGTTGTCATCTATTCTTAACTAAACCATTAGGTATCGGCGTATTAACAACAGCTGAAAAACAATCTAAGTTGGCTGATGAGCATAAAGGTTTGGCACGCGATTGGATGTGTAAGCTAAATAAACCTGGCGCAGACTTTGCTGATGTTGAAGGCGTAAAAGCACTAACAGATGTAACCGGTTTTGGTCTAATGGGTCACTTAACTGAGATTTGTGAAGGCAGCAACCTAAAAGCAAAACTTTGGTTTGATAAAATTCCAACATTACCGGGTGTATATGATTATATCGCTCAAGGTTGTGTTCCTGGTGGTACTGAGCGTAACTTTATGAGCTACGGCCATAAAGTGGGTCAAATGACGGATCAACAAAAAGCACTATTATGTGATCCTCAAACATCAGGTGGCTTACTGTTAGCCGTTGATCCAAGTAGCGAAGCTGAAGTAAAAGCGATTGCTAAAAAACATAACATCTTGCTGGAAGCTATTGGTGAACTTGTACCTATGGATAGCGATATCTTTATTGAGGTTTGCTAATGTCGCGTCCCAATTGCGAAGATTTCCGTCATCTGTTTTTGAACGACACACCATTAATGGATATGCGAGCACCTGTTGAATTTACTCAAGGTGCATTTCCAACCGCTCATAGTCGTCCGTTAATGACGGATGACGAACGTGCAGCTGTTGGTACGTGTTACAAAAACAAAGGTCAAGATGCGGCAATAGCGCTTGGTCATAAGTTAGTTAATGGTGATGTTAAAGCAGAACGTGTAGCGCAATGGAAAGCATTTTGTGAAGCCAATCCAAACGGTTACCTTTATTGTTTCCGTGGTGGTTTACGCTCTCAAATTACTCAGCAATGGCTAAAAGAAGCGGGTATTGATTATCCGTTTATTACTGGTGGCTATAAAGCATTACGTCGTTATTTACTTGATACGATTGAAGATGTTGCTGCTAAACCAATGTCAATTGTTGCCGGTAATACGGGTAGCGGTAAGACTATTATGGTTAATGTATTGGCTAATGGCCTTGATCTTGAAGGCGCGGCACATCACCGTGGTTCATCGTTTGGTCGTTATGTTACACCACAGCGAACTCAGATTGCATTTGAGAATGATCTTGCCGTACAAATGGTTAAGAAATTAGACCGTGGTATTGAACATTTTGTGTTTGAAGACGAAGGTAAAAACATTGGTTGTGCCACTGTTCCTTTATCGATCAATCGCGCGATGCAAGACGCTGATATTGCCGTTATTGAAGATCCTGTCGATGTGCGTTTAGCGCGT
Source organism: Photobacterium carnosum (assembly GCF_021236965.1). Classification (NCBI taxonomy): domain Bacteria; kingdom Pseudomonadati; phylum Pseudomonadota; class Gammaproteobacteria; order Vibrionales; family Vibrionaceae; genus Photobacterium; species Photobacterium carnosum. The sequence continues at coordinate 193,179 of NZ_WMDN01000004.1, read as the reverse complement.
TTATTAGATGATTATGTCATTAAAATGCAACGTGATTATGTGGCTCATTACGGTGAGGAACAAGGTTGGATTTTATTTGCTGAGTATTTAGAAAAAGGCATGTTTAATATTCGTAAGCGTTTAGGCCTTGAACGTTATGAAGTGATGCTTAAATCACAACAACATGCAGTGAAAATGATGCAATCTAACGGGTCATTAACTGAGCATGATACTTGGTTAGCACCCTTGTTAGAAGAGTATTATGATCCTATGTATACTTACCAATTAAGCAAAAAAGCTGATCGTATCGTATTTAGAGGTGATTACCACCAAGTACAAGATTGGTTAGCTGCTCGCTAGTTTATTTGCTATAAACCGATTTGATAAAAAGCCAAACACATCTATTAATATAATATGATGCGTTTGGCTTTTTTTGTTAGCGATCATTACATTAACCATTGATGATCTTTCAAGATCAGTTGCACAAAAGCATTGCCGCTGAAATAAGTACTGGTTTAATATCCAGTGTTATCTTGCCGTTAGCATTCATTTTCGGTACAGTCATAGCATTAATCCTTTCAGATAAAGATCCCCATGAGCTGCTTATATATAGCTGAAAAACCAAGCTTAGGCCGAGCAATTGCCGCTGTATTACCTCGTCCACATAAAAATAATACTGGCTATATTGAAGTAGGTAATGGCGATATTGTCACATGGTGTATTGGGCATTTATTAGAACAAGTTGAACCTGATGCTTATGACGAGCGCTATAAAAAGTGGCACTTGGAAGACTTACCGATTGTGCCCGAGCAATGGCAACTCATTCCCCGCCAAGCGGCTAAACAACAATTAGCGGTTATTAAAAAACTGGCAAAAACAGCGACGTCTGTAGTACATGCTGGCGATCCCGATCGTGAAGGACAATTGCTGGTGGATGAAGTGATTGATTACGTCAAAATATCCAAAACTAAAAAAGCAGCGGCACAACGACTGCTTATTTCAGATTTAAACCCAGCAGCGGTTAAAAAAGCTTTAGCAACAATGCGCAGTAACCGTGATTTTATTCCGTTATCTGTATCAGCCCTTGCACGTTCGCGTGCCGATTGGTTATATGGCATGAATATGACTCGTGCTTATACTTTACTTGGACAGAAGGGTGGTTATCGAGGTGTGTTATCGGTTGGGCGAGTGCAAACCCCTATTTTAGGACTGGTTGTTCGACGTGATGATGATATTGCTAATTTTGTCGCCAAACCATTTTATGAAGTCTTGGCGTTAATTGCTTACGGTGAGCAAACGATTTATGCCAAGTGGCAACCCAGCAAATCGTGTGAGCCTCATCAAGATTCAGAAGGGCGGATCCTTAACCGTAAACTGTGTGAAAATGTAATCGCACGGATTAAAGGTCAACCCGCAGAAGTAACGGAATCTGAACGTAAACGAACTAAAACAGCGCCACCGCTACCATATTCGTTATCAGCGTTACAAATTGATGCTGCGAAACGATTTGGTATGAGTGCTGCTGATGTACTATCGACCTGTCAGTCACTGTATGAAAAACATAAAGTGATCACTTACCCCCGTTCAGATAGTCGTCACTTACCATCGGATCATTTCAAACAAGTTAATGATGTTTGTCGTGCTATTGCGACGACAGATAACCAGTTAGCTTCTGCGGTAGATAATGCGAATACGACATTAAAATCAAAAGCATGGAATGATAAAAAAGTAGATGCTCACCATGCGATTATTCCAACCCCTAAATCATCGTCAGTATTAACCGGTTATGAAGCGAAAATATACCAGTTAATTGCTCGCCAGTACTTAATGCAATTTTATCCAGCTGCAGAATATGCTGATGCTAAGTTGGTGTTCACTATCGCTCAGGGGCTATTTATAGCTAAGGGGCGTCAATTAATGTCACCAGGTTGGCGAGCATTATTAGGCCGTGATGATAAAAAAGAAGACAGTGACTTAGCCGATAAAGTACCACCACTTGATAAAGGCACCGTATTGGTCTGCCGTGATGGTGAGATTAAAGATAAAATGACCGAGCCACCAAAAGCATTTACTGAGGCAACGTTATTACAAGCAATGACGGGTATTGCGCGGTTTGTATCCGATGCGTCATTGAAGAAAATACTACGTGATACCGATGGCTTAGGCACTGAGGCAACGCGAGCGGGTATTTTAGAAATGTTGTTTAAGCGCCAGTTATTACAACGCCAAGGTAAAGCCATTCATGCTTCTGAGGCGGGGAAAGGCTTGATTTACGCCTTACCCGATACATCGACCTATCCTGATATGACCGCGCATTGGGAGCATCAACTGCATGATATGGCCGATAGAAAATGTGCGTATCAACCGTTTATGGCGGCATTAGAACAACAAGTAACAGCCTTAATGGAGCAGGTGAAAGTTAGTGATGTGCCACCAAGTTTACGATCACTAACATCGCCTGAGTTTACACCACGAACGAAGAAACGTAGCTATGCAAAAAAAGGCACGGCGGCTAAAACAAAAGCCACACCAAAGCGTAAGAGCTGATTAAATATTATTAATTAGATTTTATTTGGTTCAATGTTGCTGTTGCTTGTGTGAATATTCATTGCGTTATATTAGTTCAGGTAGCAGCACGCGAAAACAATCTTTACCCTCAGCTTTCGCTTGATAAAGAGCATTATCGACGTCTTTAAAAAATTCATCGTAAGTTATTGTTTGATATGGAATAATGGTGCTTACTCCAATACTAACCGTCATAATCGCTTTATCTTTTTTAGATTCACTAGGAAAAGGTAATGCGAGATTATGCATTGCATTAAGTAAACGTTGGGCGTTATTAATTGCGGCTGGTTGATCTTGTCCTGGTAATAACAGCACAAATTCCTCACCGCCATAACGGGCAAATAATGTCCCTGCTCGACGTTCTACTTTAGAGAGTGCTGATGCGATAGTTTTTAAACATTGATCGCCTGCGGCATGACCGAGTTTATCGTTATAGGTTTTGAAATTATCAATATCTAATATGAGTAATGATAGTGGTAATCCAAGCCGATTAGCTCGACACCATTCTGTCATTACTGTCTCATCAAAGACACGCCGATTAGCGATATTAGTGAGTGCATCAATCCGTGATAATTTTTGGAGTTGTTCATTAGCTTGATTGAGTGCTTTAGTTCGACTTTGTACTCGCTGTTCCAAATTATGATTGAGCTTGATGAGTTTATCGGCTGCCCGTAGCCGTAAAATATGTTGCGAAATAATAAAACCATATTGTTTAAGTAACTGATGATGATAATTACGTAAGGGCTGGCCTGTAATTAAATTGTCGCAAGCAATCCATCCAATAGGTGTATCTTCATCCCATAAAGCAATATAAGCACTCCAACCAAAACCTATTTGTTTTAGGTCATGATACAACGGGGTGTTTTCTTGAAATGCAATATATTCTTTATCGTTTAATGTATTAGCGGCATACCATTGATCAGGGATTGCGGATTTGAAATAAAATTCATCAACAGTCTTACCATTAATATCGGTGCCAAAAGTACCATGCAGTTGTTTTTGTTCATCAAATAGAAAAATAGCCATTCTATCGATATTCAGCCGTTTTTTACCTTCCTCGACGGCAATAAATAGCATATCTTCCATTATATTGTTGCGCCATAATTGGAATGAAATATCATGCATATTTTGAAGATAGCTCAGTAATGATTTTTGTTGTTCCTTACTAGAAAGTAATGCTTTTTCGGCGTTGATACGTCCAATATTGTGATTTTTTGTGGATTTTTTGATTAATTCTGTAGTGATTTCAGCAGAGAGTAATGCTGCTAGTATCGTCAGGTGTTTAGGTTGAAGGTTTGATTCTAATGGGACGGCAATGGTTAAGTGACCAATAATGGCTGAATGATGTTTTAATGGAATTAATATATAACGATAATTAGGTAATATATCAATAGAAGCTTCGGTTTTATTATTATAATAATGAACAGTTTTATAATAATGTTCATTTGTTGTTGGTATTATTGCTGGCGGGAAATAATATTGGATTCCCTTACTGTTTAGTTCTAATAATAATTTCCATTCATTATTGTATTTAATAATAAGTTGCAGGTGATTAACAGAGAAGCTTTGAATAAGATTACGACAGACTAATTCACAAATAGTTCTAAGGCTATGGGCATTACTGCATTGTTTAGTAACTGTTTGATAGAAAACTGCAATCTGTTCGTTCATTAATACTCTTATTCCATGAATCAGTTAGTGAGTGATGGTGTTATTGTTAACTATTATCTGTGAAATTAGCAGGATATATGCCACAAGTTAGTGATATATTCTGTTTTACACTAAAAAGTGAGATCTAATCCATCTTTACTAGTGATTATTCTTATTAATCTTACACCGTAAACTCAACTTGATTATCTATTCTTAACCTATTGTAGAAAAAGGTAGAAAAAGCGCTAATTATGAAAATTATTATTTTTAATTGGCGTTATTATAGTGAGAACAAAAGGATTATAAGATGAAGAATCTGTTACTGATGAGCCTGATAAGTTTTAGTTTATTAAATGGTTGCAGTAATAGTCGTCATCAGCAATTAGCAGAGCTTGGTTTTGAGCGTGCTTATCTTGATGGATATCAGGATGGTTGTTATAGCCGTTCAGTCGCAGGGAATACATATCTTGATGGCTTTCGACGTGATCCTGAACGAATGGCAACAGTATTAAAATACCGTAATGGCTGGCAAGATGGATTTGAACATTGCTATGCGGATAATCAGGTAGATTATCTGTAGGTGAAAAAAGGATAATTATAAAAAAAGCAGCTCGAAAGCTGCTTTTTTCAGTATTATCTGACGTTAATTATTAAGATCATTTGGTACATAAAAACGTTTTAATTCATGCATAACTTGCATCAGTGTCGACAGTTTTGGTTTATCTTGAGCCATTAATTGATACTTATCGTTATAAACGCGGTAATTACCGTATTTATCGACAACGGTGGTAGTCCCTTTTTGAATCACCACAATATCATTACTATTACCCGCTAAGATCCAACGACGATCACTATTATTATCAAACAGACTAATACCTGAACTGTAATTTGATGGGTTAGACGCCACATTAAACAGTGATTCCATCAATGTAGGTACTAAATCAAGGTTACTGGTTGGATGGGTCACAACTTGAGCCGAGTGTTGTGGCCAGTGAATGATCATCGGTACTTTTATTTGGTACTTGCTGTAATTACTGTCAGAGCCCCAACTATTATTACCCGTTTCATTAAATTCAGTGCCATGATTTGACGTCACAACCACGATAGTATTATCCATCATGCCTTGTGCTTTTAACTGTGCAAACACTTTACCTAAAATGGTGTCAATATGATAAGCCGCATTACGGTAGCTATTTTTAAGTAATACATTAGAGTTTATTTTTTTATCATGGAGTAAATTACTGCCTAAAGATGGCGTAAATTTAGTTTGATAATCACTACTTTCTTCATATTGATCAACTGAGGTTAATTCAAGTAGGCTAAACCATGGATCATCGACTTTTTGTTTTTCTATCCAATGGTGCCAATCATTATACGCTAAACGATCACTTGGGGTACGTTTGCCATTATCAAGATTATCAATGGTTGCGAGCTGAGTTTTTGAGAATATAGCATCACGATAAATAGGTTGTTCAAACCCTTCACCACTGAATAAGCCAAAGTGATAGTCTCGATCTTGTAAAGTATCAAGTAATAAAGGGGATTTACCTTCCGCTCGAATACTATTGGCATAGCCACTTGGTAAGCCATACAGTAAGCCAAAGACACCACTATTATTATTACTGGTACTGTAGTTATCAGTAAAATTAATATTGTTATTAGCAAAAGCCGTAAGGTTTGGCATTGTGGTGGTATTGACCATATCACTGCGTAAACTATCGACCATAATAATCAGTAAATTTTGCTTGGTACCTTTATCGATAAAATTAATTTTATCGATGGGGTAACGCATCATTTCACTGTTATTAATGCCTTGTTGTGCTTGGCGTTTAACATATTCTTGGCGATCTAATAAGCCATGTTTTTCCATGAACGTTTTTGCGGTCATTGGGTATGACAATGGGAAATTTGAGCGTTGCATCGTAACGGGACGGTAAAGGTTAGCATCCGCCCAGATATAAATAATGTGGCTACTTAGAAAGCATAGACCGAACATGATGGCAATGGGACCACCGACGTTTTTACGGGTTAGCTTTCTAAGTTTACGCCAGATCCATTCTGAGAATATCATCTCGATCAGGAATATGACTGGAACGACGATAAATAGATATTGCCAGCGTGTATTTAACTCTGTTTTTTCACCGCTTAATAACAAATCCCACACGAGCGGACTTAAATGTAAGTCGACGCTTTGATAGGCATAAGTATCGAGTAACAGTGTCGTCAATCCTACCGTTGAAACTAATACCGCAAACACTCGCATTAAGCGTTGTGAGGGGATCAGAAAACTGGCAGGAAAAAGGATCAGTATGTAAATACCAAAGACAAGGAAACCGAAATGTCCGATCCAGCTTAATCCTAGATACAGTTGCCCGATCGTTGTTGTCGGCCATTCTGAATAAATAATATAACGCGTACCCAATAACATGGCCGCGATGATATTAAAAAAGCTAAACCAGTGTCCCCAACTAATTAGCAGGGAAACTTTGTCTTTGTATGTGCTGGCGACCATAAATGTCAATTCTTCTCAGTCTTCAATGCCATGTTTAACTATACAACGTTAAACTTAATCTTTTTTAATTGAGGCCTGTAGTGCTTTTGCAAATTTTTGTGCAAGAACAGCACGTTGTGCAACAGGTACATTAGCATTGATAATATTAGTAGCAATATCACCCACAACCATTAAGGCTAATTCTGGTGATGTTTTATGTTTGTCTAGAACATCGAACACGTCATCAATGATTTGTTCAACTTTTTTAGTGCTATATTTTGAAGTAATTGGCATAGGAAATCTTGTTTAATGTTTAGGATAACGACTTATGATAACCTAGAGTTCAGTTTTCCTGAAAACCTTTTCCATTATGAGTCTTACACTTTCGAACGTCATTCTACATCAATTAGTAAAAAACGGCCAAGATGAGCTAGAAATTCATCTTAGAAATCAAACGCTTGATAATGATTCTGCGACTGAAGATCTTGTTGCTGAATTACATCGAATTTATAGCAGTAAAGGCACAAAAGGCTTTGCTCATTTTGCAGCAGATAGTGAGTTTGCCCATTGGTTGAAACAATTTCGTCAAGGTGAGTTAGATTTCCTAACATTTTCTAATCAAGCAGTACAACGTTTACAGGCTGAATTAGTTAAATATCCATTTGCTGAAGCGGGTACGTTAGTCATGGCTGAATATCAGTCATTGGCAACTGATTATTTGTTTATTGGCATGTTACCGACGAGCCATAGCATGAAAGTAACTGATCAATTAGGCATCAGTGCGACTGATTATCTTGATATTAATAAAATGGATATCGTTGCTCGTATTGATTTGTCATCATGGGAAACTAATCCTGAATCAACGCGTTACTTAACTTTTATTAAAGGACGTGTCGGCCGCAAAATTGCTGATTTCTTTCTTGATTTCATGCAAGCAGAAATTGGCTTAGATGTAAAAGTTCAAAATCAAGTATTGATGCAAGCCGTAGAAGATTTTTGTGCAGATTCGCGCTTAGATAAAGAAGAAAAGCAACAATATCGTAAGCAAGTTTATGATTATTGTAATGGTCAGCTGCAAGCTGGTGATGAAGTTACCGTCAAAGAATTATCGAGTGAATTACCTGCTTCTGATAACGGCACTAACTTCTATGATTTTGCCTCTAAGCAAGGCTATGAGTTAGAAGAAAGTTTTCCTGCCGATCGTACTGCAATGCGTAAATTGACCAAATTTGTGGGTTCAGGTGGTGGTATGACACTTAACTTTGACAGTATGTTATTAGGTGAGCGTATTTTCTATGATGCCGAAACCGATACATTAACCATCAAAGGCACGCCGCCTAATTTAAAAGATCAGTTATTACGTCGTTTAAATAGCGATAATTAATAACGGTTGTTATGCCGCTTGTTAGTAACAAATAAAGCCATTGTGAAGTATGCACTCACTAATATTTGCATATATCACAGTGGTTTTTTGCTATTTAAAGCGCCGATATTGAACATCGAGAGTATCTTTTTATATTTGTACATTGTTCGCAATTTATTCGAACAATGTATTAAAGTGTGATAAATCACCACTAGATCGATTGTGGTTATGATTTTTGCCCATTAGGTTCTGATTTTTGCATAAATTTGATTTTTATCATTGGCACTGCAGGGGATGGATGGATAATGGCACAACTATGATAGTTATTAACAATCATTCAGTTCGTTCGCAGCGTGAACTGAATACAGTGAAAGCGATGATTCGCTTATATTGTAAAACGTTGCACCGTGGAGCCGTAATGTGCTCTGAATGTGAAAGTCTTATCGAGTATGTTGAAGAGAGAGTAACAGGTTGTCGTCTTGGTGAACAGAAACCAAGTTGTATGCATTGTATTGGGCATTGCTATCAATCTGCGAAGCGTCTTCAGATGATCCATATTTTACGCTGGACGTATCCGCGTTATTTTTGGCGTCATCCATTTCGGGCTATACACTTTAAGTTAGACAATTTACGTAGTGTCCAAATGTCAGCCGCGAAAGCCAATATTATCGCAAAAACGAGTTAAATCACTATTTATTGCGTTCAACCAATAGTGATTTGATCTAACAACTGAAAATAGATTGTCCCTCCTTTGGTAATGCCATTATGTATTACTTAAAAGGAGAAAAGGCTGCAGAAATGCAGCCTTTTTTAATGTTTTTTTATCAATTATTGTTGCGATATTTTCACTAGTACTTGTTGTAACAAACGAATACGAGGTTCAATCGACGCTAAATCTAGCCATTCATCAGCACTGTGGAAACCCGCGCCAATTGGACCGAAACCATCTAGAGTTGGAATACCTAATACTGCAGTTAGGTTGGCATCAGAACCGCCACCGACCGCTTGCCACGTAATATCAATCCCTAATTCTTTACCGACTGCTTCAACTTGCGCCATTAACACTTCAGTTTGTGGGCTTGGCACCATTGACGGCTTATGTGCTTCTCGCTCAACCGTAATTGTTACGCCATCAATAAACGGTGTTTCTGTTAGTGTGCGAATTTGAGCATCAACCGCCGCATATTCATCGTTATCCCAGAAACGAACATCAACCACCACTTCTGCAAAATCAGGCACAATGTTAGCGCCAGCACCGCCACTGACAACCCCTGCATTTAATGTGGTGCCAGAGTCAAAATCAGTCATAGCATTAATCGCTAAAATCCAATGTGCCATTTCTGTGATCGCACTGCGACCATTTTGAGGTTCATTACCTGCGTGAGCCGCTTTACCGTGGAAACTTAAACGGTAACGTGCCATGCCTTTACGTGCTTTAACTAATGAGCCATCAGCACGCGCAGCTTCTGCGACTAAAACATGTTTAGCGTTAACGGCCACGCTTTTTAGCCATGTTTCTGAATGCAGCGAACCGATTTCTTCATCTGGGTTCATACATACACAAATGGATAAAGCATCGAGCGCGGTAGGATCAAGATCACGCAAAGCATAAACCACACTTAATAAGCCTGATTTCATGTCAGATACGCCAGGACCATAAGCGCGCTCATTATCGTGAGTCATCGGGCGAGCAGCAGCAGTGCCAATTGGGAATACTGTATCCATATGGCCAATGAGCATCACATCAATATGATCTGCTAGTGGCTTGTTACGCACTTCAAGACCGGTACCTGCAATACCACAATCAATACGTTTAACATTCCAACCTAAATCAAGGTATTTTTGTGCCATGGTGGTTGCAATAACATCGATACCATCAACCGTTAATGTACCGCAATCAAGATTAATAAGAGGGCGTAGTTCTTCAAGATAATTATTGAGAGAAAAAGACATAGTAAAGGCTCCAAGCCATTGGTGGCTTATCGGTAATCAAAGAGAGGACCACACTGGAACGAAGACAGCTCCAGTGCGTTAAGTCATTACACTAATACGTTCATCACAAACATAGCGGCAAAGGCATTCAGAACTGAAATAGCAATCATGATTGGAATGTAACGACCTTCAGTACGAATTGGACCCATAATACGGCCTATGTATTGCACCTGTGAGCCCATTAGATAAATCGCAGGAGCAAGAATGGCAATATGTTCACCATTTAAAATACCTTGGTCAAATAAGGTAATAACCACACCTACCGCACCGCCCATTGACATCCATGCGCCAATTAATACTGCCGCGGCTTCACCTGGAAGACCAAAAATAGCCATAATAGGTGAGAATAATGTCCCCATCAGTTCCAATGCACCGGTGATTTGTAATGCTTTGATGATCACGAACGCCATTAATACGTTAGGTACTGTTGAGGTAGTAGCAATTACCCAACCTTTTTTAGCGCCTTCAATAAAAATATCAGTAATCATTGGTTTTTTTGTAATAGTCATTATGCGTTTTCCTGAGCAACAGTCGTTGGTTTAGTGTCTTTGTTGTCTTTGCCTTCGGTGATGTTTAAATACACCCGGAAAATATTTGCGCCGACGAATTTAAAGATAAACATAATCGCAACTGCAAGACCGATAGAAGAGGTAACAGCGGGTTCACCTGATGTTGTGGTTAAGGTAAATAACACCGCACCTGATGAGAAAAAGTTAACAATAGCTGCGCCTGCTGAGAACTGGAACATGGTGAATATGTCGGTTTCTCTTTTGGTTAGATGGCCCTCATCATTTAACTGACGGGTCATCGCCGCACCCGCATCGGTACTTTGTAATGAGGCAATTAATGCTAAACCTGAATTTCCAGGAATACCCATTAATGGACGTAGTAGTGGGGTTAATAACTTACGCGCAGCATCGAGTGCACCGTAATGTTCAAGCACATTGATCATACCAAGAGCAAACATTACTGTTGGAATTAACGTTAGCGCAAAAATAAAGCCATCACGGGCACCGTTACCGCCTTTGCCTCGGAATGAGGTTGATGCGGCTTCTACACCTTCTGCTGTATCGTTAACTGAATAAACTACATTACCGAATGAGCCGTTTAAGGTTGTGAAGTCAAATACGCCATACCATTGATTTGATTGCAGTGCGCCTGAAAAGAAAATGACGGCAAAAATGAGGGCAAGGTAGCTGCCAATGGTAACTTTACGACCTTCTATTGCATTATTATTCATCGATATATCCTTATAAAACGTAAAATAAAAAATGGTTTACCAAATAAACACCGATAATTATTTTGATGGCTACGTTTTCAAATGTTGTATTTAGTGGTTAATTTGGTAATAGCGGTATTTTCATTAAAAATGAGTTTGAAATATTGATAAGGGTCAAGGTGTTGGATTGAATAGTAAGTTTGATGAAATGTGGATCTTATATTTGTGAACTGGCTCTATAAAGGCGCTGATAGTTGAGTCAATAAAGGGGATGTCGTGACAAGTAGGAATGGGGGATATATACGTATTTTTAATAAATACCTTTTAGGTATCAATTGGTTGTGTTATTAGTTCTAGATTGGAAAATGCGTTTTTTTATCTTTGTTTTAATAAAAAAACGCACTTCTTTAGAAGTGCGTTAATGTAATCGAGATGATGTAATACAGCTTATGACGTTAAACGTTTTATTGTCATTAGTTCATCTTCGTCATCTTCTGCTAGTTGTTCTGCACTTGCTGGTGGACAACGATCTACAAACCAACCCATGTAAGACGTCACAATGGTAACGATAATGCAGACAAAGCTGAGCCACATGAATGGTGCGTAAGAGAAGGTTGCAACACCTAAAATACTCGCCATATAGATACCATTATCACTCCACGGCACCATGCCAGAGGTGAGCGTGCCACCAAACTCGGCATTACGAGACAAGTTTTTACGTTGGTAACCTAAACGGTCATAGTTCTTGGCACAAATTTTTGGCGTTAGAATTAATGATACGTACATTGCTGAACCAAATACGTTACCCAAGAAAGCGGTTGCAATAGTAGAAACGGCAAGGCTACCTGCTGAGTTGACTCTACGCTCAAATAAACGGGCAATAGTTTGTAGTACGCCGACTTTATCCAGTAAGCCACCAAAACCTAAACCAAAGATAATAACCGCTACTGAACCCAGCATTGATGACATACCGCCACGGTTTAGAATCGCATCAATAAATTCAACTCCAGAGCTAATAGAGAACGGAGCCCAAGCGGCGTTGATCGCTTTAAGAGGATCCATGCCCTGAACCATAATGGCCCATACAATACCGAGTAGTGAACCAAATGAAATAACAGGGAAAGAAGGTAAACGGAACGCTAATAGCACCAGTACGATAATGACGGGAATAAAAGATAATGGCGAAATAACAAATTGCTTATCCATTGCCGCAATTACAGAATCAACCTGTGACATATCAACACTACCAGCATAGTGGAAACCGACTGCTGTAAATAGAATACCTGTGATGATATAGCTGATAAGCGCAATAGGTAACATGCCTTTGATGTGTTCCATGATCTCAACGTTAGACATTGAAGAGGCAAGGATCACTGAATCTGATAGTGGTGACATTTTATCACCAAAATAACAGCCAGAAAGGACGGCACCCGCTGTCATTGGTGCGGGAATACCCAAACCTTGACCTATACCCATCATCGCAATACCCGCAGTACCCGCAGCGCCCCAAGATGTGCCTGTTGCTAATGCGGTTAATGAACAGATGATCATTGTTGCTAGCAAGAAAATGGAAGGGTGAATCGCTTCAAGTCCGTAATAGATGATGGTGGGAACAATACCGCCAGCAATCCAAGTGCCGACTAATGAACCAACAGCTAATAAGATTAATACTGCACCTAAACCGTTAGCAATACCTTTAGTTGCTGCTTTTTCTAACGATTTGTAATCGTGTCCAAGTTTAATACCTAATGCAATAATCACAAACCAACCAATGTATAACGCTAGCTGGATTGGCAAATTCAATTTTGAGGTAAAAGAGAATGCAAGGGCAAGGAAAATACCGAGGGCAATAATGACTTGCATTACTGAGGGTAGTTTCACAATTGTCTGTTTTTCCATACTTCTAACCTTGTTTTATCGAGTTTGTTGAAATTGGGATCAACCCAACCAATCAATACTATTTATCATTGGTTTTTAGATCGGATTGAAAAAGACGGCGCTTGAATCGGCGCTACTCTATCAAATTGATTTATCATCGTGATAAATAATGTTTCTTTCTGTGATCTAAGTCTTTTTGGTACTGCTCTTTCGTAAAACACTGACTTTAGTTGTTCTTTTAGTGTTAATTGATGGTTCTTATGTTGTGTTTTATATTTATTATAAAGTCATAGTGTATCTGTAAAAATAGTACAAAAAGTAATAGATAAAGCATAAAAAGCTATTAATGATAAGAGTTATGAACTATCTCGCTACTTAATCACAGTGCTGAAGATTATCAGGGAAAGGCATTTTTTTCAAAGATATGACAATGTTAACTTTTTACTAATTTAGTTGCATAACGCATAAGTAAGCTCTTTAAATACACATTAAAGTTTGTTTTTGAACGATTAACGGTTGGTTTTTATTCTTTTTTTTGTATTTTTACTGTTGATAACAAAACCTAATGTGACTGATAAGAAATTCAAATGATAATTAAGCGGTAAAATATGGTTATGTTAATCTTCAGTGTTTTTTTATTTATAATTGAAAATTATGCTTGTTTTTAATCTTGTAAATCTCTATAGATGAATAAAGAAATTTCAATATAATTTCAATACAACAGGGAGTGTAATCACAAATGATGACTGTAGGTTTTGTGGGTTGGCGTGGCATGGTGGGCTCTGTATTAATGCAGCGTATGATTGAGGAAGGTGACTTTGCTGTTATCGATCCGGTCTTTTTTACCACATCACAAGTGGGTTTAGCGGCACCTAATTTTGTAAAAGATGCCGGTGTATTACAAGATGCGTTTGATCTTGAGGCTTTGAAGCGACTTGATGTGATTATTAGCTGCCAAGGTGGTAGTTATACTGAGAAAGTGTATCCAGCATTACGCCAAGCTGGTTGGAAAGGCTATTGGATTGATGCGGCATCAACGTTACGTATGGAGTCTGATTCAATTATCACTCTTGATCCGGTTAACTTTGATCAGATTCAACAAGGTATTCATAGCGGCATTAATACATATGTTGGCGGTAATTGTACTGTTAGTTTAATGCTTATGGCTGTGGGTGGCTTATATAAAGCAGGATTGGTTGAGTGGATGACATCACAAACTTATCAAGCAGCATCAGGCGCTGGCGCAAAGAATATGCGCGAATTAATCCGTCAAATGGGTGTGGTTAATGATTCTGTTGCTAGTGAGTTAGCCAACCCTGCAACGTCGATTTTAGATATTGATCGTAAAGTCGCGCAAACATTACGTGCTAAAGATTTTCCTGCTCAAGAATTTGGAGCGCCACTGGCCGGTTCATTGATTCCATGGATTGATGTTAAGCGTGATAATGGTCAAAGCAAAGAAGAGTGGAAAGCGTCAGTTGAGACCAATAAGATTTTAGGTTTGCAAGACAACCCTATTCCGATTGATGGTACGTGTGTGCGTATCGGAGCGATGCGTTGCCATAGCCAAGCGTTAACATTAAAGCTTAAGAAAAATGTACCACTTGATGAAGTGGAAGCGATTATTGCATCCCATAATGATTGGGTAAAAGTGATCCCTAATGAACGCGATATTACTGTTCAAGAATTGAGTCCAGCGAAAGTAACAGGAACATTATCAGTGCCTGTGGGACGGTTGCGTAAATTAGCGATGGGTGATGAGTACCTAAATGCATTTACTGTTGGCGATCAGCTACTTTGGGGAGCCGCTGAGCCATTACGACGTACGTTACGTATTTTGTTAGCCGCTAAAGCCTAATATTAAAGATTAGAGTCATAAAAAAACCCGCTTAAATAAGCGGGTTTTTAGTATTTTTACTACTGTAAATTAAGCGGCTAGGTTTTTAGCAGCGAAATCCCAGTTTACCAATGCCCAGAATGCATTCATGTAGCTTGGACGCATATTGCGGTAATCAATGTAGTAAGCGTGTTCCCAAACATCGACAGTTAGAAGTGGTGTCATTTTCAGACCTTCTTCTGCAATAGGGCAACCTGCGTTTGAAGTGTTAACGATTTCTAATGCGCCATCTTCAGTTTTAACTAACCATGTCCAGCCTGAACCAAAGTTGTTAATTGCTGAATCTGTGAATTTAGCTTTGAATTCTGCGAAAGAACCAAATGCTTTAACAATTGCATCTGCTAATTCGCCTGTTGGCTCACCGCCGCCGTTTGGAGCTAGGCAATGCCAGTAGAATGTGTGGTTCCATACTTGAGCTGCGTTGTTGAAAACACCACCAGTAGAAGTCTGTACGATTTCTTCAAGAGATTTTTCAGCAAGGTCAGTACCTTCTACAAGACCGTTTAGCTTAACAACGTAAGTGTTGTGATGCTTACCGTAATGGTATTCTAGCGTTTCTTGAGAAATATGTGGCTCAAGAGCGTTGATTGCGTACGGTAGAGCGGGTAGTTCAAATGCCATTGCTCAATTCTCCATTTTAATTGTTGTTATTGGGCTTATGCCCCCGACATTACTTCTAGTAGACGTTGGCGCCTACTTATTATTTGAGTCTGACCGTTTTATTTTAGCAAGTTTTTTGTTTATTAAAAGCATTAAGCTTAAAAAAATACCCTATACCTCGTTATTGGTAAGGTCAATAACCACTTAATAGATATCAATATAACTAAGATTGCGCTTTATTGCTTAAAAGAGCAGCTAAACATAATTTGAAAGTATTTTTATTGGTGACGATAACCAAGTAGAATGGTAGGGTTTATAACAAATGATTATTAGAATCGGACGAGGAAGTTATGGAAACTATCGATAAAATTAAACAACAAATTACAGATAACGCTATTTTGTTGTACATGAAAGGCTCTCCAAAATTACCAAGCTGTGGCTTCTCATCACAAGCATCACAAGCGCTAATGAACTGCGGTGAAAAATTTGCGTTTGTAGATATTCTTCAAAACCCTGACATTCGTGCTGAATTACCTATCTATGCACAGTGGCCAACATTCCCACAATTATGGATTGACGGTGAGCTAATTGGTGGTTGTGACATCATTTTGGAAATGTTCCAAAAAGGTGAATTACAGACATTAATTAAAGAGTCTGCTGCACGTCGTGATGCACAAGCTGCTGAATAAGTTAGTTTGCTAAGTGTGTTATTTTGCACTGATAAAAAAACCGCCACAAATTGTTGGCGGTTTTTTTGTATTTAATACGTAGTCTTGGATCACTAAAGTATCATTGCCGCTATCCAGCCAAAGGCAATCAATGGCAAGTTGTAGTGGATAAACGTTGGTACTACAGAATCCCTAATATGGTCATGTTGTCCATCGGCATTCAAACCAGATGTTGGACCTAAGGTTGAATCAGAAGCCGGAGAACCAGCATCACCCAGCGCCGCTGCTGTACCTACGATAGCAATTGTTGCCATTGGTGAGAAACCAAAAGACAAACATAATGGCACGTAAATAGTCGCTAGAATTGGAATGGTTGAAAATGAAGAACCAATTCCCATAGTGACTAATAGACCAACAACGAGCATTAATAATGCCGCCAATGGTTTGTTATTGCCGATAACACCTTCTAATGAGTTAACTAAGGTTTCAACACCACCCGTTGCTTTCATTACTGCCGCAAAACCTGCTGCCGCGATCATAATAAAACCGATCATTGCCATCATGTGCACACCTTTAGTAAACACATCGTGGGTTTCTTTCCACTTGATGACGCCAGTAAAGGTAAACACCATAAAACCGACTAAGCCGCCGATAATCATTGAACCACTATAAAGTTGTGCGCCTAATGCGGCAAAAATGGCACCAACAGCAACATAAACATGGCGCATATCAATGACTTTTTTCTCTGGTTCACTGGCAAGAATTTTTGCTACTGAGTATTCGCGTGGTTTACGGTAGCTTACAAAAATAGCGGTTAATAAACCAAACAACATCCCACAAGCGGGTAATATCATGGCAATGGGTACTTGGCTTGCTACAACATCTAAACCATTATCGTGTAAATTTTTCAATAGAATATTATTTAGGAAAATACCGCCAAAACCAATAGGAAGTACCATATAAGGTGTGACTAAACCAAACGTTAATACACAGGCAATTAAGCGTCGATCAAGTTTAAGTTTGGCAAACACATGCAGTAATGGTGGAATTACAATTGGAATAAAAGCGATATGGACAGGGATAACGTTCTGAGAAGAAATGGCTAGTAACACTAAAATGATAAGAACGCTATATTTTACACCAGTAGCCGCCGCGATATTTTCATGGCCGCTAATGTGTTTAATAACTTTTTGAGCTAGGACATCGGTAATGCCTGAACGCGAAATAGCGACAGCAAAAGCACCTAACATGGCGTAGCTTAGGGCTGTTGTTGCACCTCCGCCTAAACCACCTTCAAAGGCTGAAACAGCATCGGTAAGGGATAACCCTCCGATGAGGCCACCAATAATGGCACTAAATGTAAGTGCAACCACGACATTGACTCGCATTAAAGCGAGTACCAGCATGATGCATACGGCGATAATTACAGGGTTCATAAAACGTGAGTTCCATCCGTTGTTTGTATTATTACTTCGTTTGTTTGTCAGTGATAATCACTGCAACACGCGATTTAATTGTGATATATGAGACTTTGATCTCATATATCACAGTGTGCTTGATTTTCAGCATTTGTCGAGCACTAATTTTATACTGATATTTATATCTAACAACGGGCATATAAAAAATATCATATTGTTTTATATGATAAAAAAAGGCAGGTATTCAATCCGATTTTATTATGGTTAGTTTTATTAAATAAAAGTTTAAGATGTTGTCATCATTACATTTTTATCGTTAATCGTTGTGTTTTGCCCCTTTGTATTTATAAATGATGCTATTTCAGTTTGCATTTATTGTGTAACGGCGGGGCTTATTGTCGGATCTGATTTTTCGAGTTGGAATTATTGCAGGAGTATAAAAAAACCCATACTAAGATGGGCTTAATAAAGAGCAGGAGAAGGATAAATACTTATTCTGCTGATGGCTCTTCTGTGGGAGTGCATAGCGGCCACCCACCTAATTGTTTCCACTTATTGACTATTTTACAAAACAATTCAGCGGTACGTTCGGTATCGTATAGCGCTGAGTGTGCTTCACGATTATCAAATGGGATTTCTGCGGTTTGGCAAGCTTTTGCAAGCACTGTTTGTCCAAATGCTAACCCACTTAATGCGGCAGTATCAAAGGTCGCAAACGGATGGAATGGGTTACGTTTTAGTTTTGCACGCTCAGATGCTGCCATCACAAAACTATGATCAAACGTTGCGTTATGCGCCACCATGATCGCACGAGTGCAATCAGTGTGTTTTTGTTCTTTTCTGATTTGCTTATAAATTTCTTTCAGTGCCACTTCTTCTGATACTGCACCACGTAATGGGCTAAACGGGTCGCGAATACCATTAAATTCTAAGGCTTCTTTGTGTAAAATTGCGCCTTCAAAAGGTGCAACATGGAAATGAATAGTTGTTGCAGGTTTTAACCAACCATCCTCATCCATCTGTAAAGTGACAGCACAAATTTCTAATAAGGCATCTGTTTTTGAATCAAAACCTGCAGTTTCAACGTCAATGACGACAGGAAAGTAGCCGCGAAAGCGACTTTTTAGGGTGTTAAATTGGTTATCTTGGCTCATAGCACTGCTGTCAAAATAATAGAATCCGATATTATGGCAGATTAACGGCTTAATTTCATTGCTGTTAAACTATTGGATTTGATTTTATGAATTAGTAATTTTGTAAAAGAAGAGAAAGCTAAAGCTCGCATCATGGATGCCGATATAGAAGTATATTGTTGTAATTGCTGTTGTATTATTTTCTTCTAATTTGGTTATAAAATGAATTCAATTAAATTATTAACACCTTGGTTGCAAATTGGATTGATCCTGAGTGTGTTTTTCTCAATGCCAATGGCTGTAGCTAAAAATTATTTAGCTCAACCAAGCCAATCACAATGGCAAGTAGTGGTTGATACCCCATTAGAATGCCGTCTTAATCATATTATTCCCAGTTATGGTCGTGCGCAATTTTCAGTTCTTTCAAGTAAAAAAATGAATATCTATTTTGAATTAAAAATGAATCGCCAACTGGGGGCTACTCGTAACGTTAAACTCACGTCAATGCCACCGTTATGGATGCCGGGTGATGCGGCTTATGCGATGATTAATTTGAAGTTTTTCAAACAATTTGATGGTTATATTGAAGGTAATACCGCATGGCAAATGTTAGCTGAACTAGAAGATGGGCGTAATCCTACTTTTAGTTATAAAACGTGGTCAGTACAGCAACAACGCCAATTGGAAGTCGGTTTGTCAGCGGTGAATTTTAATAAAGCATATCAAGATTTTAGCCAGTGTTTGACTAAATTAATGCCGTTTAGCTTTGATGATATAGCCTTTACAATTCTGCATTATAATAGTAACAGTGATGAGTTGGATAATATGTCACAGCAACGATTGGCACAAATCGCTGATTATGTTCGCTATTCTGATGATATTGATTTATTGCTGGTGGCGGCATACAGTGATTCCGCCCTCGGTACGGTTGAAGGTCAGCGTTTATCAGAACAGCGCGCTACTAAAATTGAAGGCTATTTTAAGGCGTTAGGTTTACCTGAAAATCGAATTCAAGTCGAAGCCTATGGAAAAAGAAGACCGATTGCGGATAACTCAACCCCTGTTGGTCGTAATCAAAACCGCCGAGTGGTGATTTCATTAGGACGTAGTAAAGCGTAAAACGTAAGTAAATTATCGGTTGCACGTGCTAAAAAGGCTGCTTTCACTCTTGTTACTCGCAGCATTACAATTAAATTTCCACTTTATCTTTATACTCACAAAGGTCTTCAATAATGCAGCTACCACAACGGGGTTTACGTGCAATACAGGTATAACGGCCTTGTAAAATAAGCCAGTGGTGGACATCAACTTTAAATGCGGCAGGGACTACTTTTAGTAATTTTTGTTCTACTTGTTCGACATTTTTTCCAATAGCGAACTTGGTGCGATTACAGACACGGAAAATATGAGTATCAACCGCAATAGTTGGCCAACCAAATGCTGTGTTAAGGACGACATTTGCTGTTTTACGTCCGACACCGGGTAAGGCTTCTAATGCTTCGCGATCTTCAGGAATTTCACCGTTATGTTTATCGAGTAATAAACGACAAGTTTTGATAACGTTTTCAGCTTTAGAATTAAATAAGCCAATGGTTTTTATGTATTGTTTTACGCCATCAACCCCAAGATCAAAAATAGCTTGGGGTGTATTAGCGATAGGGTAAAGTTTGTCCATGGCCTTATTGACACTGACATCTGTTGCTTGCGCTGACAATAATACCGAAATTAACAACTCAAACGGTGTCGTCCAATGCAGTTCAGTTTGTGGATGTGGGTTTTCAGCTTGTAATCGTTCTAATATTTGAACCCGTTTTTGATTATTCATAGTCTTTCCTGACGCAATATAATGCCAATATCACCATGATTAAGGGTGAGCACCTATAGGGATAATGAGCATATTTGAGAATATTTATAGCAACAGTAAAACTGGCTCGAAAGCCAGTTTTAGTACTGAAAAGTCACAAATACCGTCTTACTTAACATCAGTAATACGTGCACGTTCCACTTTCGGTTGTTGTTGTTCTTGGGTTGATTGTTTCTTTTCTTTATATTGATCAATAATATTTTTTAGAGCGATCATGAAACCAACGCCAATAAATGCGCCTGGCGGTAGCATTGCGAGTAAAAAGCTACTGTCAAAATGAAATATTTGAACATGCAGTACTGACGCCCAATCACCTAATAAGCGGTTGGCACCATCAAATAATGAGCCTTTACTTAAAATTTCACGCATTGCACCCAGTAAAAATAGTGCTGATGTCATACCTAGACCCATCCATAAACCATCTAATACCGCAGGTAATGGCTTATTTTTTGAGGCAAAGGCTTCTGCTCGACCGATAATAATACAGTTAGTTACGATCAACGGAATAAAGATACCTAATGATTTATATAAGCCATAAACATAGGCATTCATTAATAACTGAACGCAGGTTACCAGTGATGCAATGATCATTACAAAAACAGGTATGCGAATTTCTGATGGGACTAATTTTCTAATGACTGAAATAGTAAAGTTAGACATCACCAAAACCATGGTCGTCGCAAGTCCCAATCCCAGCGCATTGGTTGCTGTTGATGATACCGCGAGTAATGGACATAAACCCAACAACTGCACGACAGTTGGGTTGTTGTACCATAAGCCATTTTTCATCAACTCTTTATAAGATGTGGTCATAATTATTCACTCGGACAGTCTAGTGGCTGGCTTAGGATCTGCTGTTGATTATTTTGCCAGTACAACGAGATATTTTTTACCGCTTTAACTACAGCACGTGGAGTAATGGTTGCACCAGTAAACTGATCAAATTCACCACCATCTTTACGGACGTGGAATTTAGGATCGTTAGCGCCATTGACTCGCTTACCTGTGAAACTATAGATCCAATCACTGACAGTGGTTTCAATTTTATCACCTAGTCCTGGAGTTTCATGCTGCTCTAAAATACGAACGCCAGTGATTACTCCTTTAGTATCTAGGCCAACAATTAATTTGATTGCGCCACTGTATCCATCCGGTGCAATTCCTTCAATTGCAATCCCTGTTGTTTTACCCGCTTGAGTTGCAATATAAGCGGGCATCGGTGATTTAGTGCCGATATAACGTAGATCTTTAACTAGCGTACAACTCTTATAAAGTAGGTTGTCATGGCTTGCGACAGGAATAACTTGATTAAGCGTATTCAGTAACTGTTGTTGCTGTTGTTCAAAAATACGATCAGCCGTTAAATAGTGAGTGAGAGAAACTAATGCTGTCGACAGTAAGGCAAAAACAGCCAGAATTAGACCATTTTTTTTCATGGATTTAAACATGGGCATACTCATTATTAGTGTCCATAAGTGCGTGGACGAGTGTAGTAATCGATGATTGGCACACATAAGTTGGCGAGTAGCACTGCAAAGGCGACCCCGTCAGGGAAACCACCCCAAGTACGAATGAGGTAGATCATTACGCCAATAAAAGCACCAAAGATCAGTCGACCTTTTACGGTGGTTGTGGCTGTTACTGGATCGGTGGCGATAAAGAATGCGCCAAGCATGGTTGCACCAGAGAACATATGTAATAGCGGTGAAGCGGCAACACTTGGATCAAGCACATGCATAACACTACTAATAACCAGTAATGACGTTAGCATTGCGACTGGAATGTGCCATTGGATAATACGCAATTTAAGTAGTAATAAACCACCTAATAAGAAACCAATGTTAACCCACTCCCAACCAATGCCTGCCAGTGTACCGTAAACTGGTTTTTTCATTGCTTCTGCAATTGTCAGTCCGGTTTTTAACGATGTTTTTAGAGTATCTAATGGGGTTGCCATGGTGTAGCCATCAACAGACATTTTTAGCTGTTGAATACTGAAACCATCAGGTGTGTAACCCGTAAAGATTGCAGACAGACTATCCATAAAGGTCACAGGGTTAGCACTTAATGATGCGGGTGGTAACCATGTTGTCATTTGAACGGGGAATGAAATCAATAATACGACATAAGCAACCATTGCTGGGTTAAACAGGTTTTGACCCATGCCACCATAGAGGTGTTTCGCGACAACAATCGCAAAGAATACGCCAATAACGGTGATCCACCACGGTGCCAGTGGGGGAATAGAAATACCAATTAATACCCCAGTTAATAGTGCGGTATTATCACGTAAATAAGGTGCTAATGGACGTTGACGTAATTTAAGTACAATCGCTTCAAATGTAAGTGCACACAAAGAGGCGAAAACAATTTGGATCAGTGTTCCCAACCCAAAAAAGTAGCATTGAGCAATAACACCAAAAGCTGCACATAAAATAACCGTACGCATGATGGTACTTGTGCTGCGACGATTATGTGCATGGGGTGAGCTGGCAATATTAAAAGCCACGATTATTCTTCCTCAATGTTGGATTGTGCTTTATTTGCTTGTTGTGCTGCTTTACGGGCTTTCGCTCGTGCAACGGCAGCAGCGACAGCGGCTTTTTTAGGATCGATAACAACGTCAGTGTTCACTTCGGCAGCAGGTGCAGCGTCTGTTGTTGCATCGTTAACGGGAGCTTGAGTCTCGATGCTAACTTGTGCTTGTTGAGCGGCTTTACGGGCTTTTGCACGCGCAACGGCAGCAGCAACAGCCGCTTTTTTAGGATCGACTGCAACGTCAGTGTTTGTTTCAGCAACTGGTGCAGCGTCTGTTGTTGCATCGTTAACGGGAGCTTGAGTCTCGATGCTAACTTGTGCTTGCTGAGCGGCTTTACGGGCTTTTGCTCGTGCAACGGCAGCAGCGACAGCGGCTTTTTTAGGATCGACCGCAGTGTCAGTGTTCATTTTGGTAACAGGCTCAGCGGCAACGGGATCAGCATCAATAGCCGCGGGTGTTTGTTGAGCGGCTTTACGGGCTTTCGCTCGTGCAATGGCAGCAGCAACTGCCGCTTTTTTAGGATCGACAGCAGCGTCAGTGTTCACTTTGGTAACAGGCTCAGCGGCAACGGGATCAGCATCAATAGCCGCGGGTGCTTGTTGAGCGGCTTTACGGGCTTTCGCTCGTGCAATGGCAGCAGCAACTGCCGCTTTTTTAGGATCGACAGCAGCGTCAGTGTTCACTTTGGTAACAGGCTCAGCGGCAACGGGCTCAGCATCAATAGCCGTTGGTGCTTGTTGAGCGGCTTTACGGGCTTTTGCACGCGCAACGGCAGCAGAGACAGCATCTTTCTTATCTGTATTTTGCGCAGATGGTTGATCAGTGTCGGCTTGCTGTTGTTGCATTAATTCAGCATGTTTGGCTGCTTTTTGCTCGCGAGCTTGAAGTTTACGCTGCTTACGTAAGGCAGCCATTTCACTGTTATCTGGCTCAGCATTCGCTTCTGATGTTGAAGCGGCTTGCTTGGCTTTTGCTTTAGCAATAGCGGCTGCAACAGCGGGTTTGATAGTTGGTGTTGTTGCCGCAGCAGCTTGTTTGGCTTTTACTCGCGCAATGGCGGCTGCTACAGCATCATCACCACCAGATGCTGCCATACTTTGGCGACGATCAGTGGCAGCTTTAGCAAATCGGTTTTCACGATCCGCTTTATCGCGTTCCATGCGCTGTTGTTTGGCTTCAAAACGCTGACGAGCGCGTTCAGCACTCATTTCATCTTGTTTACGTTCCCAAATCTCAGCTTTAGCTTGACGATAATACTGTACTAATGGAATTTCACTTGGGCAGACATAAGCACAAGCGCCACATTCAATGCAGTCGCTTAAGTTATATTCTTCACATTTGCTGTAGTCTTTATCTTTTGCATACCATTGTAACTGTTGTGGTAATAATGAAGATGGGCAAACATCGGCACAAGCAGAACAACGAATACAGGCCATTTCGTAAGTATGTAGCGGTAATTCTTTACGTTTAGGCGTTAAGATACAGTTAGTAATTTTGGTAATCGGTACATTGGCATGTGGCAATGTAAAGCCCATTAATGAGCCACCAATAATGACGCGAGGGTATTTTTTATCGGCTTGATAACCAAATTTTTCAAGCAAATAAGCAATAGGCGTCCCTAGTAATGCAAATACATTTCCCCGTTGCTTAAAGGCTTCACCTGTTAACGTGACCACGCGCTCAATTAAAGGCTCACCATTAACGATGGCGCGCTTAATCGCAAAAGCAGTACCGATGTTCTGCATAATAACCCCGATTGAGGTTGAACGTGCTTGGCTCGGTACTTCTCGACCTGTTAATAGCTTAACCAGTTGTTTAGAGCTGCCTGAAGGGTATTTGGTTGGAATAACACGAATAATAATATTATCGTCTTCACTGACACAGGCTTCTAATGCTTTGATTGCTTCAGGTTTATTATCTTCAATACCAATTAAGGTTAATTTTGGCGCAATAATGTGGCGTAAAATACGCACACCTTCGATGACTTCATCTGCATAGTCTTGCATGAGTCGATCATCAGCGGTGATATAAGGTTCACATTCAGCAGCATTGATGATCAGAATATCAACGTTACCTAAACCGCCTTGAAGTTTACGCGCAGTTGGAAAACCTGCACCGCCAAGGCCAGCAATACCCGCAAGACGAATAGCTTCAATCAGTTCAGCTGGATTGCGATCTTGATAATCTGGATATTGCGTTGCATAACACCAAGTGTCTTTATTATCGGTTGCAATGACGATGCATAGATCGGTTAAGCCAGAAGGGTGGGCGGTTGTGCGTTGCTCAATCGCCGTGATTGTGCCAGAACTCGGGGCGTGAATAGGCACACACATCGCAATATCACCTTGCGTTAGTGGTTGGCCTTTGAGTACGTGATCGCCAATGTTGACGATAATATCACCACGAGAACCTATGTGTTGTTTTAGTGGTAATACTAATTCGTGAGGAATACCTGCCGCTTTAATCGGTTGCTTACTGGATAATGCTTTGTTTTCCGCAGGGTGAATACCACCGTGGAAATCCCACAATTTACCTTGCTTAATTTGTTCAATAATTGATAGCATGACTATGGCTTAACCTTTTCTGCATTCGCTGTCGCAGCAATATTCACAACGGGTATTTGATTGAGTTGCCATTTCCAGTTATCCGGCGTTTCTTTAACTGGAATCATTTCAATACAGTCTGTAGGACAAGGAGAAACACAAAGGTCACAGCCTGTACATTCGTCTTTTATTACCGTGTGCATTGATTTAGTGCCGCCGACAATGGCATCCACTGGGCAGGCTTGAATACATTTGGTACAACCAATACACATGTCTTCATGAATAAAAGCGACTTTTTTAATACTCTTGGTCACTTCGTCTGAAGCCTGAGGCACTTCGACACCCATCAGATCGGCAAGTTTTTCAATAGTAGCTTGGCCACCAGGAGGACATTTGTTAATGATTTCGCCATTCGCTATCGCTTCAGCATAAGGACGGCAACCAGGGAAGCCACATTGACCACATTGTGTTTGCGGCAAAATAGCATCAATTTGTTCAACAATAGGATCGGCTTCAACTTTAAAACGCACTGAAGCAAAACCTAAAACAATGCCAAATATTGCTGCTAATACAGCGATTACAATGGCAGCAATTAAGATCCCGCTCATTACAATTTCACCAATCCAGTAAAGCCCATAAAGGCAAGAGACATAAGGCCCGCAGTGATCATTGCAATCGAGGCGCCTTTAAAGGGGGCTGGCACATCTGCTGCTGCAATACGTTCACGCATAGAAGCGAACAATACTAATACCAATGAGAAACCGACTGCCGCGCCAAAGCCATAAATAACAGATTGAATGAAGTTATGGTGCTCATTGGTATTGAGTAAAGCGACACCTAATACCGCACAGTTAGTGGTAATTAAAGGTAGAAAAATACCTAATAAACGGTAAAGCGTTGGGCTAGTTTTATGTACTACCATTTCGGTAAATTGCACCACAAAGGCAATCACAAGTATAAAACTAAGCGTACGCAAATATTGGATACCTAATGGATCCAAGATGTAGGTTTCAACAAGATACGCACACACAGAAGCAAGCGTTAGCACAAATGTTGTCGCTAAGCCCATACCGATAGCGGTTTCTAGTTTCTTAGATACGCCCATAAATGGACATAAACCTAAGAATTTAACGAGTACAAAGTTGTTAACCAACACTGTCCCGATGAGGAGTAAAAGGTATTCAGTCATACCGAGTTCATTATCATTGCAAGAGATCTCAACATTATCTGATTTTGTGAGCGCTATAACAACTCCTCAAGGGTAGGGTTTTATCTATTAATGCCCTTAAATTTGAGTAGTTGATTGAAATATAAGTTTTTAATGCAATAAATTTCTTATTTTAAGTTGATAGCTCACTATGGGTTGTTAATTAAATACATTGTTTTTGGTTTTTAATTGTGTATTTTGTGTTTTTTAACAGTAAATGTATTGCTCACCATTATAAAAAATAGCGGTTTTTTATGAGTGTTTTTGTAAATTGTGATTGTGACGGTTGTAAAGTTAGCCAATTCTGCGTTTGATATAGCCGAGTTTAATATAAGTAGTGTTCGTCATTACACGCATAACGAATCAACATAAGCTATTAGGATGAAACAATGGATATTTTATTACTTAGTAACGGTAAAATTGCGGGTAACACACATGTAATGGAATTTGCTGCTGATGCCATTATTGAGCAAGTAAAGCGTACCGGAGCGAAGCATTTTGTCGTGATCCCATATGCTGTTATTCGTTCAAGCCATGATGATCGTGTGGCTTTAATTCAAGCAACATTTGATAAATTGGGTCTAGATTGTATCGCAACGGGTCTGCACCGTGCTGAAGATCCAGTCACGGCGATTGAACAAGCTGATGGTATTATCGTTAGTGGCGGTAACACTTGGGTACTTAATAAAACCTTACATGATTTAGGTTTAGTTGGCCCAATTCGTAAAGCGGTATTAAAGCAAGGTAAAGCTTATATTGGCTGGAGTGCGGGAACGAATATCGGTTGCCCTACTATTCGTACTACGAATGATATGCCGATTGTTACTGGCGCTATTCTATCTTCATTGAATTTCGTACCTTTCCAGATTAATCCTCACTATTTAGAAGCCTCTGTTGAAGGTCATATGGGTGAAACTCGTGATGAGCGTATTCAAGAGTTTCTTGAGGTCAATAAACATGAACCTGTTATTGGTATTCCTGAAGGGACATGGCTAGCTCTAACCGATAATAAAATTAGTTATCATGCAGCCAATGGAAAACCTCTAAAATTCTTCAGCTATGGCAATGAGCCGATTTATTACCAACCAGGTGATGATGTACAGTTTTTGATGGATCTTAATTACTAACGTTATTGGTATTACAGTGACGATAAAATAAGAGGCTAACCCTGTAGGTTAGCTTTTTTTATATATTACAGAAAATGCTTGATTTTTAAGAAGTGCCTAATGACTTGGGTTTTTAGTGGTTGTCCACAATTTCTGTGGATAACTATGTTGATATGGATCGTTGTTTTTAGGGCTGTTGATAAATATTTAATGGTGATCTTAACCGTAAAATCAATAATTATAAGGAATAATTTAAAAAAACAAATAGAATAATATTATTAAAAATGAAGAAATATAGAGATATACAAAATAGTGCGGGACGCAATTATTGTTGTAAAAGCTGTGGATGGTATTTAAATAATAAGTTCGTATTGATCGAATTATTTTGTGATACGCGACACATTGATGATGTCTTCTCAAACTTAACCAAACCAGTATTGACATTATTGGGTGGGTGCTCACAATGATACTCAGTATTGTTATTACGAGTATATGTAATGAGTAAGCTGTTTAGGCTTGTATCTGATTATTCTCCAGCAGGTGATCAACCTACTGCAATTGAACAACTAATGGATGGACTTGATTCTGGTCTGGCACAGCAAACGTTACTTGGGGTTACGGGATCAGGAAAAACGTTTACGATTGCTAATGTTATCGCTCAAGCAAATCGGCCCACTCTTATCATGGCGCCAAATAAAACATTAGCAGCACAATTATATGGGGAAATGAGAGATTTCTTTCCTGATAATGCGGTTGAGTATTTTGTTTCCTATTACGATTACTACCAACCTGAAGCTTATGTGCCTACCACTGATACATTTATTGAAAAAGATGCATCGGTTAATGCCCATATCGAACAGATGCGATTATCCGCAACCAAAGCATTAATGGAACGACGTGATGTTATTATTATCGCGTCTGTTTCTGCTATTTATGGTTTAGGCGATCCTGAATCTTATTTAAAAATGATGTTACATGTACGCCGAGGTGATGTACTTAATCAGCGTGATATTTTACGTCGTTTAGCTGAACTTCAATATAAACGTAATGATGCTGTTTTTGAACGTGGTACGTTCCGTGTTCGAGGGGAAGTGATTGATATTTTCCCAGCAGAATCTGAAAAAGAAGCGATTCGATTGGAATTGTTTGATGATGAAGTTGAAGTTATTTCCGCATTTGATCCACTTACTGGTGCGATTATTCAACGTGATTTAGCCCGTACTACAATCTATCCTAAAACCCACTATGTGACACCAAGAGAGAAAATTCTAGAAGCTATTGAAGGTATCAAACTTGAGCTAACCCAGCGTAAGCAACAATTATTGGACAACAATAAATTAGTTGAAGAACAACGTATTTCACAGCGAACCCAGTTTGATATTGAAATGATGAATGAACTTGGTTTTTGTTCTGGTATCGAAAACTATTCACGTTACCTTAGTGGTCGTACCGAGGGTGAGCCACCACCAACCTTGTTTGATTATCTTCCTGCTGATGGTTTATTAATTATTGATGAATCACACGTTACGGTTTCTCAAATTGGTGCGATGTTCCGTGGCGACCGTTCTCGTAAAGAAAACCTGGTTGAATATGGCTTTCGACTTCCTTCCGCACTTGATAATCGACCAATGAAGTTTGAGGAATTTGAATCGTTAGCCCCACAAACTATTTATGTTTCTGCTACGCCGGGTAACTATGAGATTGAAAAATCTGGTGGGGATATTGCCGAACAAGTTGTTCGTCCTACTGGTTTACTTGATCCTGAAGTCGAAGTGCGCCCCGTAGCAACTCAGATTGATGATTTATTGTCTGAAATTCATATTAGAGCGGCTAAAAAAGAGCGGGTATTAGTTACGACGTTAACCAAGCGAATGTCAGAAGATCTTACTGAATACCTTACTGAACATGGGGTGAAAGTACGTTACCTTCATTCTGATATTGATACTGTTGAGCGAGTTGAGATTATTCGTGATTTACGGTTAGGTAAGTTTGATGTGTTAGTCGGTATTAACTTATTACGTGAAGGATTAGATATTCCTGAAGTTTCTTTAGTGGCAATTTTAGATGCAGATAAAGAAGGTTTTTTACGTTCAGAAAGATCTTTAATTCAAACTATGGGGCGTGCTGCACGTAATATCGAAGGTAAAGCTATTTTATATGGTGATCGTATTACGGGTTCAATGGAGCGCGCGATAAATGAAACACAGCGTCGACGTGAAAAGCAAATAATTTATAATTTAGAACACAATATAATACCGCAGAAACTCAATAAAAAAATTGGTGATTTATTAGCGTTGGGCGCACCAAGTGGGCGTTCAAGATCACGCAATAAAGCCGCTGATCTGCACAAAGTGGCAGAATCGAAAGGGACTTATTCAGTATTAACCCCGCAACAATTGGAGCTTGAAATTCAACGTTTAGAAAAACAAATGTATGACTTTGCGCAGAATTTAGAATTTGAACAAGCCGCAAATACTCGTGACAAGATCCATCAATTAAGACAGCAATTTATTGCCAATAGCTAATAATAATTTTTTATCATATTTTTGCGATAAAAAAAAGCCAGCCGATAAAAAGTTTCGGTTGGCTTCATTGTTAAGTGAAAGAATTCACAAACAACGTCAGTTGGCTAGGTTGACCCCTAAGATAAGAGTCATTATTCGTTTTGCATACCTCATGCCAACTTTTTTATAGGGTCTATAAGGCTTTTTTTGTCTATTTATTGCTTATTGTTGCTTTTATTTGTCGTGCCAGTAACGCATAAAAAGAATAATTTCGCAAAATGCAAACCATTATGCAATTTGATCGGGCATAATATAAAAAATGTAAATTTAGGAGTCCAGTTTCTATTGTATTGATTACAATTAGGGTAAGGAGTTCGTTTTTGGAGGAGCGATGGAAAGCATTACACGACAACATCAAGTATTAATGGTGGAAGATACCGCGTCAGTGGCTGCCTTATATAAATCTTACTTAAATCCACTCGGACTCAATGTGAGTATTGTCGGCACGGGTAAAGAAGCACTGAGCTTTATCAAGGAGACTATTCCAGATCTGATTTTATTAGATCTTCGTTTACCCGATATGACGGGTATGGAAGTTTTACAGTTAGTGCGACAAGATCACAGTGATATTCCGGTTGTTATCATGACAGCACACGGATCAATTGATATTGCCGTTGATGCTATTCGGCAAGGCGCTCAGGATTTTCTTATTAAACCTTGTGAAGCGGATCGTTTACGAATAACAGTAAATAACGTATTTAAAGGTAAAACTAAGTCATTGTCAGATACATCGGCAAAACAATCTGATGGTGCACAATATCAAGGATTTATTGGTAACAGTTTACCGATGCAAGCTGTGTATCGTGTTATTGAATCCGCAGCATCAAGTAAAGCAACTGTCTTTATCATGGGTGAAAGTGGAACCGGTAAAGAAGTCTGTGCTGAAGCAATCCACGCGGCTAGCCCAAGGCATGATAAACCGTTTATTGCTTTAAATTGTGCTGCTATTCCTAAAGATCTTATTGAAAGCGAATTATTTGGTCATGTCAAAGGTGCTTTTACAGGGGCATCGACAGAACGTCAAGGTGCGGTAGAAATTGCCCATACTGGTACGTTAATGCTAGATGAGCTTTGTGAAATGGATTTGGATTTACAAAGTAAACTATTACGTTTTATCCAAACGGGGACTTACCAAAAAGTGGGTTCATCTAAAACGTGTCATGTTGATGTGCGTTTTGTGTGTGCAACTAATAGAAATCCATGGCAAGAAGTTCAAGAAGGGCGTTTTCGAGAAGATCTTTATTATCGCCTCCATGTTATACCTATTACTTTACCTCCTTTACGTGATCGCGGTGATGATGTTATTGAAATTGCTCATGCATTATTGGGATTAATGTCATTAGAAGAGGGAAAAGATTTTAGTCGTTTTTCAACTGAAGTTTTACAATTATTTAAATCGTATTCTTGGCCGGGTAATGTGCGTGAATTGCAAAATATTATTCGTAATATTGTGGTGTTAAATACTGCTGAAGAAGTTGCGAAGGAAATGGTACCACCTCCGATAAATGCTATTGTTGGCGTAGAAATTGCAGCTCAAAATACAAGCTATCCACACTTAAATACATTAACATCAACGGTAAGTTCATCATTTGTCGATGATATACAAAAAGACAAGGTTGAGCCTCTTTGGATAGTCGAAAAACGTGCTATTCAATGGGCGATTGATGCTTGTGATGGTAATATCCCTCGTGCGGCTGGATTATTAGAGGTGAGCCCATCAACCATTTATCGTAAATTACAAACTTGGCAAGAGGCTGTGGGTAGTCGGGAGGTTGATTAATGGCAACGAATATAAATGCAGAAACATTAAAAAGATTGGCAGATGAAGTCGGTGAAGAAACCGTCGTGATATTATTGAATGTGTTTAGTGATGAGCTTGAACAATATTTAAAAAAACTGTCAAATCAACCATCAGTAAATCAAATTGGTGATATTAGCCATGCGATTAAAAGTAGTGCGGCAAGTTTCGGTGCTGACGATTTAGCACTAATGGCACAAGAATGTGAATCTCGTGTTAGACAAGGTCAAGATGATTGGATGATTGACCATTTGCCTCAATTTAGACAAATGGTCGCAGGCATGGCAGTTGAATATAAACAACTAGCTGGAAGCAATGAGTCTATCAATCGCATGCTTTAGTTTGTTACGGTCATGACGCCATTCATGATTATTAGAGGCTAAATCAAGCACCATTTGTTGGTATTTAGGCGCAAGTTGTGGCTGATGCTCATCAGTAATGATGGTATCAATCACTCTTCCCTCCATTGCGCGTTCGCACCAATGCAACATGGTTTTAAGGCTCATTTCTCCTGCCGGGCCTTTTTCTTTATCAATATTAGTAATAAAAGCAATTTTAGCGGTACTGACTTTTAATGCTTGTTCTATATCACGCAACAGTAATACTGGCATAATACTAGTTAAAAAGCTGCCAGGGCCTAATAGTATAATATCGGCTTCCATAATAGCATTCACGGCTTCTTTAGTTGCAGGTACCGCTGGTTCTAAATATAAACGTTTGGGTATTTCTGCTAATTCATCAACACTGGTTTCACCATTAATAATTTTACCGTCGTATGTGATGGCGGCTAAATCAGAAGGGTGTTCAGACATTGGAATAATATAAGGTTTAACCTGAAGCATATCGCGAATCAGGTTAATGGCGTCAAGAGGACGAATACAAAGGTTATCAAGTGCAGTTAGCATTAGGTTGCCAAGGTTATGACCATTAAGCTCGCCATTACCACGAAAACGGTATTCAAAAATCATTGAACCAATAGATGGCTCTGTTATTAATTGATTAATACAATTCCGCATATCTCCCCATGCTATACCGCCTTGGCATGCTCGAATTCGACCCGTCGATCCACCGTTATCTGTTGTTGTTACAATACCAGTAACCTGTGAACCGTAATCGGCTAATGATGATAAGACGCGTCCTAGTCCATGTCCGCCACCAATGGCGACTATACGAGTTGTTTCCGTACTCTTTGTAGACATAATGTTTGTTCTAATTATTATATTATGAGTATATTTTAACAAAGGATATGCGTTAGTGCATTTGTTGGTTAACGTTGATTGAGACATGGATCATATTATTTAAGGTTTAATGGTGGTTTAGATCATGCTCATAAGGTAGTCACAAGCGAAAAGACAGATGATGTAACTGATGTAGATCCGAATGTTTATTAAACATAAATTGTAAGTGTGTTGATAATAACTGTTGGCGCGAGGATTGATCACTAAATATGCCAATTCCGATACCTGTTTTTGAAATAATAATGGTATATACAGCGTTGTTATTATTACACTATCTCATTAGATGTCTTCTTTTGTAGGCAAGCAAGTCTGGTGCCGAAATCACAAAAAGGCAGTTAACAAGGTAATGTTTTGATTTTAAAGTAAATAATTGCAATTCAAGAATGGTATACCCCTTGTTCTAAGTATCTGGCCATATTTATATGCAGAATAAAAACCATTGTGCCTGAGAGTTTGTCGCTATTTACTTTGTTTGATCGATCCATGATTGAATACTATCTGTTGGTAATAACTCTAAATGTCCAAAATCATCAAAATACCATCCTTTTATTAATCCTTTATTGCGCATTTCAATAAAATTACCTAATACTTGCTGAGCTGCTGCATGAGCAGAATCTGAATCAAGGCTTTCTTCTCGTTGTAGATAAAGCGCAATATCATTCAATGTTGCTGATTCGATTATATTGGACATAAATCCTCCACTATTGACATCATTTTAATGTTAAATACCTAACTAGTATTGTCGTATTTCTGCTCGAAAGGTAGAATGTCAGCCTGTTTTTTTCAGTTATTTGTCAATTTTCGAAAAACTCTGATACTTTTAAATAAGACATGCCGTTGTGTGACATTAATAATTAATCAATGACTGATGGGCACAACTGCCATAACTCCGAGCTTTTTTCACTAAGTTGCTACGTGCTGTTTGATTTATTCATAAAAGAAAAATCAATATCAATAAGTGATTAACGCCAGTGACATAATGTCACCAGGGTTGGTTTAGAAATGAATCGGCCTCCCGTATTTGGAAAGGTGTTCCGTGGCTAAACAATTAGAAGATAGTTTTCAACGTAAATTTTATTATTTACGACTCTCAGTTACAGATGTATGTAACTTCAAATGTACCTATTGCTTACCTGATGGCTACCAGCCTGCAGATCAAAAGAAACCTTCTTTTTTAACGCTGGATGAAATTCATCGGGTGACTGCAGCTTTTGCTGATTGCGGTACAACCAAAGTGCGAATTACAGGCGGTGAGCCTAGTTTACGTCGTGATTTTACCGATATTATTCGTACGGTTGCGAGCCAACCAGGCATAACTAAGGTAGCCACTACGACCAATGGTTACCGCATGGCGAAGCATGTTCATGAATGGCGTCAAGCAGGATTAACCCATATTAACGTTAGTGTTGATAGTTTAGATCCTAAAATGTTCTATCAAATTACCGGTGAAAATATGTT
This sequence comes from Photobacterium carnosum, assembly GCF_021236965.1. NCBI lineage: Bacteria > Pseudomonadati > Pseudomonadota > Gammaproteobacteria > Vibrionales > Vibrionaceae > Photobacterium > Photobacterium carnosum. The sequence goes on along the minus strand of NZ_WMDN01000004.1, from coordinate 158,009 downwards.
TCATCAGGTAATGGAAGGTATTGATGCCGCGTTTGATGCTGGTTTTGAGCAAGTAAAGATCAACACTGTTTTACTTAAAGATCTTAATTCTCAAGAACTACCGAAGTTTTTAGAATGGATCAAAACTCGCCCAATTCAATTACGTTTTATCGAGTTAATGCAAACCGGTGAAATGGATAGTCTTTTCAGTAAACATCATGTTTCAGGTGTGAGTATTCGTAATCATCTTATTGCTAATGGGTGGTTATTGAAAGTAAAAGACAATAATGATGGCCCTGCACAAGTTTTCTATCATCCTGATTATCTAGGTGAAATTGGCCTTATTATGCCGTATGAAAAGAATTTTTGTGAAAGCTGTAATCGTCTTCGTGTCTCGGCAAAAGGCAAGTTACATCTGTGTCTCTTTGGTGAAGATGGTGTGGAATTGCGCGACTTATTGGCTGATGATAGCCAGCAATCACAACTTATTGAACGTATTCAAGCCAGTCTACAAACTAAAGCCGTGAGTCATTTCTTAGATGAAGGGAAAACTGGAATGACGCCAAATCTAGCTTCTATTGGTGGTTAGGCTACACGATGCACGATTATAAATAATAAATAAACAGTCGAAATAGAACGATCGGCTGTACTTAAATTATCGCTTTTATTGGGAATAAAAAATGAATCAGTTTACCCATATTAATGCTTCTGGCGAAGCTAACATGGTTGATGTATCAGCTAAAGTCGAAACAGTGCGTGAAGCTCGCGCAGAAGCATTTGTGCATATGGCTCCTGCAACATTGGCATTAATTGTCTCAGGCCAACATCATAAAGGTGATGTGTTTGCAACGGCACGTATCGCTGGTATTCAAGCGGCAAAAAAAACATGGGATTTAATTCCATTATGTCATCCATTATTGCTGACGAAAGTTGAAGTTCAATTGCAAGCTATGCCCGCTGAAAATAAAGTTCGCATTGAATCTCGTTGTAAATTAACAGGTAAGACTGGCGTTGAAATGGAAGCCTTAACAGCAGCATCTGTTGCTGCACTGACTATTTATGATATGTGTAAAGCCGTTCAAAAAGACATGGTTATTAGTCAAGTTCGATTACTTGAAAAAACAGGCGGTAAATCGGGTCACTTTAAGGCAGAAGCATGATTAATGTATTGTTTTTCGCTCAAATTAAAGAGTTAGTGGGTGTTGATAAAATTGAAGTTGCTGCGGAATTTGCAACGGCAGATGATTTACGCCAAGCATTACTAAGCCGTGGTGATAAATGGCAGCTAGCATTAGAGTCAGGTAAATTGTTGGTTGCGGTTAATCAAACTATTTGCCGCTTAGATACAGCCATTAAAGACGGTGATGAGGTTGCTTTCTTTCCACCTGTTACTGGGGGTTAATATGATTTCAGTACAACAAGATGATTTTTCTGTTGCTGATGAATACGCTAAACTTGCTGAAGGTAATGAAGCGGGAGCAGTCGTCACGTTTATCGGTAAAGTGCGTGATTTTAACCAAGGTGATGCTGTTACTGGGCTTTCATTAGAACACTATCCAGGAATGACAGAAAAAGCACTTCAAGAAATTATAGTGGAAGCGCGTAGTCGTTGGTCGTTATTACAAACACGAGTGATCCACCGTGTTGGTGATTTAGAGTTAGGTGATCAAATCGTTTTTGTTGGTGTAACAAGTGCTCACCGTGGTGCGGCATTTGAAGCCTGTGAATTCATTATGGATTACTTAAAAACCAAAGCCCCGTTTTGGAAAAAAGAACAAACCCCAGTAGAAAGTCGCTGGGTTGATGCGCGAGAAACTGATAATTCTGCCGCAGATAGATGGTAATTCCAATAATCTGATTTATATAAAAAAGGAGCTAATTTTAGCTCCTTTTTTTATGCTTTTTTATTGGTAAGTATTAACGATAAAGACTATTTTTTATTTTTATTCTTATCTCGATTTGCAGTCGTTGTTGGAACATAACTTGTGCGAAAACGGGATGGACTTGGTCGTGAAATGCAGCCTGTAGGTCTCATAATTTTACTCTTATTCTCACCGTATGAAATGACAGAGGTATTACTAAGAAATTGGCGTAGATACAGAATATATTTCTTAGTGGTTAAATAATAGCGAGCTTATTGGCTAAATTATAGGATCCTTACCAGCTTATGATGTTGTTTACTAAAATAATCTATCTGTTATTTTTTTAATTCCGTTTTGTTATTAATAAGTGGTTGTTTGGTGAATTTTTGGTGGGGTTGTGGTTTATGTGCCATATTTAAAAGGTGGAGATAAAAAAGATATTATTTTAGCTGGGATAAGACCAAGTAGTTAAAGTCGTCATAAAGGTCTACTGGCATCATTTAACAATGGAGTGGTTAATAATGCATAAACGTATGTCTTGCAAAAGAGTCAAACAGATGATGGCTGATATTGGCGTTAATGATAATCATGATGATGATGGCAATCAAGAGCAGCTGTTGCTTGAACAGAAAGAGCAAGCTGTGGGTCAAGACAAGCAGTTAATTAAATTAGACAGTGAAAGTAAGTAACAATGATAAGGTATTTTTATAGAAAGGCATTATTTAGGTAGTGCCTTTTTTTATGCCTTATTTATTCTATTCTTGTTTATTTTATGATGGGTTGTTAGCCATTTTATTGGTTTTATATTCTGATTTATAACTAATGTACAAATTATAACCACAAAAAGGGGGTGATTAACGCTTTTTGATAATATTAATAGCTTTAACCTTACCAATAATAGGTGTAAAAAACTAGAAATGTGACATTGATCTAGTTGATACTGGCTGTTGTTAAGCAAATGTTTGGTTTTTAATGTGTTTCATTTGTCTGTTTGTGGCAAATTAATATAACTCCTGTTAATGTTTTAGACAATTCTTCGGTTTGATAGTTGTTCTCTAGGATTGAGAATAACTATTTTGTCATTAATTAATATGACCTACTGAAAATGTCATGGACGTTATAAATTGATGTATTGGAGTTAATGCATGTATAAGAATAAAATTACCCAAGCTTTGTTACTTGGCGCTGGTCTCGCTGTTGCCCTTCCTTCTTTTTCAATTTTTGCAGCGCAAGTTCCCGCTGACGTTAAATTAGCTGACACACAAGAGCTAGTCCGCGCAAATGGCACTGAACCTGAATCTCTTGATCCTCAAAAAGTATCGGGCGTGCCTGAATCTAACGTTATTCGTGATTTACTTGAAGGCTTAGTTAATCAAGATGCCGATGGTAATCTGGTTGCTGGTGTCGCAAAATCGTGGCAAACAACTGATAATAAAACGTGGATTTTTGAGCTACGTGATGATGCTAAATGGTCAAATGGTGATCCCGTAACCGCCGATGATTTTGTTTATACATGGCGTCGTCTTGCTGATCCTAAAACCGCATCTCCTTATGCGTCATACCTTGATATGACAACGATGGCTAATGCTTCTGATATTATTGCGGGCAAAAAATCACCTGAAACGTTAGGTGTTGAAGCCGTTGATGCTCATACCTTAAAAGTCACGTTAGATAAGCCATTATCGTATTTTGCGTCAATGCTTGTGCACACCTCAATGAAGCCGGTTAATAAAAATGCCGTTGAAAAATTTGGTGATCAGTGGACTAAGGTCGGCAATTACGTTTCCAATGGTGCTTATCAATTGGATCAGTGGGTTGTTAACGAACGTATTGTTTTAGTCCGTAATAATAATTACTGGAATAACAAAGACACCGTTATTAACCAAGTAACATTTTTACCGATTGAAAACCAAGTTGCTGCCATGAATCGTTTTCTTGCGGGTGAAGTAGACATGACGTATGAAATGCCCAATGAACATTTCAAGCGTTTAACCAAAGATTATCCGCAAGATGTCAAAGTAACCCCTTATTTATGCTCTTATTATTATGAGTTTAATACTGCACGTAAGCCGTTTGATAATGGCGATGTACGTAAAGCATTATCTTACGCCATTGACCGTGATGTATTGGCGAAATTTATCGTGGGTAAAGGTGAAACGCCTGCGTATAACTTTACCCCATTAGCAACTAACGGTCTTGATGTTGATATGCCGGATTACGCTAAATTAAATCAAAAGCAACGTCTAGAAAAAGCCAAAGCATTATTAGAAGCGGCTGGGTATAACCAGAGTAATCCACTGACATTTAAAGTGTTATATAACACTTCAGAGAACCATAAAAAGATTGCCGTTGCGATTGCATCAATGTGGAAAAAAGGATTGGGTGTTGAAGCTCAACTTGAAAACCAAGAGTGGAAAAGTTATTTAGACAGTAAACGCCAAGGTAACTTTGATGTCTCTCGTGCGGGTTGGTGTGGTGATTATAATGAAGCTTCAACCTTCTTAGCGATTATGCGTACTGGTCACTCACAGAATTACCCTAAATATGCCAGTGTTGATTATGACAAAGCGATTGATGATGCCATTCTTGCCCCTACAGCGGCTGAGCGTGCAGCAGATTATAAACGTGCAGAAGCAAGTTTAGCGCAAGATATGCCGATTATGCCTATTTATCACTACGTAAATGCTCGTTTAGTGAATCCACAATTAGGTGGTTATCCTATGAAAAATGCAGAAGACAACGTCTATTCTAAAGATCTGTATTTCATCGCTAAATAATCTTGCCAGTATAATCATTAGCTGCCTTTTATGCTGAAGGCAGCCCTCGCATGTACAATTAATACGGTAGCTTTAATATGATTAAATTCATTGCTAAAAGGATTTTTGAAGCGATACCGACACTGTTGGTATTGATCACCATCTCATTTTTTTTAATGCGCTTCGCTCCTGGTAATCCTTTTACTTCAGATCGCCCTTTACCGCCGGAAGTTCTCGCTAATATTGAAGCTAAATATGGTTTAGATAAACCTGTGTTTGATCAATACACCACCTATTTAAGCAACATTGTTCAAGGGGATTTTGGTCCTTCATTTAAATATAAAGATTTCACGGTTAATGAGTTAGTGTCTAAAGCGTTACCCGTATCGGCAAAAATAGGCTTTTTCGCTTTTATTTTTGCGTTGGTTATGGGGGTATCCGTTGGCACTCTTGCCGCGTTAAAACAGAACACGTGGCTTGATTACACCATTATGTCGACCGCGATGGCGGGGGTGGTGATGCCTTCCTTTATTCTCGCTCCGGTGTTGATTTATATCTTCGCCATTAATTTACAGTGGTTACCTGCGGGTGGCTGGCAAGATGGATCGTTAAAGTTTGTTATTCTGCCAATGTTAGGCATGGCTTTATTGTATGTAGCAACCTTCGCGCGTATCACTCGTGGCAGTATGATTGAAACGCTAAACAGTAACTTTATTCGTACCGCTCGTGCTAAAGGATTGAGTTACCGACATATTGTTTTAAAACACGCGTTACGCCCAGCCTTATTACCCGTGGTGTCATACATGGGACCTGCTTTTGTCGGCATTATTACCGGCTCAGTAGTGATTGAAACTATTTTTGGTTTGCCCGGTATCGGTAAGCTGTTTGTTAATGCCGCCTTTAATCGTGATTATTCATTAGTGCTTGGTATTACGATTTTGATTGGTTCGTTAACGATTATCTTCAATGCCATTGTCGATATTGTGCTAGCGATGATCGATCCTAAAATTCGCTATTAAGAGGCTGATAATTATGATTTTAACAAAAAAAGATAATATTGAAGCGCTGGAGAAATTTTCAGAAAGCCTTGAAATCGAAGGTCGTAGTTTATGGCAAGACGCGCGCTCACGTTTCTTTCGTAATAAGGCGGCAATGGTGTCACTTGTTATTTTAGGACTGATTTCTCTTGCTGTTATTTTTGGACCAATGATGAGCCAATATGCCTTTGATGATACCGATTGGTACGCGTTACATGCGGTGCCATCATTAGGCGCGGAAGGACATTTCTTTGGTACTGATAGTCTTGGACGTGATCTTTATACGCGTACTTTAGTCGGTGGTCGAATTTCACTGATGGTGGGATTATTAGGTGCTTTAGTTGCGGTGGTAATTGGCACACTTTATGGTGCCGCTTCTGGTTTTATTGGTGGTAAAACGGATCGGGTGATGATGCGGATATTAGAAATTCTGTATTCGATTCCATTTATGTTTTTTGTGATCGTATTAGTGACCTTTTTTGGTCGAAATATCATGCTGATCTTTATCGCTATCGGGGCTATTTCTTGGCTGGATATGGCACGTATTGTTCGCGGTCAAACCTTGTCTCTACGGGGAAAAGAATTTATTGAAGCGGCACATGTCAGTGGTGTTAGTCGTTGGCGGATTATTACTCGGCATATTGTGCCGAACGTGTTAGGTATTGTCGCTGTTTATTCAACATTATTAGTACCAGCAATGATCTTGACCGAATCATTTCTAAGTTTTCTTGGGCTTGGTGTACAAGAGCCAATGACCAGTTGGGGCGCATTATTAAATGAAGGCTCACAAACCATGGAAGTAGCTATTTGGCAGTTATTATTTCCAGCTGGTTTTATGATGATCACTTTATTTTGTTTTAACTATGTCGGTGATGGTTTACGTGATGCGTTAGATCCTAAAGATAGATAAAAATAAGCAGCGACCTATTTTATTGATCAATGCCACTGTTATAGGGCAGTACAGTGAAATAAATAAAATAGGTATCGCCAATATCATTCACTGGATAATAAATAATAACCGAAGAGAATGTACGGTGCTTATTGTTGATAACAAGGAAGTAGTATGAGTTTGTTAGAAATTAAAGACTTACGAGTTGAATTCACGACTCCTGATGGCAATGTTACTGCGGTAAATGATTTGAATTTTTCGCTAGAGCAAGGTCAAACCTTAGGCATTGTTGGTGAATCGGGTTCAGGTAAGAGCCAAACTGTATTTGCAATTATGGGTATCTTAGCGAAAAACGGCATTATTAGTGGAAGCGCTAAATTTGAAGGTCGAGAGATTTTAAATTTATCTGAAAAAGAATTAAATCGGATTCGTGCAGAACAAATAGCGATGATTTTCCAAGATCCAATGACCTCACTAAACCCGTATATGAAAGTCAGTGAACAGTTAATGGAAGTGCTGACATTACACAAAGGCATGAGTAGATCTCAAGCGTTTGAAGAATCAGTAAGAATGTTAGATGCGGTTAAAATTCCAGAAGCTCGTCAACGTATGGCAATGTATCCTCATGAATTTTCAGGTGGTATGCGCCAACGTGTCATGATTGCAATGGCATTATTATGCCGACCAAAGCTGTTAATTGCTGATGAACCAACAACGGCACTCGATGTGACGGTACAGGCGCAGATCATGACGTTATTAAACGATCTTAAATCAGATTTTAATACATCGATCATTATGATCACCCATGATCTTGGTGTCGTGGCGGGAAGTTGTGACAAAGTGTTAGTGATGTATGCTGGAAGGACGATGGAATATGGCGATATTAACGATATTTTCTATCGTCCGAGCCATCCATATACCGAAGGATTACTGCGTGCGATTCCGCGTTTAGATACTGAAGGCGAAGATTTACCAACGATCCCTGGTAATCCACCCAACTTATTGCGTTTGCCGGTTGGCTGTCCATACCAAGAGCGTTGTCATCGTGTATTACCGCGTTGTAAGCAAGAATCACCGCTATTAATGCCATTTGCACAAGATAGATTACGTGCTTGTTTTGCTGATATGGGAGCATAGTAATGAAGTTGGAAAAGAAATTATTATTAGATATTACTAATCTTAAAGTCCATTTTAATATTGCGTCTAAATCAGCATGGCCTTGGAGCCAACCATCAAAATTAAAAGCCGTTGATGGGGTTAATGTGTGCGTTTATGAAGGTGAGACTTTAGGTATTGTTGGTGAGTCAGGATGTGGTAAATCAACGTTTGCGCGCGCCATCATAGGGTTAGTGGAGGCGACAGAGGGGAAGGTAGTATGGTTAGGACAAGATCTCACTAAACTTAATCACAGTGCGTTGCGTGAAAAACGTAAACAGATTCAAATGATTTTCCAAGATCCATTAGCATCCTTAAACCCACGTATGACCGTTGGCGAAATTATTGCAGAGCCATTAAAAGCATTTTACAGCCAATTATCTAAAGATGAGGTGAAACAACAAGTGCAGGCGATGATGACAAAAGTTGGATTATTACCCAATGTCATTAACCGTTATCCTCATGAATTTTCTGGTGGACAATGTCAACGTATTGGTATTGCACGAGCGCTGATTTTAAAGCCTAAAATGATTATTTGTGATGAGCCAGTATCTGCACTTGATGTTTCGATTCAAGCGCAAGTGGTTAATTTGCTTAAATCTTTGCAAAAAGAAATGGGGCTAAGTTTAATTTTTATTGCGCATGACTTATCGGTTGTTAAACATATATCAGATCGGGTATTGGTAATGTATTTAGGTAATACCGTTGAGATGGGAGACTGTAAAACCCTTTTTGCCGATCCTCAGCATCCGTACACTAAAGCATTAATGTCAGCGGTTCCTATTCCTGATCCGAAATTAGAACGTAATAAACAGATTGAATTATTAGAAGGCGAGTTACCTTCACCGATGAATCCGCCATCCGGCTGTGTTTTCCGTACACGTTGCCCTAAAGCTGTCGCTGTTTGTGCAGAGCAAAAGCCTGAATTACGGGGTACGTATCAGCATACTGTAGCATGTCTAGCGCTTTAATTATGAAAGAGGAATAATGACCTGTTATTAACTATGCGTTATTCCATTTTAGATAATATTTTATCAATGCATTATTCTATTGTTAATAAAAAGGACGTTATGAGATAACGTCCTTAATTATTAAACTAATCTATATCGAAGATAATTTATAGCTTATCAGTTAGCTTAATTGCATCACCAATGTAGTTAGCAGGTGTTAGCATTTTAAGGCGTGCTTTTTCATGTTCAGGCAGTTCTAAGCCATCAATGAATGTGCGCATACCTTCACCATTAACACGCTTACCACGAGTTAGCTCTTTTAGCTTCTCATAAGGCTTTTCAATACCGTAACGACGCATTACTGTTTGTACTGGCTCTGCAAGTACTTCCCAGTTGCGGTCTAGTTCAGCTTCTAGTGCTGCTTGGTTTATTTCAAGCTTACTGATGCCTTTGATGGTTGATGTATAAGCAATAATTGCATAACCACAACCAACACCTAAGTTACGTAAAACCGTTGAGTCTGTTAGATCACGCTGCCAGCGAGAAACGGGTAGCTTTTGTGCTAAGTGACCAAAGATCGCATTTGCTAGGCCAAGGTTACCTTCTGAGTTTTCAAAATCGATTGGGTTAACTTTGTGTGGCATGGTAGAAGAACCAATTTCACCTGCAATTGTTTTTTGCTTAAAGTGACCTAAAGCAACATAACCCCAAATATCACGATCGAAATCAAGCAAAATAGTATTGAAGCGGGCAAACGCATCAAATAATTCTGCAATGTAATCATGCGGTTCGATTTGCGTAGTGTAAGGATTAAATGTGATCCCTAGCGCTGTCACAAATTCTTCACTGTATTGGTGCCAATCGATATCAGGGTAAGCCGATAGGTGAGCGTTGTAGTTACCAACCGCGCCATTGATTTTACCAAGAATATCAACGTTTTCGATTTGCTTATATTGACGTTCCATGCGGTATGCCACGTTTGCCATTTCTTTACCCATCGTTGATGGAGAAGCAGGTTGACCGTGGGTACGTGTAAGCATTGGAATATCACGGAATTGATGCGCAAGATCTTTAATCGCATCAATAACGTTACGCACTTCAGGAAGCATTACTTTTTCACGTGCTTCAGTCAGCATAAGCGCGTGAGAAAGGTTGTTAATATCTTCTGAAGTACAAGCAAAGTGAATAAATTCATTCACAGCATGAAGTTCTGGCAATTCAGCCACTTTTTCTTTTAGGTAATATTCAACTGCTTTTACATCATGGTTAGTTGTACGCTCAATCGTTTTGATACGTAGCGCATCTTGTTCGCTAAACTCAGTCGCAATACGATCTAAGAATGCGTTTGCTTCAGCGCTGAATGCAGGAACTTCAACAATAGCGTCAGTAGCGGATAATTTTTGTAACCAACGGATCTCAACGATAGTACGGTATTTTAGTAAACCGAACTCACTAAAAATACTGCGTAATACGCTTGTTTTGCTTCCGTAGCGGCCGTCTACTGGGGAAACAGCTGTCAGTGCTGACAGTTCCATGTTGATCTCTCCTGGTTTATGAGGGTTAAAACAAAATTAATATTCAGCCTGATTTTTCAGGCTGAATTGAAGTTAGCAATGCGTTAGTTTAATTTCGAGCGAGTAAGATTTTTGCTTGCTCTAACATTTGCTTACGACCAAATAATAAATGACGGCGTTTACCACCGACTTGACTCCAAAGGACAGCACTACGAACGGCAGCAAGTAACAGTGCCCGAACGCGATGCTGAACATTAGGTAATTGTAATTGCGCTGGCGTGCCAGATACTTGAATTCTAGGTCCTAGTGGACTGATAATATCCAAATAAATACTGGCAATATTACTCAGCATTTGTTCATCAAGAAGGTTAAAATGAACCGTTTGACGTTTCAATGTACCCACTCGATCACCCAGTTGTGCCATGCTATCGCGACGCGCTGATAATTTTCGTTCAAGCGCCATCACACCCACAAGGTAGCGGGTTATTTCATTGCCTGATGATGAACCATCAATATCGCGTACCATCGATTCTAAACCGATACGTAAGTCAGCTTCGCTACCATAGACGCCTATAGTATCGCTTGGGTCTGTTGCCATAATGCTATTGAGCATAGTGGATAATGCTGCTGAATCGCAATTGCCATTACGGGCAACGTCTTGAACTAATTTGACTGCTTGGCACATGCCTGCAAACGCAATCGTTCGATCATAAATAGAGTAAGCCACGCGCAAAAACTCCTTTAAATTCGCTCTTCAATAATGCCGCCACCAAGGCAGAGTTCACCGTTATAGAACACGGCTGATTGTCCTGGTGTTACTGCAATTTGAGGCTCATCAAAAATTACTTTAATGGTTTCATCATCCATAGGGATAATAGTACAAGCAAGATCTTGCTGACGGTAACGTGTTTTTACCGTACATGCCATTGTTTCTCGAATAGGTTGACGATCAACCCAATGTAACTGAGAGGCAATCAAACCGTTTGATTTTAAACGAGGATGATCTTTACCTTGACCAACAATAAGTACATTACGTTCTAGATCTTTATCAACAACATACCATGCGTCTTCAAGGCCATTACCACCTTTCTGACCACCAATATGTAAGCCTTTACGTTGACCTAGTGTGTGGTACATCAATCCTTGGTGTTCACCGATAACGCTACCATCATCAGCAACTTCAATTTTACCGGGTTGAGCAGGTAGGTATTTACCTAAAAACTCTGTAAATTTACGTTCACCAATGAAACAAATACCGGTTGAATCTTTTTTCTTCGCGGTGATCAAACCTTGCTCTTCTGCAATACGACGAACTTCAGGTTTTTCAAGTTCACCTACAGGGAATAAACTGCGTGAAATTTGCTCATAACCTAAAGTGTATAAGAAGTAACTTTGATCTTTGTTGTTATCAACACCACGCAACATTTGAGGTTTTTCACCTTCAACTGTTGGGAAAGTACGACGGGTATAATGACCCATTGCAATATAGTCTGCTGCAAGCACTTCATCAGCAAATTCGAGGAAGGCTTTAAATTTGATTTCTTTGTTGCACAGAATATCTGGGTTTGGCGTACGGCCTGCTTTATATTCAGCAAGGAAGTATTCAAACACGTTATCCCAGTATTCAGCTGCAAAATTGATGGTATGCAGCGTAATACCAAGTTTGTCACATACCGCTTGTGCATCAGCGAGATCTTCAGCAGCAGAGCAATATTCGTCGTTATCGTCTTCTTCCCAGTTTTTCATAAACAAGCCTTCAACTTGATAACCTTGTTGAAGGAGCAGGTAAGCGGATACCGATGAATCTACGCCGCCGGACATGCCGACAATGACTTTCTTTTGGCTGTTATCAGACATATTTCTCTACTGTCGCTAATTTAGTGTTAAGGGCATAATTCTAACAGAAACCCAGCCCCTGAAACAGATCGAGAACATAATCACACTTTAATAAATAGTTATTAACGATAGCGGCTGTACGAATAAAGACAACAGCGCTAAAAAAAGCCATTTAAAAACGGATATATAGATAAAAAAGGTAATATTTTTTTAGCAGAGAACTGCTGGATGAACCCAAATAGCAAACGTTTGCTATTTGGTGCAATCATAGAGGATGTTGCTAAAAATGTGTAGTTTTTTGTTGAGGGAAATAGTTTTACACGATTGAAGGAATATTGAAGGGAATAATGCGCTCTGATGTTAAACATAGAGCGCGAAGAGTATAAAGGCTAAATTACGCTTGAATTGGGGCTGGAAGAGTGATCTCTTTCCATTCTCCTGGTGCTAAATCTGCCACAGTCCATTGTGCCATTTGATAGCGAATTAAACGTAATGTTGGAAAGCCAATATGCGCCGTCATACGACGAACTTGGCGGTTACGACCTTCACGTAAAGTAATTGCTAACCATGTGGTTGGAATATTTTTACGCTCACGAATAGGTGGCGTACGTTCCCAAATTTGTGGTGATTCAATAACTTCAATTCCAGCGGGTAATGTTGGGCCATCTTTTAATGTCACCCCATCACGTAATTGCTGTAAATCTTCAGCTGTTGGTGCACCTTCAACTTGTACCCAATAGACTTTTGCCTGTTTTGATTGAGGCTGCGTTAACCGTGCTTGCAAAATACCATCATTGGTTAGTACCAGTAAGCCTTCGCTGTCTTTATCTAATCTTCCTGCAGGATAAACATCTTTTACCGGGATGAAATCAGCTAAGGTGCTGTCACCTGGTTCACCTGAAAACTGGGTCAAAGTGTTATAAGGTTTGTTAAATAAAATCACTTTTTGTGGTCCGCGAGGACGCTTCGGTTTATTTATTTTTCTTGACGCTCTGCGCTCATTATTGGCACGAAGAGGTTGACGATTTGTGGTGTTTGGCTTCATAAATACGCGTTATTGTGAGAGTTGAGGATTTGAACACACTTATTATACGTGAAAAATTACACAATTGACGTATTGATAAAATTTAAAGTATGATTTGCTCGCTTCTTACAAAACGTTAACAAATGGACGCTAGGAGATTTAAAATGGATAGTAAAGTAATTGTACCAACAGCAGGTCAGAAAATAACAGTAGATGCTGAAGGTAAATTGATTGTTCCTAATACCCCGATTATTCCGTACATCGAAGGTGACGGTATCGGGATTGATGTAAGTCCAGCAATGATTAAAGTTGTGGATGCCGCGGTTAAGAAAGCGTACGCCGGAGACCGAAAAATTGAGTGGATGGAAATCTACACGGGTGAAAAATCAACCCAAGTTTATGGTGATGACGCATGGCTTCCACAAGAAACTCTTGATTTTATTCGCGAATATAAAGTTGCTATTAAAGGTCCATTAACAACCCCTGTTGGTGGTGGTATTCGATCTCTTAACGTTGCATTGCGTCAAGAGCTTGATCTTTATATTTGTGTTCGTCCTGTACGTTATTTTAATGGCGTACCAAGCCCAGTTAAACGTCCAGAATTAACTGACATGGTTATCTACCGTGAAAATTCAGAAGATATTTATGCGGGTGTTGAATACCAAGCAGGTACTGCTGAAGCAGATAAAGTTATTCAGTTCCTACAACAAGAAATGGGCGCGACGAAAATTCGTTTCCCACAACAATGTGGTATTGGCATTAAGCCTGTATCAGAAGAGGGAACGAAACGTTTAATTCGTGCCGCTATTCAATACACTCTTGATAATGATCGTGATTCGTTAACCTTAGTACATAAAGGTAATATCATGAAATTTACTGAAGGTGCGTTTAAAGATTGGGGTTACGATGTTGCGCTACAAGAATTCGGTGCTGAATTACTTGATGGTGGCCCTTGGATGACGTTAAAGAATCCAAACACAGGTAAAGAAATTGTGATTAAGGATTGCATTGCTGATGCTTTCTTACAGCAGATTTTACTGCGTCCAGAAGAATATGATGTTATTGCAACCATGAACCTTAATGGTGATTACATCTCTGATGCTTTAGCGGCTCAAGTGGGTGGTATTGGTATTGCTCCGGGTGCAAATATTGGTGATGGAGTGGCTTTATTTGAAGCAACGCATGGCACTGCACCTAAATATGCAGGTCAAGATAAAGTAAATCCGGGCTCATTGATTCTTTCTGCGGAAATGATGTTACGCCATATGGGTTGGACAGAAGCGGCTGATTTGATTATTAGTTCAATGGAAGCGGCGATCAGTAATAAGACCGTAACCTATGATTTTGAGCGTTTAATGGAAGGTGCTAATTTACGTAAGTGTTCACAATTTGCTGATGACATGATTGAACAAATGTAATTATTCATACCGCTAGATAATCGTTTAAGGCTCAGCATTTGCTGGGCCTTTTTTATACCTATTATTTTTTATACCTATTATATTATGCAACTAATCTATTAATACCAAAGTGTTGGGTAAACAGAAAAAATGTGTTGGTAGATTAATCAAATACACTATGTACTCGTGCGCTAACTCTCAAACAGATAACAACAAAAGTATCTAGATATAGGCAGTTGATTAAAATTGGAATAGGATAGGATTACAATGAATATGTTTGTTTTTTGTTAAAAATGCTGCCGTTTTGAGTCGCATTTAAAAGAATGATAATCGAACTTTTTTATGCGAGTTTTATGCAGTTATTGCAAGGGGTAAAAAACTGCGTTTTTAGCTATAGATGAATATTATAATGTAAAATTGAATACGAATACTTAATAACCTCAGATGGCTGTCGAAGTCGATGGGTAATTAGTATATTGTATCAGTCATTAAAATTTTGGTTTCAAGTTAACGAATAAAAGGTGAGATAATCTCACCTTTTAATGTGCATCTAATACTGGGTCCGCTTATTTGGCTTCATCGCCTTGTGCGGGAACAATAGCACTTGCATGGTAACCTTTAGGGCCAGTTTGAACCTCGTAGTTCACTTGTTGACCTGCCTTAAGTGTTCGGTAACCATCCATCTGAATTGTTGAATAGTGAGCGAAAATATCGTCTTTACCTTCTTCGGGGCAGATGAAGCCAAATCCTTTGGCGTTATTGAACCATTTCACTGTACCTATTGCCATGCTATACATCCTTTTTGCATTCAAGTTCCATTTGACATTAGTTGCTTATTCAGTAATGTTTTGTTGCATACTAATGCGATTTTGATGCAGATTACATCTACTATAATTTACAATGTAGTAAAATAAACTAGTCAGTCAAGTATTGTTTGTAACATTTTGATAAAATCTTTTATTAACTTGGCTATAGCCAGCTCACGAATTAATGAACTAAGATAAAACTATGAGTAAGTTATACGAATGGATGAATCCTGAATCTGATGTGTTAGATAAGGAAGAAATCCAAGTTAAGCCGCCATCGATGTATAAAGTAGTACTAAATAATGACGATTATACGCCGATGGATTTTGTGATTGATGTGTTACAAACATTTTTTTCCATGGATCTGGAGAAAGCTTCTCAGTTAATGCTCGCGGTACATTATGAAGGTAAAGCCATTTGTGGCACCTTTACTGCCGAAGTAGCAGAAACAAAAGTTGCGCAAGTAATGATGTACGCACGGGAAAATGAACACCCGTTGTTGTGTACGATGGAAAAAGCATAATCTTTTTCCGGCACGCCATATTGAGTGGTTTTTAGGGGAGGTGCCTTATGCTAAATAAAGAACTTGAAGCAAGCCTGAATGGTGCATTTGCACGAGCAAGGGAAAAGCGTCATGAGTTTATGACGGTAGAACATTTATTGATGGCACTGTTAGAGAATGTCGCCACACAAGAGGCGTTATTAGCGTGTCGTGCTGATCTTGATCTGTTGCGTAAAGAGCTAGATTCTTTTATTGAACAAACAACACCCTTAATTCCAGTGGATGATGAAAGTCGTGAAACCCAACCAACATTGAGTTTTCAGCGGGTGTTACAACGTGCTGTGTTTCATGTCCAGTCTTCTGGCCGTAGTGAAGTCACTGGTGCTAATGTATTGGTTGCGATTTTTAGCGAGCAGGAATCACATGCAGCATACTTGCTCAAAAAAAGTGATATTAGCCGTCTTGATGTAGTGAACTTTATTTCTCATGGCACTGTTAAAGGCAGTGATAATGATGACGTAAATCCATCTGAGATGGGTAATACCGAAGAGCAACGCACCGAGCAAGGTAGTTCTGAAGATAAGCTTGAGAATTTTGCAATTAACCTTAACTTATTAGCGAAATCAGGCGGTATTGATCCTCTGATTGGCCGAGATCAAGAGCTAGAACGTACTGTACAAGTACTTTGCCGTCGTCGAAAAAATAATCCGTTATTAGTGGGTGAAGCGGGTGTCGGTAAAACGGCTATCGCTGAAGGTCTTGCATGGCGTATTGTTGAAGGGCAAGTGCCTGAGATTATTCAAAATTGTGTGATTTATTCGCTTGATATTGGTTCTCTTTTAGCGGGTACAAAATACCGTGGTGACTTTGAAAAACGTTTTAAAGGTATTTTAAAACAGCTTGAAAAAGAAGAACACGCGATTTTGTTTATTGATGAAATTCATACCATTATTGGTGCAGGTGCAGCCTCCGGTGGTCAAGTTGATGCAGCAAACTTACTTAAGCCACTATTGAGCAGCGGTAAGCTTCGTTGCATGGGTTCAACAACCTATCAAGAATACAGCAATATTTTTGAGAAGGAGCGTGCGTTATCACGTCGTTTCCAAAAAATTGATGTGGTTGAACCGTCATTAGATGACACTACTAAAATCTTGATGGGCTTGAAGTCAAAATACGAAGCGCATCACGAAGTACGTTTTACCAATAAAGCGATTCGTGCTGCGGTTGAGTTATCAGCTAAATACATTAATGAACGTCATTTACCCGATAAAGCGATTGATGTTATTGATGAAGCAGGTGCACGTTGTCGTTTAGCACCTGCCAGCCGCCGTAAGAAAACAGTCAATGTTGGTGATATTGAAGCCATGATTGCTAAAATGGCGCGTATTCCAGAGAAATCAATCTCCAGCAGTGATCGTGACGTACTAAAAACTCTTGAGAGCAGATTAAAAATGCTGGTTTTTGGTCAAGATAATGCCATTAGTGTATTAACTGAAGCGATCAAATTAAGTCGAGCTGGATTAAGTGCTGAGAATAAACCGGTTGGTTCATTCTTATTTGCAGGCCCAACGGGTGTCGGTAAAACAGAAGTAACGGTACAGTTAGCGCGTACTATGGGTATTGAACTGTTGCGTTTTGATATGTCGGAGTACATGGAACGTCATACAGTGAGTCGTTTAATCGGTGCTCCTCCTGGTTATGTGGGTTATGACCAAGGTGGTTTATTAACTGACGCCGTAATTAAAAATCCTCATTCCGTTGTTCTGCTGGATGAAATTGAAAAAGCGCATCCTGATGTGTTCAATTTATTATTACAAATAATGGATAACGGCACGCTTACTGATAATAATGGTCGTAAGGCTGATTTCCGTAATGTTATTTTTGTAATGACAACTAATGCGGGTGTTACTGAAACAGTACGTAAGTCGATTGGTCTTATTCAGCAAGATCATAGTCATGATGCGATGGCAGAGATTAAACGTATCTTTACACCAGAGTTCCGTAACCGTCTGGATAATATCATTTGGTTTAATCATCTTGAAAAAGACATTATTGGTCAAGTGGTCGATAAATTTATCGTAGAACTACAAGCGCAGCTAGATGCTCGTGGTGTATCGATGGAAGTCTCTGAGCGTGCACGTGAGTGGATGTCAGATAAAGGTTATGATAAGGCGATGGGCGCACGTCCAATGGCACGTGTGATTCAAGAGAACCTTAAAAAGCCACTTGCGAATGAATTGTTGTTTGGTTCATTAGTTAATGGTGGTTCAGTACGTGTTGATTACATTAATGGCGAGTTAGATTTCCAATTCAATAGTGAAATGGAAGCGGCGCATTAAAGTACTTTTTTAGTTATATAGCGATAAACAAAAACGCCGTAGATAGTAACAACTATCTGCGGCGTTTTTATATTATGACTACTTGTGATCATCATCCGCTAAAATAAAACCCAGCGAATAGGCTGGGTTTTATTTGCAGCACTAATCTTTTAGAGAAAGATTAACGTGCACGGAAGACGATGCGGCCTTTAGTTAGGTCGTAAGGCGTCAGTTCCACTGTTACTTTGTCACCAGTAAGGATACGGATGTAGTTTTTACGCATCTTACCAGAGATGTGAGCAGTAACAACGTGACCGTTTTCCAGCTCAACACGGAACATAGTATTTGGTAGTGTATCTTGTACAGTACCAGCCATTTCAATTACGTCTTCTTTTGCCATTGAATCCTCTTAGGCTACCAGCCATTCATCTTGATCGGGCTGGATAATGCCTTGAAACTGTTTGAGTGTAAAGTTTAGGACGTAATTTTACCCTTGCTAGCTGTTTTTGTCAGCTTTTGTTCGCGATTAATCCATTTTTTCTCAGCTAATTAACAAAAGGTGATGTAAATAAGTCGTTATTGCGGCTATTTTGACCGCTTTGGTTTTTTTATAATACCGAAGAGATCCATTCACCATTGATTAATTTTTGATGTGGTGAGAAGCGAATTTTGTAATTCATCTCTCGGCATTGATCAATTTGATAGCCAGGATAGAGCCATTGGCGCTGTGTTTGGTGGCAAATTTCAATTTGTAGTAGAACACATAATGTGCCTAATGATAATTTATGATCTGGCTCAAAAAAGCTATAAACCGCACTGAGTGAATCAGGAAATACATCGGTAATAGCAATTGCAATTAATTGATTATCTTGATAAAGATGTAAGAAAGCAATATTCATCCATGATGCACTAATAAAATCAAAAAATTGTTCTTTATTAGCTGGAAACATTGAGCCGCTAGCATGACGAACCGTAATATAACGCTCATAGAGTTCAAACCAATCAGGATCTAATTGTTGTTTAAATTCCCACTGTAATTTTTTTAATTGATTTTGTTGGCGT
This sequence comes from Photobacterium carnosum, assembly GCF_021236965.1. Lineage (NCBI taxonomy): Bacteria > Pseudomonadati > Pseudomonadota > Gammaproteobacteria > Vibrionales > Vibrionaceae > Photobacterium > Photobacterium carnosum. Next base: position 138,922 of record NZ_WMDN01000004.1, on the reverse strand, counting down.
TTTTGGCTTTTAGATGGTGTGAATTCTGTGCAATTAACGCGCAATGGTGTACAAGCATTACAGTTTTTACACATTGGTTTATAAATGATACTGCCGCTACGGCGATAACCTGAACTAATTAATAAATCGTAACCATTAGGGTTTAACCACGGTTGATCCATTACAACCCCAAGTTGATCACGTTGTTGTGGTAAGTAATTACAGTCACCTTCAGGTGTAAGACCCAGTTGTAAGGATAATTCTTTCATCATTAATTCGTTTATAACACTAAAGTTTGAGGGTGATAGCATTCAGCGGGTAATACACTATCTCGTTGCTGATGCAATTGTGTTAAAAAAGTCGGACGATCTAATTCACTCGCACCTAAAGAGGCTAGATGGGGGTTCATCATTTGGCAATCAATGAGAGTGCCACCGTGGTTTGAAAAATGGTAACAAAAATACCATAACGCAATTTTTGAGGCGTTATCCGCAAGGGAGAACATTGATTCGCCACAAAAAACACTGCCCACAGCAATTCCATAAAAACCACCGACTAATTGTTGATCTTGCCATACTTCTACTGAGTGACACTCACCAATATCATGTAATTTTTGATAAGCGTTAATCATCTCTTCAGTGATCCAAGTGTGCTCTGGGCCACGAGATTCAGCACATTGACGGATCACCGCATGACAGGCATGGTTGATGGTGATGGTATAAGATACTTTTCGCATAAATTTGCGTAAGCTTTTACTGGGTGTAAATTGCTGTGGAATAAAGATCCCACGTGGGGTTGGACTCCACCATAAAATAGGTTCGCCCTGTGAGTACCATGGGAAAATGCCGTGACGATAAGCTTGGCGTAGACGTTGTGGGCTAAGATCACCTCCAAAAGCGAGTAGTCCATTAGGATCGGCAAGGGCGGTACTTGGATCGGGAAATTGTAATGATGAAGGATCAATTTCGGGTATATAAATCGTCATTTATTATCAACAATATGCAAGTCAAAAAGCTACGGTAGTTAATATAACATTTAACTACCGATAAAAAAAACGCCAATAATCTTGATTGATTATTGACGTTATATTTGGAGTAGATTACCAATTAGAGCTTAAATACGGCGACATAATTCCGCATATCGACCATTTTGTGCCAGCAGTTGTTGATGCTGACCATATTCAATGATCTCACCTTCATCCATTAAGCAAATTTGATCCATACTACCGAGCCCGACTAAACGGTGCGTAATAAATAACACTGTTTTATCTTTGGCAAACTCAAGTAATAAGGTCAATATTTGCTGTTCAGTTCGACGATCAAGCCCTTCTGTTGGTTCATCTAATAACAGAATAGGGGCGTCATGAAGTAGGGCGCGTGCAATGCCTATACGACGACGTTCACCACCTGAAATATGGCGTCCGCCATCACCAAGCCAAGTATCTAAACCATTGTCATCAAGTAAACTACTTAAACCGACTTTAGCTAGCACCTCGACAAATTGCTCATCAGTAGCATCAGGTTTTGCTAATATTAAGTTTTCACGCAATGAGCCATTAAAGAGGTCGACTCGCTGGCTAACAACAGTGATTGCGTTACGTAATGCCGGTTCGCTCCATGTTGGCAGTGGTACACCATCAATGGAAATTGATCCTTGTTGCGGATCCCAGCTACGGGTTAGCAATTGTAATAAGGTTGATTTACCACAACCCGTACGGCCAAGTAAGGCTAGTTTTTCACCTTGTTTGATATCTAGTGATAAATGCTTAACGACGGGTTTATCACTGCCATAATAGGTGTAACTGATATCATTAAAGCAAATGTCACCCTTAGCTATCGCGTTGTAACCCTTTGGATCAAAGACGGTGTCAGGGGTTGCCTCAATAATCTCATTTAGGCGTTTAGCGGATGATAATGTTTGACCTAAATACTGGAACGCACCAGCTACAGGCATCATCATTTCAAAACTTGCCATGGTAGTAAAAGCGACCATTGCCACAAAAGGATCCGGCGCATGGCCTGCAATACCGTTAGCGGCAATCCACAGAATGATAACCAGAGTCCAACCTGTTGCTGCCATTAATAGACCGTTTGCTATACCTGTTAACCCTGCCATTTTTCGCTGAGCATCAAGTAATTTATCTTGTTCTGCTTCGGCTTGTTGACGGTAGCGTTCTTCTGCATTAAACAGTAATAACTCAGCGTGGCCTTGGATCCAATCTAATAGCGTGATGCGATAGTTTGCTTTAGCATAAGTTAATGTTTCACCATTGCGTTTACCTAAGTGATAAAAAACAATCGGTAAAATAATCATTAATGCTAATAAAATACCACCAAGGGTAAAGCCTATAATGGGATCAAACCAAGCCAGAAAGCAGGTAACAATAATAATGCCTAACACACCGATAATCAGTGGGTTAACTAGACGCAGATAGACATGATCCATTGCATCAACATCAGCAACTAAGCGATTGAGCAAGTCGGCATCACGTAAATTAGCATGACGACCGGGGATCAATGGTGTGAGTTTACGGAAAAAGAATAACCGTAAATCAGCCAGTAGTTTAAAGGTTGCGTTATGGCTTACAACACGCTCTCCCCAACGTCCTGCAGTACGCACCATAGAAAAACCACGGACACCAGCACCTGGCACCATGTAATTAAAGGTTTGGCTACCCACCAGAGTTAGACCTGCAACCGCAGAGGCAGCAATAAACCAACCGGATAACGTTAATAGACTGATGGCAGACAATAATGTCAATAAGCCTAAAATCATGCCTAAGGTTAAACCAAACCAGTGTTTACGGTAGAGTTTAAGGTAAGGGATTAAATCACGCATCGAGATCCCTCTTATCAGTGGATGTGAGCATTTCAGCTAATAAACCTTGGTGACTAATGGTATCAAAAGCGCCATTTTGAACTAATTTACCGTTATCCATAACTAGAATACGGTCCATAGCATGGAGTTGATCCAGACGATGGCTAACCATTAATGTGGTGCGTTCAGTAACCGCTAATGCCAAACTTTCTAGCACTAAGCGTTCACTGTTAGCATCAAGACTTGCAGTGGGTTCATCAAGGAGCCAAAACGCGCCATTTTGTAGCATTGCACGAGCAACGGCAATACGCTGTGCTTGACCGACAGATAAGCCACCAGAGCGATCACCTACATGATGTTCATAACCTTTTTCAAGGCGCTGAATAAACTCATCAGCATAAGCTTGGCGGGCAACTTGGTCGACATCAGCATCACTGGCACTTGGATCACCCAGCGTAATATTGTCGCGCACTGTACCATGAACTAATAATGGATTTTGACCGACCCAGCTGATCGCTTGACGCCATTGATCATGTTTAAGTTCGTTCAGTTCAACATCGTTAATTTTAATACTGCCACGGTAAGGTAAAAAGCCAAGTAGAGCATTAAGTAAACTGGTTTTACCCGCGCCGCTTGGACCAATTAATGCCACATGTTCTCTGGTATTAATGGTAAAGCTTAGTGGGCCAGCCAATACTTGGCCTTCAGGGCTAAGAACCTCAAGATCAGTAACCGTTATTTGAATAGCATCAGGGGTGGGTAATGGTGTCTCACCGTTACTCATTTCATCGGCTTCAATGTTTAAAAATTCAACAATTGATTCTGCCGCGCCAATCGCTTGCGCTTTAGCATGGTAGAAAGTACCAAGATCACGCAGTGGTTGATAAAACTCAGGTGCGAGCACTAATACAAATAAACCTGTAAATAGCGAAAGAGGTACACCATAGTTACCAAAGTTCAGTTCGCCGATGAAAGCGAAGCCAAAATAGACAGCAACAATGGCAACAGAAATTGCCGAGAAGAACTCTAATACGGCTGACGATAAAAAGGCTAATCGCAGCACTTCCATGGTGCGTTTACGTAATACATGTGAAGCCGCATCTAGATTTTCAGCTTCAACATCAACGCGATTAAATAATCGTAGGGTTGATAAACCTTGTAAACGGTCATAGAAGTGGCCTGATAAACGTTGTAACGCTTTAAAGTTACGACGGTTAGCATCTGCTGCACCTAAACCGACTAATGCCATAAAAAATGGGACTAACGGTGCCGTAATAAGGAAGATTAAACCCGCTGCCCAGTTAAGAGGGAAGACTACCACTAAAATAACCACCGGAATTAATACTGCCAGTGACATTTGTGGTAAGTAGCGAGCAAAGAAATCTTGCATTTCTTCTACTTGCTCAAGCACTAAACTTGCCCATACGCCAGCAGGTTTACCCTTGATATAAGCCGGACCTAGATTTTGTAAGCGGTTGAGAATAAGTTGGCGAATGTGGAGTCGAATTTGTTCACCGCAACGGTAACCACAAACTTCTCGCCCCCAGCTACATAAAGCACGTAAACCAATAATAACAATAAGGCCCACAAACTGATTAACAAGCTGGTATTTATCCGTATGCTCCATGATCAGTTGATGCAAAATATTGGCTAATAAAGCCGCTTGCCCGATAAGCAATAATCCCGAAATAAACCCTAAGCCAATGCTGAACATCATCCAATGTTTGGCGAGTTTACTTTGGGATTTTAACCATTTGGTCAAATCGCGTTGTAATTGTTTATCCATATAAATAAGGTTTCATTACAGTATTTATGGTAAGTCGCTCTTACAGCAATATAGGTTGAGATCAATAGTGCTGTAAGAAGAAAAGCTACTGCCTAAACAGAGGCTTGATACTTTATTTTTGGTCAGCTAAAGCATCGAGGTAACGTTCTGCATCTAATGCAGCCATACAGCCCGTACCTGCTGAGGTAATTGCTTGACGGTAACTATGATCCATTACGTCACCCGCCGCAAAAACACCCTCAACACTGGTTTGAGTTGCATTACCATGAATGCCTGATTGAACTTTAATATAACCATTTTCCATATCAAGTTGACCGTTAAATATTGCTGTATTTGGCTGGTGGCCAATCGCAATAAATACCCCCATCACGTCAAGTTCTTCTGTTGCGTCTGATTGGGTATCTTTAAGGCGTAAACCTGTTACACCCATGTCGTCACCTAAGACTTCATCAAGCGTGCGGTCTGTGTGCAAAATGATGTTGCCATTGGCGACTTTGTCCATCAGACGATTGATTAAGATTTTCTCAGAACGGAAGCTATCGCGACGGTGAACAAGGTGAACTTCTGCGGCAATGTTTGACAGATATAACGCTTCTTCAACTGCGGTATTACCACCACCGATAACGGCAACTTTTTGGTTACGGTAGAAGAAACCATCACAAGTCGCACAAGCAGAGACGCCACGGCCTTTAAAGGCTTCTTCAGAGTCTAAACCAATGTATTTTGCAGAAGCGCCGGTTGAGATAATCAATGCATCACAGGTGTATTCACCCGTTTCACCTTTGAGACGGAAAGGGCGCTGGCTGAAATCTGTTTCGCTAATAAAGTCAGTGATAATTTCAGTATCAAATTTTTCTGCATGCGCTTTCATGCGGTCCATAAGTGCAGGGCCAGTTAGCTCATCTGCATCACCCGGCCAGTTTTCGATTTCAGTGGTGGTAGTAAGTTGACCACCTTGCTGCATACCGGTGATCATTACTGGTGAGAGATTTGCACGCGCAGCATAGACCGCAGCAGTATAACCCGCTGGTCCAGAACCAAGGATGAGTAGTTCACAATGTTTTACGTTACTCATTTTTTCTCCAGGCTGAATAATATTATTATTATGGAAGACTGATTGTAGGTAAATTGCAGTCGTAAAGGAAGAGGATGTCAGACAATCAATTATTTGCTTGTCCTATTGAATTCGGGCGATAAGCGTTTAATACCGTCTCAAATTTAATAAAAAATAGCTGTTATATTGACGACAAAAATACCGTAGCAAGGGTTTTTTTTGAAGTTCTAAAAGTGAAAAGTCAGATCGTGTTTTTTTGATCTAGCACAAAGTCCAGTGAGAAAAATAGTTAATAAGAGGTATTTTTATTTTTCAAATAGTAGTTGTATAACGATCACAGTGATAGTTTGAGAGACAATAAAAACACAGATTGGTTACGTCATGTTAATGTATTTGAATTGATGTGATTAATTTGCTTTGATAATCTGCTTTGTTTTGGTACAAATGGTTAAATATTTGTTTTTGATGAGTGGCATTTAGTTCAATCCTTGGGTGCTGAGAGTAACTATCGCGGGATAAGGAATGAAATACAATCTCACAATATCGTTATTTAATAGCACGATCGTCTGATATTTATCACAGATTGATTGACTATTAGAGTATTTGATTCTAAAAATAGATAAGATGTAGTATATTTTTTTGCAAGGAAGTGAGAAGGTGGAATATTAAATGGTAGATACCAAAAAGAAACCATCCAAGGAATTGGATCGCATAGACCGTAATATTTTGAATGAACTTCAAAAAGATGGTCGAATTTCAAATGTCGAGCTTTCTAAGCGTGTTGGCTTATCACCAACGCCATGTTTAGAGCGTGTGCGCCGCTTAGAGCGTCAAGGCTATATCAGTGGTTATACTGCACTATTGAATCCACAGTTTCTTGATGCATCATTATTAGTGTTTGTTGAAATAACACTTAATCGTGGTGCGCCAGATGTTTTTGAGCAGTTTAATAAAGCGGTACAAGAGCTAGAAGATATTCAAGAATGTCATTTAGTTTCTGGTGATTTTGACTATTTGTTGAAAACACGCGTATCAGATATGTCAGCTTACCGTAAATTGCTTGGTGAAACATTGCTACGTCTTCCTGGTGTTAACGATACTCGTACTTATGTTGTTATGGAAGAAGTTAAGCAAAGCAATAACTTGGTTATTAAGACTCGATAAATATTCGGGTCTACATCAATATGAAATTAATAAATATATACACCCTGAATAACGTTGCTGTTATTCAGGGTGTATTTGTATATACGTTATAAAAATAATAATTGATGCTTAATCATCCAAACAGATCTATGAATTGACATAATGATGAATTTATTTAATCACTGAACGTCTAAAATAAATAGCGATGAGTCGTTTGTGATAGTTAGCTTTTATTGCTTACGATTAAAAAAATTTTTATTTTAAAGGGCGACGAACACAGACAATGTGGTCTTTTAGTATAGAATGATGGCATTAAGATTTTTACTTTATATTTGTGAGTTTGCCGACGATATTGCTTGGTATCTGATGCAAGATTGTTATTAGCAGCAAAGTATTTACTTTGGGCGCTGAAAATATCAGCATGTTGGCAAAATATTCGAATTTGATAGAAACACCGGAGTTATTCTTGAGGAAGTTTAAAGGTAAAAAACTGCCCAAAATGCGTTTATCAGGTGGGCAACGCATTATTGAAGGTTTTTTGATCATCAGTATTTTGGTTGCCATTTATATGATGGTAGCACTCGTCACATTTAATCCTGCTGATCCATCTTGGTCGCAGACCGCTTGGGAAGGTGTTGTTCAGAATAAAGCTGGCTCGTTTGGCGCATTAGTCGCAGATACACTGTTCTTTATTTTTGGATCACTGGCTTACATTATTCCTATTGTTTTAGTGTTATTAGGATGGTTTGTTTTTCTACGTCGAGCCAGAATGCTGTCATTAGATTATATGGTCTACGGTACACGCTGGTTAGGGTTAATTTTATTAATTTTAAGTAGTTGTGGTTTAGCAGATCTTAACTTTGATGATATTTGGTATTTTTCATCCGGTGGCGTAATTGGTGACGTAGTTGCAAATATATCGTTACCATTACTCAATGTATTAGGTGCAACTTTGCTACTTATGTTTGCATGGGCGGTTGGTTTTACCTTATTTACGGGTGTTTCATGGACCACGATTGTTGATCAATTAGGCGAGAAAACATTATCAAGCCTAACGTGGATACTGAATAAGTTACGTTCAGATAAACATGAAATGATGCGTCCGTTTGCTACTGACATTGCGGCCGAATCAGATATGCCTTTCGCTAAGCATCTGCATGAGGTTAATGATGAACAAGATGATCCATTATTATCATCTTATACTCATCCATCTCAGCCTGGCGAACCTTCTTTTGAGCGTAAAGATCCTGTTTATACCTCTGCGAATACAACACCCATTATTCGTTCAACGGAAGCGGTAGCCGCAGTTGATCCATTAATGGATACCGTTACACATCAGGTTGAACCTCAACCCTATGTTGCACCAGTAGAACAAGTGGCTCCATATGTTGAACCTCAGCCCTATGTTGCGCCAGTAGAACAAGTTGCTCCATATGTTGAACCTCAGCCCTATGTTGCACCAGTAGAACAAGCGGCTCCGTATGTTGAACCTCAACCGTATGTTGCACCAGTAGAACAAGCGGCTCCATATGTTGAACCTCAGCCCTATGTTGCACCAGTAGAACAAGTGGCTCCATATGTTGAACCTCAGCTCTATGTTGCACCAGTAGAACAAGCGGCTCCATATGTTGAACCTCAGCCCTATGTTGAACCAGTAGAACAAGCGGCTCCATATGTTGAACCTCAGCCCTATGTTGCACCAGTAGAACAAGCGGCTCCATATGTTGAACCTCAGCCCCATGTTGCGCCAGTAGAACATGCTGCGCCGTATGTTGAACCTCAGCCTTATGTCGCGCCAGTAGAACAAGCGGCTCCATATGTTGAACCTCAGTCATATGTTGCGCCAGTAGAACATGCTGCGCCGTATGTTGCACCTCAGCCCTATGTTGCGCCTCTAGAACATGTTGCTCCTACAGCGGATGTTGATACTTCAGAAGAAGGGTTAACAGATGATGAAATCTTCCTAAAACGTATTCGTGATAAGCAAAAAGAACAAGCACACCTTGCCGGATTAGATAATCCATTCTTAATGCAAAGAGATATTGATTTACCTGTTCCTACTTCACCGATGCCGACATTGGATCTGTTGCAACCACCCCGTAAAACAGTTGAAAAAGCATCAGATGAAGAGTTACAAGTTATCGCTACCTTAATTGAATCAAAACTTGCTGATTATAAAATCAAAGTTCAAGTTAAAGGTATCTACCCTGGCCCTGTTATTACACGTTATGAACTTGATCTTGCGCCTGGCGTAAAAGTTAGCCGTATTTCGGGTCTATCAAAAGATTTAGCGCGTGCATTATCAACTACATCAGTACGCGTTGTTGAAGTGATTCCGGGTAAACCTTACATTGGTTTAGAGCTACCGAATAAAAGTCGTGAAACGGTATTTATGTCGGAAGTGATTGCCAGTGAGAAATTCCAAAACGTGGGTGGTGCATTACCTATCGTGTTGGGTAATGATATTGCAGGTGAAGCGGTTGTTGCTGATTTAAGTAAAATGCCGCACTTATTGGTTGCCGGTACTACAGGTTCAGGTAAATCTGTCGGTGTAAACGTAATGATTTTGAGCTTACTTTACAAATGTACGCCAGAAGAATGTCGTTTTATTATGATTGACCCGAAAATGTTGGAATTATCAATTTATGAAGGTATTCCACATCTATTAACGGAAGTGGTTACTGACATGAAAGATGCCGGTAATGCACTGCGTTGGTGTGTTGGTGAAATGGAACGCCGCTATAAGTTGCTGTCAAAGTGTGGTGTACGTAGTCTTGCAGGTTATAACGCGAAACTAAAAGAAGCCGCAGAAGCGGGACACCCAATCCATGATCCATTGTGGAAGGCGGGTGACACCATGGACGAATACCCACCATTATTGGAAAAAATGCCAAGCATTGTGGTTATCGTTGATGAATTTGCTGATTTGATGATGGTTGTAGGTAAAAAAGTAGAAGAGTTGATTGCACGCTTAGCCCAAAAGGCTCGTGCGGCAGGCATTCACTTAGTATTAGCCACCCAGCGTCCATCTGTTGATGTTATTACTGGCTTAATTAAAGCCAATATTCCAACGCGAATGGCGTTTACGGTATCAACCAAAACAGACTCACGAACTATCCTTGATCAAGGTGGTGCTGAAACCTTGCTTGGTATGGGTGATATGTTGTACTTACCGTCAGGTCAAAGTCATACCATTCGTGTTCATGGTGCATTTGCATCTGATGACGATGTGCATAATGTGGTTAATGATTGGAAAGCGCGTGGTCGACCTCAATATATAGAAAATATTGTTGATTCAAACCAAGGTGCTGATGGTTTACTGCCGGGTGAAGCACCATCAGGTGATGATGATTTAGACCAGTTGTTTGATCAAGTTGCCGCATTTGTAACAGAAACGCGTCGTGCTTCTATTTCAGGTGTACAACGTCGATTTAAGATTGGTTATAACCGTGCTGCACGTATTGTTGATCAATTACAAGCGCATGGTATTGTGAGTGCACCGGGGCATAATGCTAACCGTGAAGTGTTAGCACCTGCGCCAGTACAGCATCACGATTAATAAATAACGATATAACCACTCAGTTGCTGTAAGCACTAAAGTGTAAATAAAACCGCTGTGATAGTGATTGTCACAGCGGTTTAATACTAAAGAGGTTAGCGAATATGATGAAGAAACTCATAATGAGCATGTTAGTTGCCGCACCAATGTTGGTCGCGTCAAGTGCATGGGCTGCAACACCGCAACAAGCACTAAGTAGCCGTCTTGATAAAGTGAATGCATTTAGCGCTAACTTTACTCAAAAAGTCACCAGCCCTGATGGTGAAGTTTTAGTGAATGGTACTGGCGATTTATCGATTAAGCGCCCAAATTTATTTCGTTGGAAAACAAAAACACCCGATGAAAGCCTATTAGTTTCAGACGGTAAAACGGTATGGTATTACAGCCCGTTTGTTGAGCAAGTAACAGCAATGTGGCTTAAAGACGCCACAGAGCAAACGCCATTTGTATTATTAACGCGTAATAGTGCAAGTGATTGGTCGAAGTATAATGTTGCCCAATTAGTGGATACCTTTACTTTAACGCCAAAAGACAAAACCTCATCAATGGATAAATTCGTGGTCACGGTATCAAAAGCGGGTGATGTACGTAATTTTTCTGTGGTTGAAACTGATGGACAACGCAGTCAGTATGTCTTGAGCGATTTTAAACGCACGACACCTGCTGCCAGTTTATTTACCTTTACGCCACCCAAAGGTGTTGAGTTAGATGACCAACGTAACTAATTGTTATTGAATTAAATTATTATAAAAGGTGGCGAATGAGCCACCTTTTTCTGTCTTAGGGGAGTCATTATATTGAATAATCTCAGCCTAGATTTTTCCTCAGATTTTAGACCTTTGGCAGCAAGAATGCGGCCACGTACGGTAGAGGAATATATTGGCCAACAACATATTCTTGGTGAAGGTAAACCACTGCGTCGAGCCTTAAAAGCCGGTCAACTGCATTCGATGATTTTGTGGGGACCACCAGGAACAGGTAAAACAACCTTAGCTGAAGTAGCTGCTAATTACGCTAATGCTGAAGTAGAGCGAGTATCTGCCGTGACTTCTGGCATTAAAGATATTCGTGCTGCGATAGATAAAGCGCGTGATAATAAAATGGCAGGCAGACGCACTATTTTGTTTGTTGATGAAGTCCATCGGTTTAATAAAAGTCAGCAAGATGCGTTTTTGCCACACATTGAAGATGGTACTGTTACTTTTATTGGTGCCACTACTGAAAACCCCTCGTTTGAGCTTAACAATGCACTGTTATCCCGTGCGCGGGTGTATAAATTAAAATCCCTTGAAGATAATGAAATTCTTGAAGTGATCGAACAAGCGCTAATAGATAAAGAACGTGGTATTAGCGAAACTAATTTTGTGTTTGTTGGTGAAGTAAAACACCAATTGGCTGAATTTGTGCGTGGTGATGCACGAATGGCATTGAATTATCTTGAACAGTTGATTGATATGGCTGAAGAAGATGATCAGGGTATTAAACAAATTACCGTTGAATTATTAGCAGAAGTGACGGGTGAAAAGGTTGCTCGGTTTGATAATAAAGGCGACCTTTGGTACGACATGATTTCTGCAATACATAAATCTATTCGTGGTTCAAACGCGGATGGTGCGTTGTATTGGTTTGCGCGAATGCTGCAAGCGGGTTGTGATCCACTGTATGTTGCGCGGCGATTATTAGCCATTGCATCAGAAGATATTGGTAATGCTGATCCGCGTGCAATGCAAGTGGCGGTGTCGGCATGGGATTGTTATACCCGTGTTGGTGCTTATGAAGGTGAACGCGCGATAGCCCAAGCAATTGTTTATTTAGCGTGTGCTGCCAAAAGTAATGCAGTGTATGTTGCGTTCAATCTTGCAAAAGCAGATGCGAGTGAATTCCCTGATTTTGAAGTACCGCCACATTTGCGTAACGCACCCACCAAACTGATGAAAGAATTGGGTTATGGTGACGGTTATCGTTATGCTCATGATGAACCGGGTGCTTATGCCGCTGGTGAAGTGTATTTGCCGCGTGAAATTCGTGATCGGGTTTATTATCAGCCTTCAAAACGGGGCTTAGAGATAAAAATATCAGAAAAGTTGGATTATCTTGCTTCTTTAGATGCAAAAAGCCCGCTAAAGCGCTACCAATAATAAGGCTTTTTGGGTATCGTTAAGTGATTGGCAATAATTCGTTATTATTGCCTCCCAACTATAACTATTTTAATAAGAAATGCCTAAATAACGCGCATTTCAGACTATTAAGAGCACAGGATTAGCATGCTAGATTCTAAATTACTTCGAACTGAGCTGGATGAAACAGCTGCAAAACTCGCGCGTCGTGGTTTTAACCTTGATGTAGAAACTTTACGCAACTTAGAAGAGCAACGTAAGTCTCTTCAAGTAACAACAGAAGAGCTTCAAGCACAGCGTAACTCGCGATCGAAGTCGATTGGTCAGGCAAAAGCGAAAGGTGATCACGCTGAAGCTGAACGTATTATGGCTGAAGTCGGCAACCTAGGTTCTGAGCTTGATGATGCTAAAACAGCATTAGTTGAGCTTCAAGGTCAACTTGATACTATTACTCAAATGGTACCAAATATTGCTGATGACTCTGTACCAACGGGTAAAGATGAGTCAGAGAACGTTGAAGTTTTACGTTGGGGCCAACCAAAATCGTATGACTTTAAAGTTCGAGATCACGTAGATCTTGGCGAAATGGCTGGTGGTTTAGATTTCGCAAGTGCAGTGAAAATCACTGGCGCACGTTTCATCGTAATGAAAGGTCAATTTGCTCGTCTACACCGCGCAATTGCACAGTTCATGCTAGATCTTCACACTGAAGAACACGGTTACACAGAAATGTATGTACCGTACCTAGTGAACGCTGACAGCCTATTTGGTACAGGTCAATTACCTAAATTTGGTGAAGATCTATTCCACACGCAACCGCTAACAGAAAAAGTGAATGATGAAGAGCCTCGTGTGCTTTCATTAATTCCAACAGCGGAAGTGCCTGTAACTAACATGATGCGTGACACCATTACTGATGAAGCAGATTTGCCAATCAAGATGACTGCACACACACCATGTTTCCGTTCAGAAGCCGGTTCTTACGGTCGTGATACTCGCGGTCTTATCCGTATGCACCAGTTCGACAAAGTTGAGCTAGTTCAGATCACTCGCCCTGAAGATTCAATGGCAGCACTTGAAGAACTAACAGGTCATGCTGAGAAAGTGCTACAACTTCTAGAGCTACCTTACCGTAAAGTGGTACTTTGTACTGGCGATATGGGCTTTGGTTCTTGCAAAACTTACGACTTAGAAGTGTGGGTTCCTGCTCAAGAAACTTACCGTGAGATTTCTTCATGTTCAAACATGTGGGATTTCCAAGCACGTCGTATGCAAGCGCGTTTCCGTCGTAAAGGCGAGAAGAAGCCTGAGCTACTGCACACACTAAACGGTTCTGGTCTTGCTGTTGGTCGTACTATGGTTGCTATTCTTGAGAATAACCAAGAAGCAGATGGCCGTATTATGATCCCTGAAGTACTTCGTAAGTACATGCGTAACGCAACGCACATTGGTTAATCACTGATACTGTAATAAGCATGTAACTTAAAAACCCAGTCGATAAGGCTGGGTTTTTTTATGGAAGAAAGATAGAGATGGTTTTGGCTTATTTTAAGCGGCCTTTGTTTTGTTGGAATATTTATTATGTTTTTTATCAGATATGCTCGTTAAATATAAGATATGCATGTAAAATACTGCTTCGTTAACTTTTAAGTTTTTTGTTAGGGATAATTATATGCCGCATCAGCATTACGACACATTAGTTAAACAACTAGCAATCATAGTTATTAATAAACCTCATGCTGCTATAGCTGTTGAAAATACATTGCATCTTTTAGAGCGAGAGTTACATAATTATAAATCACAACATCGTATAGATGAGATAACCACTCAAGAATGTATTGGTCGCATGGATAATACGTATAATAAATTTTGTTGTAAGCTACGACGTTAATTTTAATATGTAATAGAGGTCGTTAAGCGACCTTTGTTATTTCCTCATCCCTAAATATAAATTACATAATTGTTATACATGCTAGGAATATTGGCATGTTGATTGTGTATAATTATGCTCTTATGCCATATACGGTTTAAATCAACGGATGAGTAATTCAAGTAATGAATAAGAACATTTATAAAACAGTATTATTTTCCCTTTTAGTCAGTTCACAATCTGTTTATGCAGAACAAGTCGATATTACAATTTTAGGTACATCAGATCTTCATGGGCGATTTATTCCTTGGGATTACACTACCGATAAACCTAATTTATCCGGTAGTTTAAGCCAAATAGCGACAAAAGTTGGCGAGTTAAGAAAGCAAGATCCTGAAATTATATTGGTCGATGCGGGTGATGCGATTCAGGGCAATAATATCGAAACTTTTAAAAACGATCCCATTAGCCCAATGATGTTAGGCTTTAATCAGTTGAAGTATGATGCCTATGTGTTAGGTAATCATGAATTTGATTTTGGTTTAAAGGTACTTAAAAATACCATTACAACGTTTAACGGTACGCCACTCGCCGGTAATATTTTCCATAATGCAACCTCTCCTTTTTTACCGTCTTATAAAATTGTTGAACGTAAGGGTGTCAAAATTGGCATCATTGGTATGGATACCCCAATGATCGCGGCTTTTGCTAATGGCAGTGATCGCTTGCAAGATCTGACCTTTAGTAACCCAAGTCTGGAAGTTAAAAAAGTTATTACCCAAATTAAAGATAAAACCGATGCCATCATTTTAGTGGCGCATATGGGTATTGATAACGAAAATAACATTGCCGATACTGGCGTAGGTGATATTGCACGTGCCAACCCAGAGTTAGCCGCCATTGTTGCGGGTCATATGCACGTTAAAGTAGATAAGGCGATGATCAATGGGGTTATTATTACTGAACCGTATAAATATGGTCGCGCGTTATCTCGCATTGATTTGAATTTCAAAAAAGATGCACAGGGTAAATACACTCTAATCAGTAAAGATAGCTTCACTTACAATATGAATAAATTACCATCAGATCCAACGATGGAAACTATCTTTAAGCTTTATCATCATAAGCTTCAGCAAGATGCTAATAAAGTTATCGGCCAATTAGAGGGTCAAGATCTGGTGCCGAAAAATACCATTAAAGGCATTCCTGATAGCCAATTGCATGACACTGGATTAACGTCGCTTTTCCAAGAAGTCGGTTTTTATTTTGCTCCGCAAGCCAATGTTATTGCGGTTCACCTTGATAATATGAATCCATCGTTACCTGTCGGCGATATTAAAGTTAAAGATATTAACTTTAACTATGAATATGCAGGTGGTGAATACACGGTTTATGAAATGACAGGGAAAGATTTAAAAACCTATATGGAATGGTCAGCGGGGTATTTCAATAGTGTTAAACCTACTGATCTTACTTACAGCTTTGATGCTAAACGTCGTTCATCAAAATACAGTACCCACGACATTTTCGGTGGCGTCACTTACCAAATTGATTTAACCAAAGCGGCAGGTCATCGTATTACCAACCTTAAAATGAACGGTAAACTGATTACGGATGCACAAACTATTAATTTAGGCATGAATAGCTACCGTATGGGACATTTAACGAAAAAAGGTGGGGTACTTGAAGGCCATAAATTTAAGGTGCTGTTTGATTCAAAAGCCCATTACGGCACTGAAGCTGGCACAGTTCGTCAATTAACCATGCGTTATATTCGTGATGTTAAAAAAGGCCATATTACAGGTAAAACTGAAAATGATTGGTCGGTTATTGGCTTATCAACCTCTAAAGCTGATCAACAACGTATCGCTAAACTGGTTAATAGCGGCAAGGTTGCATTACCAAGTATTGATAATGGTCGTTACACCAATACTGCGGCATTAACAGAAGCGGATTTAACCCGTAATACGCACTAATTCATCCATTGCGTTTGCTGGTTGTATTATATTAAGTACACTACAAAGGGCATATCATGTGCCCTTTATTTATTCTTTCTATGTTGCTGTCTTTCTTCTATAAGTCCCATAATTTCATCGATATTTAATACCGTCCAATAGACCTTGTAAAGAATAATGTCTTTATTGTTTTTGATTTTTGTAGAAAATATTTATAACTTATTTATTAAAAATAGAATAATTTTCTATAAATTATTTTAATTATAGATGTAAATGAAATTTATTTCCCTAATAATATCTCTATACTGTAATACATTATTATTGCGCCACACTGCAATGATTTACAATTATTATTAATGAGGGATCACTATGAATTCAAAGTTACTCACTATCTTTCTTTTTGTTTCTGTTTGCTTAATTTGGGGAACCACTTGGTTCGCTATGGAAGTCGCATTGAATTCTATTCCCCCTATTTTTGCCACCGCGCTACGCTTTTTACTGGCAGCCCCTTTACTCGTGGTCTTGGCAAAAATCCTCAACCAACCATTGTTATTTCCTAAAGGTAAGCGTCGATGGTTGTTTATTGTCGCACTGATGTACTTCGCGATTCCGTTTACGCTGATGATCTTTGGTGAGCAATACATATCTTCTGGTTTAGCATCAATAATCTTCGCCAATATGCCCGTCGCAGTAATGTTAATGTCAGGTCTGTTTTTGAGTTTAAGATTGGCAAAGCATCAAATATTAGGGTTAATTACAGCTGTTGTTAGCTTGTGTTTAATTCTTGCAAATGAAATGCAAATGGGCAGCGATGATTATCTTATTGGTACTGTTTGCTTAGGTGTTGCTGTTGCTATGCACGCTATTATGTATGTGTTAGTTCAAAAGCACTGCAAAGGCATTGAAGTGCTAACTTACAACGCACTACCGAGCTTCATCGCTTCTCTATTTTTATTTGCAGTTTCAGCTGTGAGTGAAAACGTAAACGTTGAAGCATTCACGTGGGATTCAATGTCAGCGGTTGTTTACCTTGGCTTTGTCGCGAGTGTTGGCGGTATTGTTGCGTATTTCAAACTGGTGCAGGTATCAACCCCCTTTCAAGCGTCTATATGCTTTCTGATTTTTCCTGTAGTGGCGTTACTGATTTCTAGCTATATCAATGGTGAGGCGCTGTCTCAACAATCATTGCTCATGATGCTACCTCTTCTTGTGGGTATTTTATTGACTAAAGTACCTAAAGGTATTTTCAAGCGGCGTTCAGCTTTAAAAGTAGTGCACAACAACTAAGATTGATCGCCTGCGGTTGGTTAGTTTCGAGTCTTGAGGTAGCGAGATGAAAAGCATGCGTTGTTGTTGATTGTATATGGTGCTAAATATTATTAAATGCGTATTGTGGTTTATTACAAACGTGATTTATTATTCACGCATACAATTTATCAAAATACGACGCAATTGGTGCTTTGGGTATAAATAGAGACTTGAAGTGAGTAGTGCGGATTAAATATATTTTTTAAGAGGTATTGGTTATTGAAATTTTATTGATTTTTGGTTTGATTTTATTTGTTTATGTAAGTTTAGCGTCTTTAGCTTGGATTAATGCGAAAAGAAGGAATGCACTTTATTGGAGTGATATTTGCTTACCAATAGTATTGCTGTTGGTTTGGACTTGTTTGGTTTCTGTTGGATATGGACATCAAAGTTTGAGCCATCTAATTGAAATTCCAATACTATTAATGGTGAGTGTTATTTTTCTATATGTTCGTGTTTTCATTGTTGATCGTTATCGAGGACAGTTTAAGCAAAACTCATATATTATTTTAGGTTTGGGTGTTTTATTGGTTTTATTATTGCGAACATTTATGCCATTTTTAGCTGAATAAAAAAATTTGATATTAAATACCGCTTATAGTGGCGGTATTGCGATGCTTAAAATCCTAATTAGTCATTATTGTTATCGTCAACATACGAACTAATACCTCGCCATTTCTTAAAGTGAATGCCAAGCCTTTCTCTCGCCCTTTATTGCAGTTAATACCAAGCCCCAACCCCGTCATTCCCTATAGTGAGGTTACGAACGAGATAGGGAATCTACTGCCCGCGCGTTGTAGAGTCAGTGTTTTGGGTGGGATTCTAGCGTATTTTCACTGGCGTCTTTTGGGCTCAATCACGCGGTGAGTAGATCACGGATAGCCTCGTGCCTCGACTTCCGAGATGTGAATAATGGGCTAAGTGAATGCCAAACTAACCCCGTCATTCCCTACAGTGAGGTTACGAACGAGATAGGGAATCTACTATCCGCGCGTTGTAGGGTTAATTTTATCTTTTTAGGGCTTCTGTCCGTTAAATATCACTAAATGTGTATTGTCGTTATTGTTAACCTGAGCAACAAAATAACAACGTGATGTTTTAGCTGATTTTTACGGATAAAACTTATCAAAATAAGACCTAATCGATACTTTTTGTATGAATTGAGATCGCGTAGTACGGATTAGATGCATACTATTAAATACAGCCGTTTTTAGAGATACGTCATACTAGGTGTCGAGTGATCGGTATTTGTGGTCTTAAAATCGTTTCTAGGGGCTGTTTAACGGGTATTTGGGTTATATCAGACTGATAAGCTATTTATGGCGACCTTTGTTGTATTTGGGCGTTACAGCGTTACAGCGTTACAGCGTTACAGCGTTACAGCGTATCTGTCGGATCAAATACAACCAAGATTACAAAGTTAATTATTAATCACGGATTATACTTCTTGAATTTCATATTCTATTGCATTGTTTGATCAAACATTTTTATAAAGGTAATACATGGGGAAGAAAAGTAGAATAAAAAAAGAACGTAGGGAATTAAAAGAAGCAGGTTTGACGAAAGATTTCCTAAATAAATTAATATCAATCGATGGGTATAATGAGCCTGTATATAGGTTTTTTCCTGAAAAATGGCAGGCTGAAGCTTTATGTCAGGGAAATATTTGGATAAGTACTCTAGAAACATGCCGTGAATATGAAGACCCATTGCAAGGTGATTCTGGAGAGGCTACTCAAACATATAATTCGGGATCTATATCAGGTGGTAGTTCTGATAGGGGTTTTGTCGAAATGGCAGCTCGTAGCGGGGTACACATAGGTGAAGGATGTTCTAATATCTCAATTAGTGAGTGTACTAATATTCAACGATTACCTGATGCATACGTATTGTGTACAACAAAAGAGTTTTCTCCTGAAAAATTATCAGATACCTTTGGGCAATATTGCGTAAAGATTTCTAATCCAGCTCTTTTTTTCAAACGAGCTTCTATTGCTTTAAATAAACACAAAAAAATTAGGGAGGGTGGCATAGGATTAGTTCAATATAAGGGAAGGGAATATACAGGATTGCAAAATCCACCAGGTCCTATTGGATTTATAAAACCAAGTGATCAATATTCATCTCAAAATGAATTTAGACTTTTATGGATACCAGAGTTTCATAATGACATTGAACCATTTCTATTAGAATGCCGAGAAGTTTCTGAACTTTGTAGTCAAGTTAGTTATATGAATTAACATAATTAAGAAGTCGCTTAGGCTGCCTTTCTTATCTTTGGACGTTACCGCATATCTGTTAGTACGCATAAGTATATTAACTGTTAAATACCGCCCAATTTGAGGCGGTATTTTTGTATGCGAGGTAGATTTATTTTAAATCTAAGGCGTAAGGTCGCTTATCGCTGCCTTTGTTGTATCTGAACGTTGCCACGTATCGGATCACATAAAATACTTTTACATTAAATGATTACCATTTAAATATGTTGTACAACAACAAAATAGGCACTAAAAGCCGCGTAAATCTTTATGGAAGTATCTGTTCTTGAAGCTTTTCTGCTTTGTTAATATCTTCAGCTGACATGTGTTGTTTTATATCTTTTATCTCAGAACTGGCATCGTAACCATTATTTTCTGCAATATTATACCAAGCTAAAGCAGTACTGAAATTACTGTATGTTCCATGTCCATTACGATACGAATACCCAACCATATATTGACTATATTCATTACCTTGCATGGCACCTTTCATGAAATAACTTAATGACTTCTTATAATCAGTCTTGTTAAATCCGCATTGAGCTTTGTAGTCGGTATAGTAATAAATGTCACCCAGTTTGGCATAAGAGCGAGTGTGATTATCCGTATTTATTGCTTGCTCGAGGAGTTTAATTGCATGAGCACAGTCTTTTTTAACACCTTCACCGTTAAGGTAAGAGAGGCCTAAATTATACATCGCACTGGCATCCCCTTGTTCGGCTGATTTTTTGAACCATAGGGCTGCTTTAGTATAGTCTTGTTTGACACCTTGACCGTCGTTGTATGAAAAAGCCAATTGGTACATAGCATCGTTGTATCCCAATTTGGCAGCTGCAAGATAATACTTATTGCCTCTTTTGTAATCCTGTTGAGTACCTTCACCATCAAAGTACATAACACCTAAGCTATAAAGCACATAAGGATCTTGTTTTTGTTCTAATTGGTGATAAAGCTTGAGTGCTTCTTTGTAGTGACTATCTTCGTAATAGTAATCAGCTAGAGTTAGTGTTGCTTTAGGGTGATTTTTTTTTGCAAGCAGAACAAGGTATTTTATACCCTGTTCAATATTTTCTTGCATCATTGATTCTGATATTAAAATATTTGCTGCGTTGTAAAGAACTTCTGCATTAGCCGATGTCTCAGCTTTTTTAATAACAGTTAGATCTTCTTGAGTATATTCGTCGGCGCTTAAATCATAGGCAAAAGAAGGAGCAGAAAGGACAAGAGATATTCCTGTAGATATTAGAGTTTGACGATAGTTCATTATAATAATTCTATTTTGTTTTGTAGTTGAATTATAAAGCTATTCTGATTGTTTAAAAGATTATGAATAGAATTAATCTATGGAATGTGATCGTTGTACAATTATATGAGGTGTTTCGTTTTATGCGTGATCAATATGATTTTTCCAAACTAAAAAAAAGGGCACTTTACGTGCCCTTGAATATGGTATTCGCAAGTTTTTACTCGTTGTTATGATTTTGGTGCTTGCGGTTGAGGATTCGGATGGAAACGAACCACTTCATCTTCTGTCGCTGCTAGTGGATCATTGAAACGTTCAATATCCATTTCACCTTCAGATTTAGCAACAATACAGGTTACGACACTATCACCCGTGATGTTAACGGCGGTACGTACCATATCAAGTAGACGGTCAACACCCATAATCAATGCGATACCTTCAACAGGTAGACCTACTTGGTTAAGTACCATTGCAAGCATAATCAGACCAACCCCAGGAACACCTGCCGTACCGACTGATGCCAATGTTGCGGTTAGAATAACCATGATGTAATCATTCATCGAAAGGTCAATATTAAACGCTTGAGCAATAAATACCGTTGCCACACCTTGCATGATGGCGGTGCCGTCCATGTTAATGGTTGCACCAAGGGGAACCGTAAATGAGGCAATCTTGTTATTAACACCTAAACGCTTAGTGGCCGTTTCCATTGTAACGGGAATGGTTGCATTGGATGATGCGGTTGAGAACGCAAACATTACAGCATCTTCCATTTTCTTGAAGAACGTAATTGGGCTCAAACCGGTAAATATTTTTAGCATTACGCTATAAGTGACCAATGCATGCAGTAATAGAGCAGCGACTAAGACGAGGAAGTAATTAATTAAGCTAAAGATCGCATCTAAGCCTAAACCTGTGAACAATTTCGCCATTAAGAAGAACACACCGTATGGGGCAATATTCATTAATAATGCCACCAGCTTCATGATCACTTCATTTAAATCGGCAAATACTGCTGCCAGACGTTCACCTGGTTTGCCAGCGGCACTGATTGCGATACCAAATAAAACGGCAAATACAATAATCTGTAAGGTATTACCATTTGCCATTGCGCTGATTGGGTTGGTTGGGAACATGCCCACAATAACGCTACCTAGCGATGGTGCTTCTTTAGATGCAAATGTTGTTGCAGCACTTAAATCGGCCCCTGCACCTGGTTGGAAGATATTTGCCATGGTCAGCGCAAGGGTAATGGCTAAGGCTGTAGTGGTGAGATAAAACGCTAAGGTTTTACCACCAAGGCGGCCAAGTGTTGCTAAATCTTTTAATGAGCTTGTACCACAAACCAGTGAGACAAAAACCAGAGGTACAACGAGCATTTTTAAGCTGGCAATAAAGATTTTGCCACCAACATCAAACAGGCCATCTACGATGTAGTTATTAACAAAAGCGACATCAGCAAAAAGGGAACGGATCATAAATCCTGTCAGAATACCTAAAACCATACCGAGTATAACTCGGCCAGTCAGTGACATTTTTTTCTTTTCTGTGGTCATTAATATTTATCCTTAATATTTATTTCTCTCTGTCCATCGATTATCAGAGTGCGTTCGAAGAGTAGCAGTTATTTGTCTGTTAACGTGAAGTAATAATTGTTATTAACTGCTAAAATCTGCGTTAAGTCACAAATTTTATACTGATTTAATGTTTATAAAATCTATTTTTAACTAATATTTAACATAAATCGCGATTTGAATGTATAAATGAGTAATAAAACGTTATTTTTTCGAGGAATATGATCGGGATTTTCGATAAATAGTTGTAAGAGAATAATGTAGGAAGGATATTGATGATGTTTATTACAGGGAGGAGACTACGTACTTTTTCTTTATAGATGCTAAAAAAAGTACGTGGCTTGTGTCGTTATTATTTATAGATAAAGCGATTATTTAGCCACATTACCCGCGACATTCATAATATCCCAAGTACGTGCAAATGGCGGCGCATAAGCAAAATCCATCATACCTAGTTGTTCGGTTGTTGAGCCAAGACTGATGGCAACGGCAAGGGCATCAACACGGTGAACGGCCCCTTTATTACCGATCATTTGACCACCAAGTAATTGTTTATTATCAGAACGGTAAATTAATTTAATATAAAGTGGTGATTGGCCTTCACAGTAATTTGTGTGGCATTTATCACTGATATACACGGTGCTGTAATCAATATTAGCTTGTTGAGCTTCACGCTCTGAGAGTCCGGTGCGAGCGGCTTCTAAGCCTAAAACTTTGACACAACTGGTGCCTAATGTACCGTCATAACTGAGATTTTTTCCTGCGATATTCTCACCGACTAAGCGACCCATTTTATTAGCGCCTGTTGCGAGTGGGATATAAACAGGCTGCTGTAACTGTGCATGCCAAATGGTAGCGCAATCGCCAGCCGCCCAAATATTATCTATTGATGTTTTTCCTTGCTGATCAATGATTATTGCGCCATTGGCTAAACGTTCAATGCCTGTTGCGGCAATAAAATCTGTATTTGGTTTAACGCCAGTACAGCAGATCACTAGATCAGTCGCATAAATATCTTTATCGGTTTTAATGCTAGTAACACGATCATCACCAATAATTTCACACACTGATTCTTTAAGGTGAATTTGTACGCCAGCGTGTTCAAGTTCAGGTTGAAGATGTTGGCTGATTTCAGTATCAAACGCATCGGGAATTAAGCAGGCGGCACGTTCAATTAAGCGTACTGTTTTACCTTGATGGATCATCGCTTCAGCCACTTCTAAGCCAATAAAACCTGAACCAATAATCGTTACATGTTGGCATAGTGGATCGGCAAGGGCGGTTTTAATGTCTAAACCATCTTGCATACGACGTAATGAATAAACCCCTTGTTTTTCAAGGCCAGCTATTGGGGGTAATATTTCTTTAGCACCCGTTGCAATCATTAAGCGATCATAATGGGTAACGAGTGTTTCCCCTTGATGTTCAACGGTTAGTTGCTGCTGTTGTGGGTCGAGATCAACAACGCGATGTTGAGTTAATACCTGAATCCCTTTTTCTGCAAATTGTGCTGGGGTAAATTCCGCCATGAAATTGGCATCAGAAAATTCATCACCAATATAATAAGGTAATCCACAGGCACCAAAAGAGATCACATTAGAGGCTTCATAAACAACAATCTCAGCGGTTGGGTTAATGCGTTTTGCTTTTGCTGCGGCACTCATACCTGCGGCTTCGCCACCAATAATGATAATTTTCATACTATTGTCTCTTCCTTAAAAAATGGAGAAGGGAGGCAATACACCTCCCCTAAAACGAATGTTTACTATTGATTAAGCTGCTGATTCTTCGCCATCTAAGTTAATGGTTTCATCACTATTAAAAATAGCCATGTCGGTTTCGCCCATTACTTTACTGGTGATTACACCTGCGGTGATTGAACCTGATACGTTAAGTGCAGTACGACCCATATCAATAAGCGGCTCGATTGAAATTAAAAGACCGGCAAGTGCCACTGGCATATCCATTGCTGATAGTACTATTAATGCTGCAAATGTTGCGCCACCACCAACACCTGCCACCCCAAAAGAACTCACGGTAATAATTGCGACTAAAGTACAGAGAAAGCCGAAATCCATTGGGTTGATACCTACGGTTGGTGCAATCATCACTGCAAGCATGGCAGGGTAAATACCCGCACAACCATTTTGACCAATGGTTGAACCAAAAGAGGCGGAGAAGTTAGCAATTCCAGACGGAACACCGAGGCATTTTTCTTGGGTCTGCACGTTCATTGGAATTGAACCTGCACTGGTGCGAGATGTGAAAGCAAAAGCCAGCACTGGAATGATTTTTTTAAAATGGCGTACTGGGTTAAGACCAACAATGGCAACAAGTGCTAAGTGAATCATAAACATTAAAATTAAGGCTGCATATGAAGCAAAAACGAAGTTGGCAAGGTTTACAATATCGGTGTAGTTTGAGCCTGAAATAACCTTGGTCATTAGTGCTAATACGCCAAATGGGGTTAGACGTAATACTAACGTTACCATACGCATAACAATCGCTTGAGTGACTTTAATAAAGCCTTCAAATTGGGCGAAGATTTCAGGTTTTTTCTTGGCAATACCCGTTGCAGATAAGCCAATAAAAATAGAGAAGATAACAACAGCAATAGTTGAAGTACGACGCGCACCCGTCATGTCTAAGAATGGGTTGGCAGGAATAAACTCAATCACTAATTTAGCAAACGACATTGCTTCTACATTAGAAAGGGTTGATTCAAGGCTTTTCGCACGCGCCATTTCAGCGGCACCTGATGTAAGCCCTTCTGCGGTAAGACCAAACAGGTTAGCCATTAGAATACCAACACAAGCGGCAATCATGGTGGTAACAATTAGAACCCCAAGGGTGAGACTGCTTATTTTTCCTAATGAAGTGCCACCATTTAGTTTAAGAATGGCAGAGATGATAGATACCATCACTAATGGAATAATGATCATTTGTAGCAGACGCACATAACCAACGCCGACAATATCAAAATATTCAATTGATGTTTTGATGACCTCAGAGCCAGCACCATAAAAGACTTGTAGCGCAGCACCAAAGGCAATACCTAAACCTAGGCCAGCAAACACACGTTTAGTAAAACTGTAGTGTTTATTTTGCATATGATATAGAAATGCTATCAAGCCAACGAATATGGCGAGGTTCGTTACAATACCTAAAGTCATCATGAGTCCTTCATATCAAATAAAAAAATGGGTTATTTTTATTGTTCCTATCTATTTAGGGTTAAATTTTGCTGGTTTTATGAATAATTACAAGCAAATTAACGCAATCAATGTAAGTGATATTGTCAGAAGGGAAAACGATCAAGATCGCTAATTATGAACGAGAGATGAATATTTGTTTATAAAATTAGAGTTTGCAGCGGAGCTAGATCAACATTCAACAACCTATTAACAAGCGGTCGTAAGGTGATAGGTTTGGTGTTCTATAAAGCGGGGGGATGTGTAAAAAAAGATAAAAAAATACCGATAACAGTGTTATCGGTATCGAGAATTAAGATGCAGTGTAAATTACATTACACGCATACCTGGCTGAGCACCTTCATGAGGTTCTAAGATCCATAGATCTTTACCACCAGGGCCCGCTGCAAGGATCATACCTTCAGACATGCCGAATTTCATTTTACGCGGTTTTAGGTTAGCAACCATTACCGTCATTTTACCAACAAGCTCTTCTGGTGTGTAAGCTGATTTAATACCAGAGAATACTTGACGCATTTCACCACCGATATCCAATTGGAATTTCAGTAGTTTGTCTGCTTTTGGCACCGCTTCACAAGAAACAATTTTAGCGATACGCATATCAATTTTAGCAAAATCATCAAACTCGATTTCAGCTTCAATTGGCTCATTTGTTAATGGGCTTTTTGGTTGGGCCGCTTCAATCGCCGCTTTATCAGCCGCTGCTTCTTCTTTAGATGCTTCAACCATTGCCGCAACATGTGCAGGATCGATACGATTAAACAATGCCTTGAACTTAGTAACTTCATGGTTTGTTAATGGTGTTTCGATGCTTTCCCACGTTAGCGTTTCATTTAAGAAAGCTTCAGTACGCTCGGTAAGTTTTGGCATTACAGGTTTTAGGTAAGCCATTAATACGCGGAACAGGTTGATACCAACAGTACAGATTTCCTGTAGCTCTTGATCTTTACCTTCTTGTTTCGCCACAACCCAAGGTGCTTTTTCATCAACATACTGGTTAGCTTTATCAGCCAGTGCGGTGATTTCACGAATAGCGCGACTGTATTCACGGTTTTCATAAAGATCACCAATACGTGTTGCTGCGCCAACGAATTCAGCATAAAGCTCAGGCTCTGAAAAATTCTCAGATAACATGCCGTCAAAACGCTTAGCAATAAAGCCTGCGTTACGTGATGCTAGGTTAACAATCTTGTTCACAACATCGCTGTTTACGCGTTGAGTGAAATCTTCAAGGTTAAGGTCGAGATCATCAATACGGTTGTTTAGTTTTGCTGCGTAGTAGTAGCGTAGGCATTCAGGATCAAGGTGGTTTAAGTAAGTACCCGCCTTGATAAATGTACCTTTAGACTTCGACATCTTCGCGCCATTTACCGTTACGTAACCATGTACGAATACGTTATTTGGCTTACGGAAACCAGCGCCATCTAGCATTGCAGGCCAGAATAGGCTGTGGAAGTAAACAATGTCTTTACCGATGAAGTGGTAAAGCTCTGTTGAACTGTCTTTGTTCCAGAACTCGTCAAAATCAAGATCATCGCGCTTATCACAAAGGTTCTTAAATGAACCCATGTAGCCGATTGGTGCATCTAGCCATACGTAGAAGTATTTGCCAGGTTCGCCAGGGATTTCAAAACCGAAGTAAGGTGCATCACGAGAAATATCCCACTGGTGTAGGCCAGACTCGAACCACTCTTGCATCTTGTTTGATGTTTCATCTTGAAGTGCACCAGATTTAGTCCATGCTTTTAGCATGTCTTCAAACTGTGGCAAATCAAAGAAGAAATGCTCTGAATCTTTCATGATTGGTGTTGCGCCAGACACTGCTGATTTTGGATTAATCAGATCAGTTGGGCTGTAGGTTTCACCACAGTTATCACAGTTATCACCGTATTGATCTTCAGCTTTACACTTAGGGCATGTGCCTTTTACAAAGCGATCAGGTAAGAACATTTCTTTCTCAGGGTCAAATAACTGAGAAATAGTACGGCTAGTAATAAAGCCTTTGTCTTTTAGCTGGGTGTAAACAAAAGAAGCAAGTTCACGGTTTTCAGGTGAATGCGTGCTGTGGTAGTTGCTAAAGTTAATATCAAAACCAGCGAAGTCAGCTTGGTGTTCTTTGCTTACTTCTGCAATCATTTGCTCAGGTTCTACACCCATCTGCTGTGCCTTAAGCATGATTGGAGTGCCGTGTGCGTCGTCTGCACAGATGAAATGAACTTCGTTGCCACGAAGGCGCTGGTAGCGAACCCAAATATCCGCTTGAACATGCTCTAGCATGTGACCTAAGTGGATAGAACCGTTAGCGTACGGCAGGGCGCAGGTCACCAGAATTTTTCTTGGATTAGCAGCCATAATTACTTCTTTCGCTCATGATGGGTAAAAAAACATAGCTGCAAATACTACCTGATGGACAGCATATTGACTAGCGTCAGATACTGATTTATCTGTTTTAGGACGGGGGAAATCGGGCAGAAAGGGTACTTTGGTGGTAGCATGATAAAAAAGAGGAAGATATTACCCCGCAGCATCAACGTTACTGGTTGTTTTCTATACTAATACTGTGACGTAGATGTTGTTAATAAGTGATGACATTTATGTGGAGTGCTAATTTATGGCAATAGAAACAAACCATTTCGATAGCGTTGGGGATATTCGCCAATGGCTAAATCAATTTGAACATCCACTATTGAGCGTGGAATGGGCTGATGTGCCGCATTTTGTCTCGGTATCAGTTGACGGTGTTATCATCATCACAATCCCATTTGCAGCCAATGAATTAGCGCAACAATTACGCCTATGGATTGCAGAGCAGCAACAACAAGGTATTGTGAATTCAGCGTTAAATTTTGATGTTCGCTGTCGAGTGGCAACGTTAGCTGTGGCTGACAAACAACCACTTAACGGGGTTAAAAACATTATTGTTGTGAGCTCTGCTAAAGGCGGTGTGGGTAAGTCTACAACGTCGGTTAACTTAGCTTTGGGTTTACAGCAACAAGGTGCCAAAGTCGGACTATTAGATGCGGATATTTATGGTCCATCAGTCCCGATGATGTTGGGTGCAATGGATGAAAAACCACAATCATCTGATGGCAAGATGATGTTGCCAATAGAAGCACATGGTTTATATACCAACTCAGTGGGTTATTTAGTGCCAGCAGAAAGTGCCACTATTTGGCGTGGTCCTATGGCATCGAAAGCATTGTCGCAAATTATCACTGAAACATGGTGGCCTGATCTGGATTACCTTGTGATTGATATGCCACCAGGTACGGGTGATATTCAATTAACATTATCACAGCAAATCCCAGTTACTGGCGCGATAGTGGTGACAACGCCACAAGACTTAGCTTTAGCTGATGCGATTAAAGGCATTAGTATGTTCAATAAAGTTGATGTACCTGTGCTCGGTATTGTTGAAAATATGAGTTATCACATTTGTAGCCATTGTGGTCATCAAGAGCATATTTTTGGTACGGGTGGCGCAGCTAAAATGGCACAAGATTATGCAGTACCGTTATTGGCACAATTGCCATTAGATATCAAAATTCGTCAAGATATTGATAACGGTACACCAACCGTTATTGCATCGCCTGAATCAGAACAAGCGGCAGCATACATTATGTTAGCAGCCAATATTGCTAGTCGACTATATTGGCAAGGTGAAACGGTTGCTGAGCAGATTACTATTCGTACAATGTAATGGTTAATCAAACAAAACCCGTTGATATTATAATCAGATATGACAGATGCCTCATTTTTACTGGTATCTGTCATAGCAACTGCTTATAATCGGAGGGTTTAATTTATCCAAATTCGCCTTGCTACGTGGTCTAATAGGTACTTTCTGATATGTCTGAAACTTCACACCAATGCGTTATTATCGGTATTGCAGGCGCTTCTGCTTCCGGTAAAAGTCTGATTGCCAGTACAGTTTATAAAGAGTTAAAAGAGAAAGTCGGCGATCATCAGATCGGTGTAATCACGGAAGATTGTTACTATAACGATCAAAGCCACCTATCAATGGAGGATCGTGTTAAAACTAATTACGATCATCCAAGTGCACTAGATCATAATTTATTATGTGATCATTTAGAGCAGTTAATGAAAGGTGAAGCAGTAGAAGTACCACAATATAGCTATAACGAGCATACTCGTTTACAAGAAAGCACCACGATGACACCGAAAAAAGTGATCATTTTAGAAGGTATTTTATTGTTAACTGAACCTCGTTTGCGTGACATTATGCATGCTAGTATCTTTATGGATACGCCATTGGATATCTGTTTATTACGTCGTTTACAACGTGATGTTGCTGAGCGTGGTCGTACAATGGAATCAGTCTTGATTCAATATCAAAAAACAGTACGTCCAATGTTCATGCAATTTATTGAACCATCAAAACAATATGCAGATATTATTGTTCCTCGTGGTGGTAAGAACCGTATCGCAATTGATGTGTTAAAAGCACATATCGCTAAATTGCTACGTTCGTAATGATTTAAAATAAATAAGGCTGACAATATGTCAGCCTTATTTTTATAGTTATAATTGTTGGTTATAACCCCGTCACCCGTTGCTGAACCATCAACGACATTAAGTCTTACTGATGTGTTTTGTTATACCACTCTCATGTGCTAAGCACTGATAGGATAGAGTGTGTATTATGCAGGAGAGAGATTAAATGAGACTTTGCGATAGAGATATCAGGGCTTACCTTGATGAAGGCAAAATCAGCATTGAACCACGACCATCTGATGATTGTATAAGTGGCCTAACGATTGATGTAAGCCTTGGGAATAATTTCCGCGTCTTTAATGATCATGGTGCGCCATTTATTGATCTATCCGGTAAAAAAGAAGATGTCGCCACTCAACTTGAAAAAGTAATGAGTGATGAGATTATTGTCGCAGAAGAAGAAGCCTTTTTTCT
This sequence comes from Photobacterium carnosum, assembly GCF_021236965.1. Classification (NCBI taxonomy): domain Bacteria; kingdom Pseudomonadati; phylum Pseudomonadota; class Gammaproteobacteria; order Vibrionales; family Vibrionaceae; genus Photobacterium; species Photobacterium carnosum. Next base: position 108,118 of record NZ_WMDN01000004.1, on the reverse strand, counting down.
TCATCCGGGTCAGCTTGCATTAGCGGTTACTCATGAGTCAGTGACATTACCCGATAACATTGTTGGTTGGTTAGACGGTCGTTCATCATTAGCGCGTTTAGGCTTAATGGTGCATGTAACTGCGCATCGTATTGATCCCGGTTGGTCAGGACGTATTGTGCTTGAATTTTATAATTCAGGTCGTTTACCATTAGCGTTACGACCACATATGCCTATTGGTGCGCTAAGTTTTGAGACCTTGTCGGGTCCGGCGGAAAAACCGTATAACAAGCGTGTTGATGCGAAATATAAAAATCAGCAAGGTGCGGTAGCAAGTCGTATTAATGAAGACGACAAGCAACGTTAATCTTTTTAGATGCTAATTATTGTTGTTATCGTCAAAAGTTTATTAAAGGCAGCCTTCGGGTTGCCTTTTGTTTAGCTATTATGTTTATGATGAACTAATCTTGGTGTCAATGGTCTTAATGACATTGATTTATAGGGTTAATTTTAAACAAATTATTTTTGCATAGTCCACTATGAATGGTGACGTTCTATGCATATCCGAGGGGCATAATGAAAAAAATACTGTATATATTACTCGGGCTGATTTTATTAGTCGTGATTGGTATTGGCGCGCTAGTTACCTTTGTTAACCCTAATCAGTTTAAGCCGTTGCTGACTGAACAAGTTAAAAAAATGACGGGGCGAGACTTAGTTATTAATGGTGATATTAACTGGCGTTTTTTCCCTACATTAGGATTAAGTGTTGGTGAAACTGAATTTCGAAATCCCAAAGGGTTTGCTGAGCCTAATTTAGTGCAGTTTAAACAAGCAGACTTATCAGTATCAGTTTTACCGTTATTGTCTCAACATCTTGATATTGGTGAAATGCGTTTAGATGGCGCGCATGTTTTTGTTCAAACTTTAGCAAATGGTCATACTAACCTTGATGGTTTAATGGCTAAAAAAGCAGAAGCTGAAACAACAACGACAAAAAATACGATCACGAATCATGATCAAAAGGCACAGTGGAAAGTATCAGTTGCAGGTATTAAGTTAGTTAATGCGAGTGCAGATGTACGTAATGATCAAACCAAGATGGTTGCACAACTTAATCACGTTAATTTCACGCTTGATAGCTTTCAACCACAAACATGGACTAAAGCAACCTTTAATGTGCAAGGTCATGTCAATGCATTAACCTTTAGTGCGCAGGGAAGTACCGATCTTAATTTAGCGGCTAATTATAAGAATGTTAAGTTAAAAGCATTATCGGCTACCATGAGTATGATCGATGGCAATCTTGATATCAAAAATGCACAATTAGGGCTTGATCAATTTACACTGGGTCAGTGGTCAAATGTGACTTTTTCAGTGGATGGTAAAGTACCAAATCTAAACTTTGATACTCATGGTGTTGCTAAAATGAAATTAGCGCCAGATCATAATGTTATTACGGTTCAAGGACTGAAAATAACTAATGATTTAGTGGGTAAAATGCTGCCTCGTCCAACAATAAATTTAGTGGTTGATGCTGATGCAACATATGATATTAGTCAAAAATTAGCATTAATCAGTCAGGTTACTATTAATGCTAACGGCACAAAAGTAGCAGGCTCTGGTTCATATTTAGCTGCTGCAATTCCTGATATTCGTTTTGCATTATCAAGCGATAATATTGATGTTGATAGTTGGTTGCCTACAAAATCAGTTGCTACAAATAATAATACGGCAAAAGCGGCGGCTGCGATGAATTCGCCTGCTAATACCAATTTTAATACCAAGACAGATATTTCTACGCAAGAACCTGATCTTAGTGCGCTAAAAAATATCGATTTGGCGGGTATGATAGCGATTAAGCAGTTAACGGTAGATAATGCTGATATAGCGAATGTTAAGGTTGTGACCTCGGTAAAACAAGGTATTGCGACCATCAATCGTTTTGAAGCTAATTTATATGGCGGTAAGGTAACAGGCAGTGCTTCCATTGATGTCAATAGTACTTTACCGAGATACCATTTAAAAAATACTGTATCTAATGTGGATCTATTACCATTATTAAAAGCAGTTGCAAATAATAAGCTACTTGCTGGTAAAGCTAATATCACCACAGATTTACGTGGACATGGTTTATCTGAAGCGAATATTCGCCATAATATTGTAGGTTCGATTAAGGTTAATGTTTCAGATGGTTCGGTGTATGGGGTTAATATTCCAGATTTACTGCGCAATGCGAAAGCTAAATTAAAAGGCGAAGCTGAAACTGATACTGCAAAGAAAACAGATTTTTCAGCATTAACTGCGACCTTAAAATTAGATCATGGCATTGCAGCAACGGATAACTTCCATTTAGCATCACCGTTAATTGCAATTGTAGGTCAAGGTAAAACCAGTCTTGTTAATGAAAGTATTGATCTGATGATTAATTCTGAGATTGTTGCTAGTGGTAAAGGACTGGATAAAATCAAAGGTATTGCCGTTCCTATTCATGTTACTGGTACTTGGCAACAGCCTAAATATAACTTAAATATTAAAGACTTATTTAAGAATAATGCAGAGCTAGAGAGTAAAGCTAAGAAAGAAATTAATCGAGGCTTAGAAAAATTGTTTGGCGATAAAGCAAAAGATGACAATATTAAAAATGTCGCAGATAAACTACTGAAAGGGTTATTTAATTAACATTTACTAAGTAGTGCTATTGCTAACGTAAAGTATAATAGAAGAGGTTTGCTGTTATCGGCAAACCTTTTATTTTTTAACTAGATAATCAATTAAGTAGCAGGTATGTAGCGGCTTGTTATTATTAGATTGGATTTGTTTTTATCCATGACTAATATTATTGAGTATTTTTATGGTACCAGCAGTAAAATTATGACTAATAAAACGATACCTTCTGAAAAATCGACGTTACTCTCTAAAATAAGGGGAGTAATAACCTTTGTCGGCAATGCCATCAAAGCCCTACCACCAATTGACCATTTTATTCGCGCAGCGGATCGCTTTAATGATCGTTTAGGCAGCCAGTTTGGTGCAGCAATTACCTATTTCTCATTTTTATCACTAATACCCATTTTAATGGTGCTGTTTGCTGCCGCAGGTTTTATCTTAGCGTCAAACCAAGTATTGCTGACAAACATTATTGATAAAATTGTTGCTGGGGTGACGGATCCAAATTTAGCGAATACTTTAAAGCAAATGGTACAAACGGCTATTAGCCAGCGTACAACCGTCGGTTTAAGTGGTTTGGCGATTGCACTCTATTCTGGTATTAGCTGGATGGGCAACTTACGTGAAGCCGTACGGGCGCAAACTCGTGATGTGTGGGAGCGTAAACCGGAAGATAAAGAACATATTTTACTGCAATATTGTAAAGATCTTATTGGATTAACCGGATTGGTTGCAGCATTGATTTTTACGGTGGTATTAACGTCGGTTGCAGGTTCAGCACAAGCTATGATTGTTGATGCATTAGGCCTTGGCGGTATTACGTGGTTACGACCTGTATTAACGACGATTGCATTAACTATTTCTATTTTAGCGAACTATCTGATGTTCCTATGGATATTTTGGATGTTGCCTCGTCGCCGCTTTAACCGTAAGACATTAATGCAAGGAACGTTATTGGCAGCAATTGGTTTTGAAGCAATTAAGTTTGCGATGACATTCTTATTGCCTAAATTAGCTAGCTCACCATCAGGTGCGGCTTTTGGTTCTATTATCGGTTTAATGGCTTTCTTCTATTTCTTTGCACGATTGACCTTATTCTGTGCCGCTTGGATAGCAACAGCCAAAGAAAATCGACCTGATTATGATGTTGTCGTTGATGGTGCTATTGAAGAAGAATAGCAAGATAGACATGGTTATTTTATAGTCATTAAAAAGGATAGCTTTGTCGCTATCCTTTTTTGGTTTTTACGATGTTGTTACACTATAAGCGTCATAGAATGCGGTATACAACAGGATTTATTGCATAATGATGACTATTAGTATCGGAGTGTAAGTCATCGGTATGGTTTATTTATCAGCTATTGCCTGAATAATGTTACTTAGTAGTGTTTTTTTTGTGATTATTAATAATTTAACGAGTAAGTAAGTTGTTTTTATGGCGCAGTAGTTATTGGTGATAGTTCCCAGAAGTGAAATTTTGTGATTATTTCTATTACATAATATGATATTTATCAATATACCTGATTGATATAAGAGGCATTTTACTCCTAATAATAGGTACTTTGGTTAATAAAGTATCAATGATATATAAGGAGATAGGTCATGTTGTATTTGGAATTTTTATTCCTGTTGTTGGTGCTGTATGCAGGTAGTCGCTTTGGTGGTATTGGATTAGGGGTTGTTTCGGGATTAGGTTTGCTGGTGGAAGTGTTTATCTTCCGTATGCCACCGACATCACCACCGATTACCGTGATGTTGATTATCCTTGCAGTGGTTACATGTGCATCCATTCTTGAGGCTGCTGGTGGCTTAAAATACATGCGGCAAATAGCAGAACGTATTTTACGAAGTAATCCTAAGCGCGTTACTATTGTTGGCCCGCTAGTGACTTATATTATGACCTTTATGTTAGGTACAGGTCATGCGGTGTATTCAATTATGCCAATTATTGGTGATGTTGCCCTTAAAAATGGTATTCGTCCAGAGCGTCCAATGGCGGCTTCATCTGTTGCTTCTCAACTTGCGATCACTGCCAGCCCTATTTCGGCAGCTGTCGTTTATTATCTCGCACAATTATCAACAATCACTGACTCTATCCATTTATTATCCATTTTGATGGTGACTATTCCTGCAACCTTAGGCGGTACATTGTTGTTGTCATTGTACAGCTTACGCCGTGGTAAAGAGTTAGCTGATGATCCTGAATATCAACGTCGTTTGAAAGATCCAGTTTGGCGTGAACAAATTTTGCATACCACTAAAACGTCATTGAATGAACAATTACCACGTTCTGCTATGCATGCAGTGATCTTGTTTATTGTCGCGTTAGTAACGATTGTTATTGTCGCGATGGTGCCAGAAATTCGAACTATTGGTGATGCAAAACCGATTTCAATGGCATTAATTATTCAAATGATGATGTTAGGTTTTGGTGGCTTAATTCTATTAGTGACACGTACTAATGTGCAGAAAGTGCCTGAAGGGGTAGTGTTTAAATCAGGAATGGTAGCAGCAATTGCTATTTTTGGTATTGCTTGGATGAGTGATACTTATTTCCAATACGCGATGCCATCGTTTAAATCAGGCATTACTGAAATGGTGCAAGGTTACCCGTGGACATTTGCGTTGGCATTATTCACTGTTTCTGTTGTGGTGAATTCACAAGCAGCAACAGCACGGATGATGTTACCTGTAGGTTTAGCGATGGGATTAAACCCAGCGTTATTAATTGGTTTAATGCCAGCGACATACGGTTATTTCTTTATTCCTAATTATCCTTCAGATATCGCAACCGTTAACTTTGATGTAACAGGTACTACTCAAATTGGTAAGTGGTACTTTAACCATAGCTTTATGATGCCTGGTTTAATTGGCGTTATTTCAGCATGTTGTATTGGTTATACACTTGCACAAATCGTTATTTAAGCAGTAATTCGTATTACTTTGTTGTGAATGGCTATTTTAAATAGCAAAGGGCGAATTATTTGATTCGCCCTTTTAAATTTAAAGCGTGCTGTATTTTAAATCTGATAATTAATCGTCAACTTGCTTTTTACCCGGCTCTTCTGGTTCATCATAAGGCCAATAGTGATGGCCAATTCGAATCAAAACGGTAGCAGCGGCTAAAATAAAGGCCGCGAGTGATAACCAAATAATAAAGGGTCCATCAAGCTCTTTCATACCAAGAGTAATATAACGAGCGATAGCCATAATCGCGATATACAACGGATAACGGACAGGGATCTTACCGTGAGCAACAAATTGCTGCACCATTGCAAGAATTTCGAGATAAATGAACATTAATAAAATATCTGTTAACTGAATATTACGGTTAACAAACACATGAATAAATTCATTCACCATTGCAATAACGGTCGCTAAGGTAATGGCTATTAATAATATCGCTTCTAAAATATGAAAAACTTTCAGAAACGGTTTACTAAATGAGTTAGGTAAATGAGATGGCATACTTTCTCCAGCACTGAGGCTGTTTATTTTATTTTTATACATGTCGCTAGTATAAGATTTATTGCTTATCCAGATAGCAAAATATCACCGAGTCTAACTACATGCTTGTTTATTGAACAATATGAATTTATATGTGTAGCACCTTATTTACAATTACCAATCAATACCTTTGCGCGCTTTGATGCCTTGTTCAAAAGCATGCTTTACATTGCGCACTTCAGAAACGGTATCTGCAATATCAATTAAACGACGATGAGCTGCGCGTCCTGTAATAATAACGGTTTGTTGTGAGGGTCTTGCGTTGATCGCGTTAATGATTTCATCTAAATCAACATAGTCGTAAGTTACCATATAAGTCAGCTCATCAAGCAACACTACATCTAATTTATCATCCGCTAGCATTGCTTTACAATCAGCCCATGTCGCTTGAGCTGCGAGTGTGTCTGCGGCTTTATTTTGGGTTTCCCATGTAAAGCCAGTTGCCATGACAGAAAATATTACCCCATGTTGTTGTAGCAGATTACGTTCGCCACAATCCCAGGTGCCTTTGATAAATTGACCAACGCCACATTGTTGACCATGGCCGACAGCGCGCGCGATCATTCCAAAGCCAGAGGTTGATTTTCCTTTACCGTTACCCGTAATAACCAGTACTAATCCTCGCTCTTGTTGCGCGGCATTAATTTTGTTGTCAACCTGTTCTTTTAAACGTTGCTGACGGGCTTGGTGACGTTCGTCCTTGGTAGTTAAATCAACCATAATTTCCTCTTTGGTAACATTGCTACATTTAGCATAAATACAATCATAATGTATAAATGATTATAAATGAAAGCCCGTGCAGTCACAGGACTACACGGGCTTTTATTTTGGCGTATTACGTTGATTAGCCTAGAACATCCGTTGCAACTTTGTAGGTTGGATCTTCTAGCATGTTCACTTCAACTAGATTACCTGCTTTTTGCAGTAATCGACGACATTCAGGACTAAGGTGACGAATATGCAGGGTTTTGTTACGGCTTGCGTAACGTTCTGCAAGTGTATCAATCGCTTCAATGGCTGAGTGGTCAGCAACACGTGAATGGGCAAAATCAATAATCACGGTTTGTGGATCATTAGGTGCGTCAAATAAGTCAAGGAAACGAGATGCTGAACCAAAGAATAATGGGCCATTAATTTGGTACACTTTTGCGCCATCGTTATCAATGTAAGAACTGGTATAAATTTGTTTTGCATGGTTCCACGCAAATACCAATGCCGAGTAAATAACACCAACAAACACCGCAACAGCAAGATCCGCTGCAACCGTTACACAAGTAACAAGAATAATAGTAAAGAAGTCATGTTTAGGTACTTTATGTAGCATGCGTAAACTTGCCCACTCAAACGTACCAATAACAACCATAAACATCACACCAACCAGCGCAGCCAGTGGGATCATCTCAATGAATGCTGATCCAAACAAAATAAACACTAATAAACCAATGGCAGCAGTAATGCCCGATAAACGGCCACGACCACCAGAGTTAATGTTGATCATTGATTGGCCAATCATGGCACAACCACCCATTGCGCCGAAAACTGAACAAGTAATATTAGCCAGACCTTGGCCGACACATTCACGGTTACCGTGGCCGCGAGTATTGGTCATTTCGTCAATAACAGTCAGTGTCAGTAATGATTCGATTAAACCTACCGCGGCAAGAATTAAAGAATAAGGCAGAATAATTTTAAGGGTCGCTAGATTAAAACCAACATCGGGTAGGGCAAAAGTAGGTAATGAACCCGCAAGGGTCGCATTAGCATCACCACTCATTGTACGGACGAAATCGACGACAGTACGTGAATCTAGACCTAATATATGCACCAATGCTGTTACGGTCAAAATGGCAACTAACGAAGAGGGGACCGCTTTGGTGAGTTTAGGTAAAAAGTAAATGATGGACATGGTTAATAATACTAATCCCAGCATGATGTATAGCTGAGTACCGTGCATCCATTCAAGACCACCAGTCAGTGATGGCACTTTAAATTGGCCTAATTGCGCCAAGAAAATAACAATCGCAAGGCCGTTTACAAAACCTATCATTACAGGATGTGGCACCATGCGAATAAATTTACCGAGGCGGAAGACACCTGCGAGTATTTGGAATACACCCGCTAACATCACAGCAGCAAATAAGTATTGAATACCATGTTGGGCAACAAGGCTTACCATAACGACAGCCATTGCCCCTGTGGCACCAGAGATCATGCCAGGACGACCGCCAAAGATGGCCGTAATTAAACCGACAATAAATGCAGCGTATAGACCAACCATAGGATCTACGCCTGCGACAAAAGCAAAAGCAACGGCTTCTGGTACTAGAGCAAGTGCTACAGTTAATCCAGATAGAATGTCATTTTTGACTGATTGTTGTGAGACTTGAGGAAATTCAGGCATATATTAGGCGTACTTCTCTTCGCTAAAATGAATGGATAGTTAACATATATTGAGTAACAGAATGTTACCGAAAGATTTACAATGCTTCAACTTAAGACGCTAAAAGGTCTAAAGATGTGCTTGTATAGCATATTAATTAAGTTAAACCATGAAAATGTTAAATTTTGTGGTTATTTCTGACTCAAAAAGCGGTGATAAAAAAAGCCATGCAGATGCATGGCTTTTTATTAGCAGTTTACACTAACTTAGTCAAAAGATGGCTTAGTCATTGGTGCTGCTGCTGTGCTCGTTGCTGTTTGGCTACCTGCAGAGCGTGTTGTTACACGTTCGCGTAATGGTGCTGCTTCAACGTGAACTTTTACAGCTGTTTCTACAGGTGCTGGTGCTTTAGTCATTGCCGCTACCGCATGGAAACCACGTGGAGAGGTTGCTGTTACTACAACAGCTTCAGTGACAATTTTTGTCATTGGTGCTGATGCTGCTTTAACAACTGGTGCTTCAACAACTGGCGTTTCAACAACGGGTGCTTCAGCAACTGGCGTTTCAACAACTGGCATTTCAACAACTGGCGTTTCAACAACGGGCGCTTCAACAACGGGTGCTTCAACAACGGGTGCTTCAACAACTGGCGTTTCAACAACTGGTGCTTCAACAACTGGTGCTGAACGTAATGGGAATGCTTTACCCATTGCAAGTTCTGGCATCGCAACACCACCTAAAGTAGGTTGTGATACAACGACTTCAGGTAATGCTTGGGCGATTGTTGGTTGATGAGCTTGCTCAGTAATAACATCTACTACAGGCGCTTCAACTGTTGGCTTAATGTGTGACCATACTTTGCCCATTGCCATTTCTGGTGCAGCTACACCTGAGGTTGGACGCAGTGCTTGTGGTTTCTCAACAATAGAGACAATATTAACCATATCGCCAATTGTATCTGTTGCTTCAACAACCGCGAACTCAACAGCATCAGCAACGTTATAACAGCTTGGATCTTCATGCTGCTCATAATCTTGCTTTTCAACACGGGTATCACGAATACGGCGACGGCGTTGACCGCTAGCGCGTAGGTGGCGTGGTGAACGACGATTACGACGTTGATTGTTGTCCTGCTCATTTGTTTCTGATTGTTCATCAATCACAGATTGATCTTGAGCTGGTGTTGTTTGTGCTTCTTTTGCAATTGTTGTACCCATTTCCATTAATGGTGATGGGTTGGTGATTGCAGTGATAGCATTCGTTTCAACAATTGGTTGAGCTACAACCGCTGTTTCTACGTTGCTAGTAAAGCGGATCTTTTTCTGTAACTGACGACGTTGACGACGTTGTTTTATCTTAACGACTCTGTCTTCAGCTTCAACCGGCGCTTCAACGTGGGCTTCAACGGGAACTTCAACAACAACCGTTTCAGCTATTTTCACTTCGACTTCTTCTGATTGTTGGCGCTGTTGCTTTTGCGCTTGAATCTCTTCTTTACGAGATTGACGCGGTTGCTCTTTCACTTCTTCAGAACGAGGTTGACGTGGTTGTTTTACTGGACGTTCGGTTTGAGGTTGACGGTTTTTGTCCGTGCGCTCATTACGTTCATTGCGACGACGAGGCTGCTGACGCTGTTCGTTGTTGCGATCCTGTTGTTCAACGTTGTTGTCTTGATCACTCTCTTGGGTGTTATTACGGCGAGTGTTATCACGGTTACCTTGACGGTCATTACGACGAGTATCAGGGCGATTATCAGGACGACGGTTATTGTTGTTACGACGATTACTGTTATTTTCTTGTTCTTTTACTGGTGTTTCAACATCTGGTTTAACGGCAGTCTGTTGTTCAGTACTGTTATTAAAGAATGAAGAAATTGCAGCAAAAAGACGATTAAATAGGGTTGGTGCTTGAGCAATAATCGTTTGTGCGCTTAGTGTTGATTGTCGTGTTGGTTGTACTTCTGGTACTTCTGGTGCAGCTGTCACAGGAGCGGGTTGTTTAGGCGCTGCGAAACCGTGTAGAACAGGTTCTTCACGTTTTCTAGTTGTACGCTCTTGTTGTGGAGCTTCAGTTGCTTCCGCTTCTCTTAATGCATCAATAACATTAGGAAGATGGTATGAAAGCGTCTCTTGCTCTTCACCTTCACGGATACGTAACACTTCAAAGTGTGGTGTTTCCATGTCAGGGTTTGGCACAATAACAACATGCACATTGTGGTATTTCTCAATGTGTTGTACTGCTGCACGTTTTTCGTTTAGTAAGTAAGAAGCAACAGGCACAGGTACAATTGCAACAACTTGTGAACTGTTATCTTTTAATGCTTCTTCTTCGATTAAACGCAGGATAGAGAGTGATAGTGATTCATTATCACGTACAACACCTGTACCTGTACAACGTGGACAAACGTGGTGGCTTGCTTCTGCTAAAGATGGGCTTAAACGTTGACGAGACATTTCAAGCAAACCAAAGCGAGAGATACGACCAATTTGTACACGTGCGCGGTCAACACGAACGGCTTCACGTAAACGGTTTTCTACTTCACGTTGGTGACGAACAGGTGTCATATCAATGAAATCGATAACCACAAGACCACCAAGATCACGAAGACGTAATTGACGTGCAATTTCATCTGCGGCTTCTAGGTTAGTTTGTAGTGCGGTTTCTTCGATATCACCACCCTTTGTTGCACGGGCAGAGTTGATATCAATTGACGTTAGTGCTTCTGTTGGATCGATAACGACTGAGCCACCTGAAGGTAAACGAACTTCACGCTGGAACGCAGAGTCAATTTGGCTTTCAATTTGGTAGTGGCTGAATAGTGGTACTTCACCGTCATAACGTTTAATACGCGATAAGAAATCAGGGCGAATTAATTTGATATGCTCACGTGCGCGCTCAAATATTTGTGGGCTATCGATAAGAATTTCACCGATATCACGACGTAGATAATCACGAATAGCACGTGCAATAACATTACTTTCTTGGTGGATCAAGAACGGAGCTGCTTGAGATTCAGAAGCTTCTTTCACTGCACTCCAGTGATTAAGAAGAACGTTTAAATCCCACTCAAGCTCTTCACCTGATTTACCCACACCAGCAGTACGTACAATCAGACCCATGCCATGAGGCAGTTCTAATGTACTTAATGCCGCTTTAAGTTGAGTTCGTTCTTCACCTTCGATACGACGAGAAATACCGCCAGCACGAGGGTTATTAGGCATTAATACTAAGTAGCTACCAGCCAATGAGATAAAGGTTGTTAGTGCGGCACCTTTATTGCCCCGCTCTTCTTTATCAACTTGGACGATAACTTCTTGGCCTTCTTTCAAGACTTCCTTAATGTTAGGACGACCTTGATAAGAATAATTTGATGGGAAGTAATCTTTAGCGACTTCTTTTAAAGGTAAGAAGCCATGGCGTTCTGCACCGTAATCAACGAACGCAGCTTCCAGGCTTGGTTCGATACGTGTGATACGGCCTTTGTAGATATTTGCTTTTTTAGATTCGTGACCTGGGCTTTCGATATCAAGATCAAATAGCTTTTGGCCATCAACTAATGCGACGCGCAACTCTTCCTTCTGAGTTGCGTTAATCAACATTCTTTTCATTATATTGTACTCATTATTGTTGTTGTATTAGCGCCGCTAATTACATCAAATATTTGATGGTGCCTGACTCCAAGTCTGATGTACGGGTGCAACCTCACGGTTGGAATGCAGGAGTGCTCTATGGCCACACGTATTAGCCAACTATGTAAGAGATTGTTAGATCTGAAACACACAGCTGGTATCACCACATCGAGGTGTGGTTGTATCTGTTACATCAAAAAAATCTGTAATCTAACGCACTAAAAAAAACTCCGGTAACCATAACGTCTTACGCCACGTGCTGCGTTTATCACCTGAGTTGTATATAAAATAGCCGAAATGATGAGAGCATGCTCATCTTGTCAGTAAAATAAGCAAAAAAACTTATTCTAGAATGCAATCATAGCAGGCTCACTTTTTTGCGGCAATCTGCTTTATTTGCATGGTACAATCAAATTTATGACAGAAGATAAACCTAAAGTGCAATTCATCGATATTACTGATGATTTTGCTGGCCAACGGATCGATAATTTTCTCCGTGCTAGGCTTAAAAATGTACCAAAAAGTATGATTTACCGTATTTTGCGTAAAGGCGAGGTGCGAGTAAACAAAAAACGTATTAAACCTGAATATAAATTGCAAGATGGTGATCTCGTACGTGTCCCACCGGTTTTTGTTTCTGAAAAAGAGGAACAAGCACCGATTAGCACTAAACTTCATAAAGTCGCTGAACTTGAATCATGCATTATCTATGAAGATGATCATGTTTTAATTTTGAATAAGCCTTCGGGCACTGCCGTTCACGGTGGTAGTGGTTTGAAGTTTGGTGTGATTGAGGCGTTACGTGCATTACGACCTGATGCTCGATATCTTGAATTAGTACACCGTATTGACCGAGATACCTCTGGCATTTTGTTGATAGCGAAGAAACGTTCAGCGTTACGTAAGCTACAAGAACAATTTAGAGAAAAAACGGTTCAGAAATATTATTTTGCCTTAGTGATGGGGGAATGGAAGGCAAACTGTAAGAGAGTCAATGCACCGCTATTAAAAAATGAAGTAAATAGTATTGTGCGTGTTAACTCTCAAGGTAAGGCATCAGATACACGCTTTAAAGTCCTTGAACGTTTCGCACAAGCAACGTTAGTACAAGCTAGCCCAGTAACTGGTCGTACTCACCAAATTCGTGTGCATTGTCAATATGAAGGTCACCCTATTGCTTGGGATGATCGTTATGGCGACCCACGTTTTGATGCTTATACTAAAAAAACGGGTTTAGGACGATTGTTCTTACATGCGGCAAACATTAGATTCACCCATCCAAGTACGGATGAGTTTATGGATATTAGTGCGCCGATGGAACCTGTATTAGAACGTTGTTTGGAAAAGCTACGTACTTTTTAATTGCTGTTGAAAATATTAAGGCGAGCATTAAGCTCGCCTTTTTTATGCTTTATTTTCGTAATGCAGATCTTGGCTTATAAAACAGCGATATGTTCATTGGCCAGCATTTCTCGTAAGGCAATAAGCGGTAATCCCACCAAAGTATTTGGATCGCGTCCTTCTAACTTATTAAATAACGCAATGCCTAAACCTTCACTTTTAAAACTACCAGCACAGTAAAGTGGTTGTTCTTTAGTGACGTAATGTGCAATTTCATTATCAGTTAAGGTTCTAAAATGGACGTGGAAAGGTTCACAAATTACTTGGGCTATTTGTGTTTGTGCATTATATAAACACAAGCCTGTATAAAAAGTGATGACTTTACCACTGGCTGCGCGTAGCTGAGCACAAGCGTTCGCTTCGGTATGCGGTTTACCTAAAATGTCACCATCGATGACACATACTTGGTCTGAACCTATAATAAGGTGATGAGGATGCGATTCTGCGCAAGCTTGTGCTTTTGCTTGAGCTAATCGCTTTACTAAGGTTGTTGCTGACTCATTATCAAGTCTGGCTTCATTAACATTAGGGTTTGCTGTCGTAAAAGGTAGCTGAAGTTTTTCAAGTAGGCTTTTACGAAATGGCGAAGTAGATGCAAGAACAAGTGGTTGATTCATAAGCTATGATGAGTTATCTAAAGGAAAAAGTAGTATGAGTGTACTCATCGTCGTTATTCAAAGCCAGTAAGCCTATTTATTGATTGTTTTAATTTCAATGCAGACAGACGATGTTATCGTTACAGCACAATGGTATTATAAAGCGTAATTATTGATTTGAATTCCAACAAAGTTGTTATTGGTTAGCATTTGAACAATGATTGAGTGATCTTTCATCATTTTATCAGCAATCGTCAAGTGATTGAGTGATGGAGAAATAAAAACTTTTTAATGAGGAGAGGGAGTGAATGTTGAATGAATTTTCATGGCAGCATGAGAATTTTTCAAAAGCTGTTAATTCGGGCACATTTCCTTTGACTCAACCAGACTATAAGGCTAGTATTCGCGCCCTATGCAAAAGGTAAAATTGCCGATAAAGGTAGATCCAGTACGCACTGCACAGAAAAGACTCGACTATGATGGCATCATCAAAGCTGATCTTCTGTCCCGTTTAGCTGGCTCAACCCAGAGCGTAATAAGTGATGCAAACGTCAGCTTGTCTTTTGACCTTGATCAACGTCGTATTCCTTTTATTCGCGGAAACGCAAATATAGATGTGATGTTGACCTGTCAGCGATGTCAGGGAGAATTTCCACACACACTTAGTGTTGAATTCTGTTATAGTCCAGTTCGTGACGAAGAGGCTATTGACAAGTTACCGGAAGCCTATGAGCCGACAATTGTCGATGAAAATGGCGAGATTAATCTAATTGAACTCATCGAAGATGAATTGATGTTAGAGTTACCACAAGTTGCAAGACATGATGATGACGATTGTAAGATCGGCACTTATAACTTGTCTTTTGGTGATATCCCCGTTGCTAATGAGCGTCCGAATCCGTTTGCAGTATTAAAAAATCTTAAAAGTTAAATTTAACAGGAGTAGGGTTAATGGCCGTACAAAAGAGCAAAAAATCACGTGCAGCACGTGGTATGCGTCGTTCACATGATGCACTAACTACAGCAGCAGTATCTGTAGATTCAGTATCAGGTGAAACTCACCTACGTCACCATGTGACAGCTGACGGTTTCTACCGTGGCCGTAAGGTTATCAACAAGTAAGGTTGAACCTTAATGGGTCTTACCGTTGCACTTGATGCAATGGGCGGGGATTTCGGTCCTCAAGTAACAGTGCCTGCCGCCGTGCAGGCACTGTTACATTCGCCTGAGCTCAAACTCATTCTATTTGGTGATATTAGTGCTATCACTACCCAGTTAACACTTCTTAATAAGCTCAATCATCCTCGATTGTCTATCGTACATTGCGATAATGTTATAGCTAATGAAACTCGTCCATCACAAGCATTACGTCATAGTAAAGGTTCCTCAATGCGTATGGCTCTAGAAGCTGTTGCCGCAGGAGATGCTGACGCTTGTGTTAGTGCTGGTAATACGGGGGCATTAATGGCTTTATCTCGTTATGTACTGAAACAACTTCCCGGTGTTGAACGTCCTGCTTTAATTTCAGAAATTCCTAATCGCCACGCTAACCATACTTGGTTACTCGATCTAGGCGCAAATGTTTCCTGTGATGCAGATACCTTGTTTCAATTTGCTGTTATGGGATCGGTTGTTGCTGAACAAACATTAGGCACATCACCACGGGTTGCATTACTTAATATTGGCGAAGAAGCCATTAAAGGCAATGATCTGGTGAAACGTTGTGCTGAAATGTTGACTGAATCTCCTGATATTAATTACATTGGTTATATTGAAGGTCATCAATTATATTCAGATAAAGCGGATGTGATTGTGTGTGATGGTTTTGTCGGAAATGTAAGTTTAAAAACCAGTGAAGGGGTGGCTAACCTATTCATTGATTGTATTAAACGCAATATTGGACGTAACCCATTTAAGCGCCTAATTGCTAAATGGCTATTTCGTGAGCTGTTTAATAGTTTACAACAATTGAACCCCGACCAGTATAATGGCGCAAGTCTGTTAGGATTACGCGGTATTGTAGTGAAAAGCCATGGAAGTGCTGATACCACAGCTTTGGAGAATGCCATAAGCCAAGCGGTTTATGAGATTAAACGCCAAATACCGATGAAAATCAGTGACCGTCTGGAAGAGGTCTTATTAGAGAGGCATTATTAGTCTTCATGTATAGCAAAATTTTAGGAACTGGCAGCTATTTGCCAACACAAGTTCGCACCAATGCGGATTTAGAAAAAATGATAGATACTAGCGATGAGTGGATCGTTGCTCGTACTGGTATTCGTGAGCGTCGAATTTCATCCGCTGACGAAACGGTTGCCGTGATGGGTTACCATGCTTCTTTAAACGCGATTGAAATGGCGGGTATCAATAAAGAAGATATTGATCTTATTATTGTTGCAACGTCTAGTGCAAGCCATTCATTCCCGTCGGCTGCTTGCCAAGTGCAAGGTATGTTAGATATTAAAGGCTGTCCTGCTTTTGATCTATCTGCAGCATGTACTGGTTTTGTGTACGCATTAAGTGTCGCTGATCAGCATATCAAAACGGGCATGGCAAAAAATGTATTAGTGATTGGATCTGATGCACTTTCTCGTCATTGTGATCCTAAAGATCGTTCAACCATTATCTTATTTGGTGATGCGGCGGGTGCGGTCGTTCTTGGCGCAAGTGAAGAACAAGGTATCATTTCAACACATTTATATGCTGATGGTCATTTTGGTGGCTTATTAAGCCTTGCTGTGCCAGAGCATGATAAAGATTTTGATGCTAATACTTGGCTTTATATGGCAGGTAATGAAGTATTTAAAGTAGCAGTTACTCAACTGTCTAACTTAGTGAAAAATACGCTTATTGCCAATAATATGGATAAATCTGAACTTGATTGGTTAGTGCCACATCAAGCGAATATGCGTATTATTTCAGCCACAGCGAAAAAATTATCAATGTCGATGGATCAAGTGGTTGTCACACTGGATCGTCATGGTAACACCTCTTCAGCAACTGTACCGACTGCGTTAGATGAAGCAGTGCGTGATGGCCGTATTCAACGTGGTCAAACGTTATTATTAGAAGCGTTTGGTGGTGGTTTCACATGGGGCTCTGCACTAGTGAAATTTTAAACTGACTCACCATTGGGTTTAGTTTACGCGTTAAAAGAATTTTGCGATAAGGCAGACGGTTGCATATAGTTAACGCTGTCTTATTAGCCTATTAATTTACTGAACGATCAGTATATAAAGAATAAGGATTCTCAAATGTCTAAGTTCGCGATTGTTTTCCCTGGACAGGGTTCTCAAACTGTTGGCATGCTTGCTGATTTAGCAGAGCAATTTGATGTGGTTAAGCAGACGTTTTCTGAAGCTTCTGATGCTTTAGGGTATGATCTTTGGGCATTAGTTCAAAATGGTCCCGTTGAAGATTTAAACCAAACTCAACGTACACAGCCTGCATTATTAACAGCATCTGTCGCTATTTGGCGTGTATGGCAACAACAAGGTGGTGAACAACCGGTTGTTTTAGCTGGACATAGCTTGGGTGAATATTCAGCACTTGTATGTGCTGGTGTGATTGATTTCCAAGCAGCAGTTAAGTTAGTTGAACTTCGTGGTAAACTAATGCAACAGGCCGTTCCAGCAGGTGTTGGTGCAATGTCTGCAATTATTGGTTTAGATAACGATGCGATTGCCGCAGCATGTGCACAAGCCGCTGAAGATCAAGTGTGTTCTCCTGTTAACTTTAACTCGCCAGGTCAAGTGGTTATTGCGGGCAACAAAGAAGCAGTAGAGCGTGCCAATGTATTGTGTAAAGAAGCCGGAGCTAAGCGTGCATTACCATTGCCAGTTTCTGTTCCTTCACACTGTGCGTTAATGAAGCCTGCGGCAGATAAACTTGCTATCGCATTAGAAGGCTTAGCATTTAGTGCGCCGACTGTGCCTGTCATTAATAATGCAGACGTAGCGACTGAGATTGATCCTGTTGCAATTAAATTGGCACTTGTTAAGCAATTATACAATCCAGTTCGTTGGACTGAGTCAGTTGAGCGTATGGCATCTGAAGGCGTTGAAGAATTGCTAGAAATGGGGCCGGGTAAAGTATTAACTGGTCTTACCAAGCGTATTGATCGTGCTCTTAGCAGCCAAGCCGTAAATGATGTAGCATCATTAACCGCAGCATTAGCAAAGTAATTAAGCTTAGAAAGAGGATTTACAATGAGTCTGGAAGGTAAAATTGCACTAGTTACAGGTGCGAGTCGTGGTATCGGTCGTGCAATTGCTGAAATTTTGGCTGAGCGTGGCGCAACTGTAATCGGTACGGCAACATCTGAAAGCGGTGCTGATGCTATTAGTGCGTATCTTGGCGATCACGGTAAAGGTTTTGAATTAAACGTAACCTCACCAGAGTCAATTGAAGTCACATTAAAGCAAATTAAAGAACAATATGGCGATATTGACATTCTTGTTAATAACGCCGGTATTACTCGTGATAATCTACTCATGCGTATGAAAGAAGACGAATGGCAAGATGTTATGAATACCAACCTTACATCGATTTTCCGTCTGTCTAAAGCAGTGTTGCGTGCTATGATGAAAAAACGTCATGGTCGTATTATTAGTATTGGCTCTGTTGTTGGTACTATGGGTAACGCTGGACAAACAAACTATGCAGCTGCTAAAGCAGGTTTGCTTGGTTTTACAAAATCGATGGCACGCGAAGTTGCTTCTCGTGGAATCACCGTTAACGCAGTTGCACCCGGTTTTATTGAAACGGATATGACAAAAGCGCTAAATGATGATCAACGTGCTGCAACGTTAGCAAATGTTCCTGCTGGTCGTTTAGGCGATCCGCGTGAAATAGCAGCGGCTGTTGCTTTTTTAGCCTCTGATGAAGCTGCTTATATAACGGGCGAAACATTGCACGTTAATGGCGGCATGTATATGATTTAAGCAAATTTGTTGTAATACTTCATGATTCAAGTCAAATTGAACTATTTTTCTGGTTAAATCGTGGTTTGACCAGCATTATGAGTGTTGCAACTTTTGCTGTAATGCATAAACTACAACAAATCGCATTAGCGAATTCTTGTTAAAGGAAATATATTAGTATGAGCAACATCGAAGAACGCGTAAGAAAAATCATCATTGAGCAACTAGGCGTAGACGAAGCAGAAGTTAAAAACGAAGCATCTTTCGTTGACGATCTAGGTGCTGATTCTCTAGATACAGTTGAACTAGTAATGGCTCTTGAAGAAGAATTCGATACTGAAATCCCTGACGAAGAAGCTGAAAAAATTACTACTGTTCAATCTGCAATCGACTACGTAAACAGCGCACAGTAATATAAAAATGAATATTTCCAGGCGGTCATTATGACCGCCTGTTTTTTTTCACTTCCTGTTATATCCTCAATTCCCGGAGAAATTAATCGTGTCTAAGCGTCGTGTAGTTGTAACTGGCATGGGTATGCTTACCCCGGTTGGTAATTCTGTTGAATCTTCTTGGAAAGCTTTACAGTCTGGCACCAGTGGTATCAGTACCATTCAACATTTTGATGCAAGCGCCTTTGCTACTCAATTTGCCGGAATGATCAAAGATTTCAATTGCGAAGATTACATGTCTCGAAAAGATGCTCGCAAAATGGATTTATTTATCCAGTATGGCGTAGCAGCTGGCGTACAAGCATTCAAAGATTCTGGTTTTGAAGTTACTGAAGAAAATGCACCACGTATTGGTGTTGCTATTGGTTCTGGTATTGGTGGTTTAGGTTTAATTGAAGCTGGCCATCAAACATTGATCGACAAAGGACCACGTAAAATTAGTCCGTTCTTTGTACCATCAACAATTGTTAATATGATCGCAGGCCACATGTCTATCATGTACGGTCTACGTGGTCCAAATATCGCTATCTCTACAGCGTGTACGACGGGCCTTCATAACATTGGCCATGCTGCACGTATGATTGCATACGGTGATGCTGACGCAATGCTAGCGGGTGGTGCAGAAAAAGCATCAACAGAACTAGGCATGGCGGGTTTCGCTGCTGCAAAAGCATTATCAACACGTAATGATGATCCCCAAGCGGCTTCTCGTCCATGGGACAAAGATCGCGATGGTTTTGTATTAGGTGATGGTGCTGGTGTGATTGTGCTAGAAGAGTACGAACACGCTAAAGCTCGTGGCGCTAAAATTTATGCAGAGCTTGTTGGTTTTGGTATGAGTGGTGATGCTTACCACATGACGTCACCAAGTGCAGACGGTTCTGGTGGTGCATTAGCGATGGAAGCTTGTATTCGTGATGCGGGTATCAATGCTGATAAGATTGGCTACATCAATGCCCACGGCACATCAACGCCTGCTGGTGATAAAGCTGAAACATTAAGCATTAAACGCGCACTAGGTGCTGCGGCTGACAATGTGATGGTTTCATCAACTAAATCAATGACAGGTCACCTATTAGGTGCTGCTGGCTCTGTTGAATCAATCATTACTATTCTAAGTTTGATTGATCAAGTTGTACCACCAACAATTAACTTGGATAACCCAGGTGAAGGTTGTGATCTTGATTATGTTCCAGGTGAAGCGCGTCAAGCTAATCTAGAATACGCATTATGTAACTCATTCGGTTTTGGTGGCACTAACGGTTCGCTATTGTTTAAGAAAATTTAATTCGCTTATTTGCGTATTGAGTAATAAGTGCCATAAACTGATATGATTAAGTAGCCTGATATTTCGATATCGGGCTATTTTTTTATCTGTTAAAAGGAAGACGCAATGGCCTCAGTGAATGGTTGCGAACAACAGGTGCTTGCCATTACAGATAGAGCGACCCAGTATGGCGATGGTTGCTTTACAACAATGTTAGTTGAGCAACAATGTGTTCAGTTATGGCCATTGCATTTAGCTCGTTTGAAGGTGAGTCTGCAACGGTTAGCGATTACAGCACCAAATTGGCAGCAGGTATATACTGATGTAGTCGCGCTAGCATTACACTATCCTCATAAAGGTGGAATAAAAATATTAATTAGCCGTGGTAGTGGCGGGCGAGGGTATAATCCAAGTGGCTGTAATGATACTCAAGTAATTATTACCCATTTTAAATGGCCACAGCATTACCAGCAATGGCAACAGCAAGGGGTTACATTAGGCGTATGTCAGCAGCGAATGGGGAATAGCCCAATGCTTGCTGGGATGAAGCATTTAAATCGCCTTGAACAAGTGTTATTAAAACAAGAAATTGAACAAGCAGGTTGGGTTGATGCGATTGCACTTGATGGTGACAATCGAGTTATTGAAACCACGGTGGCCAATCTGTTTTGGCGTAAAGGCAATACTGTATATACTCCAGCGCTACAGCGTGCAGGCGTTGCAGGGGTGATGCGTCAACATGTCCTCGATATACTTGATGAGCTTAATTATGACTATCAAGTGGGGGATTTTGATCTGACGGCTGTATTTGCTGCTGATGAAGTTTTTATGACTAATGCATTGATGGCGTTAGTACCTGTTAATCAAATACAAACTACACAATATTGTGAACGTACAATGTTCAAAACACTATGGAAGAGGTTACATTCGTGCTAAAGAAGTTGATTATTGTGATTTTCCTGTTGGGCTTGTTAATGGCTGGCGTGGCAGGTTGGAGTTTTTTTCAAGTAAAATCGGCGCTTGATAAGCCCATACTGATTGAACAACAAACATTTATTACCGTGAAATCAGGCACCTCTTTTCGTGGGTTATTAACACAATTAAGTAATGAAAAAATTGTCACCTTATCGCCATGGCTGCGCTGGGTGGGGTATTTAGAGCCAGCATTGACGAATATTAAAGCGGGTACTTATGCGATTGAACCTCAAGCAACATTGCATTCAGTATTAACAATGATCACCGACGGTAAAGAATACCAATATGCGATCACGCTGGTGGACGGTGAGAGTTTTAGTGAATGGCGACAATTATTGCAAGCTGATCCGCATTTGATCCATACAACTGACAATATGACTCAAGCACAAATTAGCACCGCGGTTGGGATCGAGAATGATAAAATTGAAGGCTATTTTTTGCCAAACACTTATCATTTTACCGCTGGCACGAGTGATATAAGTATTTTAAAACGTGCACATGTTGCGATGATGAAAGAACTGGATCTTGCATGGCAGCAACGCGCTAAAGATACCCCATTAAAAACGCCTTACCAAGCATTGATCATGGCATCGATCATCGAAAAAGAAACCGCCGTGGCGAGAGAGCGTGGTTTAGTAGCATCGGTCTTTATGAATCGCTTACGTGCCAATATGCCATTACAAACTGATCCTACGGTGATCTACGGTATGGGTGATAAGTATGATGGCAATATTACTAAAAAAGATTTGCGCACTCCAACCGCTTACAACACTTATACCATGCGTGGTTTGCCGCCAACACCGATAGCCATGCCAAATAAAGCTTCTATTATGGCAGCGGTTGATCCGGACGACAGTGATTATTATTATTTTGTCGCGGATGGTAAAGGCGGTCACAAATTTTCAACTACGTTAGTCGAGCACAACCGCGCGGTTCGTGCCTATCTCAAAATATTAAGAACACAGAAATGATCGGTAAATTTATTGTCATCGAAGGCCTTGAAGGGGCTGGTAAAAGTACAGCGATAGCACAAGTTATAGCAACATTAGCTCAATATGGTATTGCAAACCCACAATCGACACGTGAACCTGGCGGCACACCGCTGGCAGAACAAATGCGCGCTTTAGTTAAGCAAGGTCATCCTGATGAGCCATTAACGGATATGGCAGAATTGCTGTTGTTATATGCAGCGCGAATTCAGTTAGTTGATAATGTAATAAAGCCTGCTTTAGCCGAAGGGCGTTGGGTCGTTGGTGATCGCCATGATATGTCATCACAGGCTTATCAAGGCGGTGGTCGTGGTTTTGATCAAGCATTGATGGAAAACTTGCGTGATATGGTTCTAGGGGATTTTCGTCCTGATCTGACTATCTATATGGATATTGATCCCGTATTAGGCTTACAACGTGCTCGTGGCCGTGGTGAGCTTGATCGTATTGAACAAATGGATATTAGTTTCTTTGAACGTGCTCGTGAGCGCTTTTTAGCATTATGTAATAATCAACCTAATGTGATTATTATTGATGCGAGCCAAACCTTAGAACGCGTTACTGCCGATTTAACCCAAGCATTACAGTCTTGGTTGGAGCAACAATAATAATGATATATCCATGGCAACAAACTTTGTGGCACAACTGGCAGCAGTTGCTTGAGCAACGACGTTTACACCATGCTATTTTGTTATTAGCGGCAAAAGGTAGTGGGCGAGGTGTGTTGGCACGACAATTATCGAAAACCGTACTTTGTCAAAATGCACAAACAGAGCCTTGTGGTGTTTGCCATAGTTGCCAGTTATTTGATGCTGAAAACCATCCTGACTTTCATGTTATTAAGCCTGAACAAGATGGCAAGCAAATTGGTGTCGATGCGGTTCGTCAGTGTAACCGTTGGGCAACGGAAACCTCACACCTCAATGGTCAGCGGGTTATTTTAATTGAAGACGCTGATTCTTTGGGTGAAGCGGGTGCTAATGCGATATTAAAAACTTTAGAAGAGCCACCTGCGGGCTGCCAATTTATATTAACGGCGCAAGGTTTAGATCGGTTATTACCGACAGTGATCAGTCGTTGTAATAAATGGCGTTTAAATCCACCTGAAGAAACTAATGTCAAAAGTTGGGTTGAAAGCCAACTTCAACAATCTATCTTTTTAGAAAGTGTACGGCTTAATAATGGTGCGCCATTAGCAACGTTGTCTTTCATTGAAAGTGGATTAGATATTCGTTACGGCCATTTAGTTAAAGCGTTTACTGAATTTGTACAACCGCCGCATATTGGTATTTATGATGTCGCGGCAATGTGTACTGCTGATGGTATTGTGACATTACAATTGCTCAGTTATTTTCTGGTTGATTGTTTAAAATGGCAACAAGGGACAACGCAATATCTTGTCCATCAAGAATCGCTACCTGCCGTTGAAGCTGTTGCGACCACAATACCAACCGCATTATTGTTAGAACAAGTGCGCAATCTTAATAACTTACATCGTCAATTAGCTAAACATACAGGGCTAAATATTGAGTTGTTAGTGGTTGAATGGTTAAGCGGATTTATTGGTCAGTAATTTTCACCATTAATGCTTTACCAGCACCGTTATGAAATGAAGCATAAGAATAAACAAGAGGAAAGCCTGTGTTAGTCGATTCACATTGTCATCTTGATAAACTTGATTACGATAAATTACATACAGGGATTGATGATGTATTAAATAAGGCCAAGGAACGTGGCGTTGAATATTTTCTATCTGTAGGGGTGACATTAGCCGCTTTTCCTAAAATGATGGAAATGATCGCACCTTACGATAACGTGTTTGCATCCTGTGGTATTCATCCACTCGATGTAGAGTCAGGGTATGACTCTGAGCAGTTTAAAGCCTTTGCGCGCCATGAAAAAGTGGTTGCGATTGGTGAAACTGGGCTTGATTATCACTATCAGCCTGAGACCGCAGAATTACAGCAAAAATTGTTCCGCGAGCAAGCACGTGTAGCGGTTGAATTAAATAAGCCGTTAATTATCCATACCCGTATGGCACGTGAAGATACTATGCGTATTTTACGTGAAGAAGGCGCAGAGAAGTGTGGTGGTGTATTACATTGCTTCACTGAAGATTTGGATATGGCATTAGCTGCGATTGAGCTAGGCTTTTATATCTCAATCTCTGGCATTGTGACGTTCAATACTGCGAGCGACTTAAAAAATGTGGTGAGTAAGTTACCGCTAGATCGCTTGTTGGTTGAAACCGATTCACCATTCTTAGCCCCAATTCCATACCGTGGTAAGCAAAACCAACCTGCTTATACCCGTGAAGTGGCTCAATATATTGCGCTATTAAAAGGCATTTCTGTTGAGGAAGTGGAACAAGCCACCACCAAAAACTTCTTTACGCTATTTTCATTAGCAAAACAGTAAAGCACAGTTTTGGTCTGACATTAAAGAGAAGCTTCGGCTTCTCTTTTTTTTGTTGCTGGAAAGGGGTTGGTGGTTGATGTGATATTTCTAAATGGTTGTAACACATACAATTCCCTGTGGGACATATAACAGATGTTATGTGAAATTGGTGCCTAAATTCATCGAAATGGGTCGGCTACGCGACATATATTCTTATTTGTTAGGCTAATTTTTCACGTGCATGATTGAAACTTAATTCGACACTTTTATCTGTATAGCCAGTATCTAGGTAACCCTGATGGTAAAGTTGAAACCATAATGATAAAGCAGCATTTAAGCCAAACTGATTTTTTTCAGGATCAATATTTTTTAAGTAGGTTTCTGGTACGAGCGCAAGATCTTCTGCATACCAACGAATCCCATTCAGTTGATGCACACCATTGTAACCAAAATCCAATAAATGATTACCATGAGCATATTTATCAACAGTAAGCTTATCTAAATACATACCATGAACATATACATTATTTTTCCAACACATTGCAACACATGCAGAAATATAACCTCTTGATTTCCAATAAGATAAAACCCAACCACTACAGAGGTAATAACGGTAATAAGGCTTTTCGTTAATTGAACCTATAGTTTCTTGTAAAATGAGGACACTTTCTGTTCCTCGATCTACTTTATCAACGGATAGCAAAACACCATCTAGGCAATCACTACCAGATTTATTCAATAACGAAGATAGAAATTCTTCAAATTTTGCTGGGCATTTGTAGAAATTATAAGTCGGATAAATCTCATCTGATGCACCGTCTAACCAGTCTCTGTTTATACCAAAAAGTTGACATGTTGAAGACAGGATTTTATCCGTTAGTTTCTCAAGTAGACGCTCATCGGTACTTACATCATGAAGGGTCAATCCTTGCCCAATCACTTTGGGAATCTGGTTTCTGTGTACACCGTGAGCTTCATAGAGTTGAACTAATCTTGTCGACAAGTCTGAGCTAGGATTAACATGACTTTTTAAGAATTTTTTTACCCGATCAAACAAAGATAAAAATGATTCTATCTCTCCAAACATCAATTGATTTCCTTTTGATTTACCTAATAGATTATTAATCAGGATTCTTACTTTTACGCAAGTATGCACTCATAAATTTCGTCGATCATATTCCATTTCATTAATAAATATCATGAGTTTGATAGTGTTTTTTGTCTTTTAATGGATTTTTCGAGGATGTAGAAAAGGGGCTTGTTGCAAATAATTTCACATTATAAAAAACTGATTTGACTATGAAGTGGCATAGCTACATGAATTTAGGTTTGATTAATCAAAGGTTAATAACGCTATCCCTTTCTTTTAAATAAGGGATAGCAACCATCATTCGCTTGCGAATGACATTGTACTATGTGGAAGCCCCTTCATTTATGGAGGGACGGATGTCCGCATTTATTGATTAAATAGGTAATAACACTATTCTAAATAGGCATACTTTTGCGTAAAAGTATACCTTATTAATATTGCCATTATTCCTATGCAACCACTTGAAATTCAAAAGTATGCCTACATATTGATATCATCAATGAATCAAATGTATGGATACATATGTCAATTCAAAATCTAAATGCTGGTGATATTGTTGTCAGCAACTTTGGTGTTTATCAGCACTGGTCTTTAGTCTCAGACTCTTTATGTAAAAAGGGGCTACCTATGCTCATTTCTGCAACCAAGCGAAATGGCACGGTTCAGGAAGAAAGCTGGGATGTAGTAACTCAGGGTAAATATACATATCCAGCTAAAGTTACTTATGACCGTCCTGTGCCAGAGGTACTCGAATTCGCTCGTTCTCAAATTGGCGAGTGGAAATACTCTTTAACAGACCGAAACTGTGAGCATTTTGCTAAATGGGCTACAGGGTTGAAAATGTCTTCGACTCAAGTTGTTGCCGGTGCAACTGGTGCTGTTTTAGGCGTAAGTCTAGTTGGTTTATGCTCAGAAAATCCGAAGTTTGCTAATTTTCTTGGCGGTGTCTTAGCTTTGGGTACTTTAGCTGTTTTAGTTACCAAAGCCGTCGAGAAAAAATAGGTATAACAGATAAGGATATGTGTCGCGCAGCTGACACCTATCCTTATCTGTTATAGCTCAACCCAGATTAGGTATGAGTTCTTTAATGAATCGTCCTCAACACTTTTAGCACGAGCAACTACCTCGGACAAATATTTATTCGCTTCTTTTGAACTCGAAAACCTCTTTCCAACACGCCCTTCAATTAACAGTTCAGAGAACAAACCCCAACGCATTTTAATAAACATTCGTCTATATGAACTTTTTACTTTTGCGTTGAGGTTGTAATACCAACCAGTTTTCCGCTGTGCCGTCGTAGGCCGCCAAAATATACAATGATGCAAACAGACTTTTTTTACATCTCGATTTATAAATGTTGGTAAGCAGTAGTAGATATCATCGAACTTGAGAATGTCCGCAAGTTGCTGTGAAGGCTGATTAAAAACCCATTTTAGTTTATTCTTTTTGCCTGCTAACATAGCCTTCTTCATTTGTAAGCCAATAAATGCGCCATTTGCCAAAAGGTGCTCATCTGCGGGCCAGTATTTTTCTGACTGTACTCCGACAGCCCAAATAGAGCAGCTAATGCCAAGGTTTTCAAAATAAGATTCAATTTCAGCTACTATCCAGCCTTCATACTCTCGCTCCATAGGAGCTGAGTGTTTTATATTATTGTACATAAATCTCCTGAGTTATAACGCTTGCATGACACGTTTGCTACGATACAGGCTTAGCTGAATTTTACTGCTAAAGGCAAACCGACAACGCCGAGTGTAGCAAATCGTGTTGATGCATTTGTTGAACGAAGCCGCTACGCGGCAGAGTAAAGCAGACAGCGATTAAGCTACCACTACAATCGGGTATTAGTTTATCTACGAGATCTTGAAGTTGAACTCGTTGTTATGTGCTTCTAAATACTTTTCAAATCGATCACGGTGAACTTCGCTTAGCTCTTCAGAGCAAAGTTCTTCGCCGCTTTGAATACCCAGGCCTTTTAACAACGAAGCATTAAGCTTGGGCGATAACTGCGATATGTACTTCGAGCCTTTTTTGGTAAATGTTAGTAAGTGAGCGTCAAATAGTTTATCAATATGAGCACAAAGCAGGATACCATTTGCACCATCAAGCCTCTGCTCATCACTTTCACATTTGGACCAAGGTACTATATGAGATGCAATTAAAATCTCGCGTACACTTGTAAGGGTTAACGCACACCTCTCACCATTACCCCATGAGTTGATAACGTTTTGTCTAAATTGTCCCTGCCCAACACGCGAGAGCACTAAGCTTTCTCGCTCTGTCTTTTCGGTAGTAGTGCCGAATATGTCGTCAACGTCTTGCGCTACATTGGGTAAAGGCATTTTTGCGTACTTTGCTTTATGGTTACCGACCGCATAGTAATCACCACCAATAATCTCGAGGGACATGTCAGATACTTCTTCTATGTACCCTTTTATCTTGGCGCTGCCTGTATCTGCATAAGCGTCGTTATCTTCATCCCATATTATAGGGAATGTTCTTAATGAATAACCTTCATTTTCTACCAGCTTGATATACTCCAGAGCTTCGCCAAATGCATTAACCCTACGTCCTTTGTTATTGAACTCCCAGTCCATAGCAAAAATTAATGATCTGTCTCGGTCTGTATTGACATCCCACGCACCAAAATATACTTCCTTGTCTTCGTTATTAACAAAGGCCCACCCATAACGAGCATTGCGATTTGTTGCGCCGTAGGATTCCATGAATTTTTTACGTGACATTGTCAACCTTCACTTAATAGTTAGTGTTTCTTTGTTTTTATATAGGAGTTATTTATATAGTGAATTATCACCAAATCAGTAGACACGGTTTAATTTGGTAATTAATCAACTAGGCACATATTGATTCATTATAAAAATTTGGTCAAACATAGACTTGTGAAGCTGTGATGAACAGTAACCCTAAATGATAATGGAGCAAAAATTAGTCACATACTTTAAGTCGTCATTTAAAGTATACCCCAATGAAACCAGCTCACCTTACTGCCCAACCCGCATTGCAGCATTTAAGAAACCATTCATAATAAACTGATTAAGAAAACCAACTTAAATTGAACTAATAGGTGATAATAATACTTATCTTTGCTGATCTTCGTCTGTTAACTACCGAACAAAATGTTCAACAAAACAATATTATCTTGGTTTTAATCGGACACATGTTAGATCTAGGCACAGATATGGTGCGTGATGATTATGAGACTAGGTACAAACGTCAGGTTCAAGGTCTTGCGAAAGTAAAAGTCAGCAATTATTGAAGTGAACCCATAAAAGTACCGTTGTTACCGTGTAAATGAATCATTGCAAGCCTTAGGTATAGTTACTCACAGACAGTAGAAGTAGGGTGACAATAGCGAGGGTGGTTAAAGATAATTAGTTTTGGCGTATTAGTAATATTTGTTATGACAGAATCGTTTGGTGAGCACAATAACTGAGTCGAAAACGAACTTATAGATAGGCATAAATGAATGATGAAGTTCTATGTCGCTTGAGAATATAGAACTTCTCGTGAACAGTTAATAATGTATTTATCAACTATTCGCTTACTCACATTATCATCTATTACTTTTACACTTGTTCACTAGGATGAGTCCATATCCGTGGTTCAGCGTAAGGACCTGTAATACTAGAGGTTGATTCTTCTATGCCATCTAGTGCTCCTTCAGTTAGTGCTAGAGCGAACCAATTTTCTAATGGTGCTAATGATTTTACAGGTAAACCTACTTTATGAGGCGTATTGTAGCGTTTACCGTAATGGTGGAATTCGCCCATAATAAAGACTACGTCTGGCTTTAGTTGTTGTTCAGCCTCTTCCATTAAACGGGTTGCGTACCCTTGTCGCTGATAATCAGGTAGTACTGCTAATGGCGCTACTACGTAACACTTTAGATGCGGTGCAGCATCAATAGTAATCGGCGTATAACAAGCATGAGCAACACCTTCATAAATGATGGAATAGCTGCCATCTGCAATTAGATTATCTGCAAACTCTGCGTATAATTTTGCATGTCGTTCGTCATAAAGACCGCCAGCCGCTGCAAATGTTTCAAATTGAATATCGTAAGGTGTTTTCATTTTTTTTCACAATTAGTGTTATTTAGTGATTAAAGACCGAGTAATAAAAGTTGCTTTTGAATAAAGCGATCTTTGATTTTTATTAGTGGATAATCGTTGTTGGCAAACAAGTAATTCAGAGCAATACCATCTATTTCAGCAATAATCATATGACTATCAACCTGAGGTATAGCCGCTGGGATATCACTTAATATTTCTTCAAATGAAGTCATCATCAACTGATATCGCTCATCAAATAAATCTTTTAAAAGCGCTCTTGTTGAACGTTGACACAAGATTTGAAAGTCGAATTGGTAATAAAGCTTATGCTCAGCGGAAGCCATTGATAAAAAAATTTGCTCAAGATAATTGATCAATCTATCTTTAGGGTTTTGTTTTTTATTAATGTTTTCAACACAGTCACCAACTTCATTTATAATTTCAGCCATTCGCATAAAGACCTCTCTGAGTAATCCATCCTTATTTTTAAAGTGATGAAAAACCAAGCCTTTTGATACGTTTGAGTGCTCACAAATAGCGGCAACGGAAGTGTTTTCGTAGCCATTAGTTGCAAATAACGTTATCGCTGATTCAATTATTCGTTTTTTTTTGTCCATTCTGCGGATCCGTAATGATATGCAAATGATCTTTTAATGGCACTGACTGGTCGGTCAGTCAGTGTGTCGTCGAATGATATATAAGGGAGTGATAGTTTACAAGTTAAAGTTAAATTTTAGCTCTAAATGATAATGGGGAAAAATCAAATGATGGAGTGATTGATAGGTATACCCCAACAAAACTAATCAAAGAAACTAACTTAAATGGAACCAAGAGGTGATAGGCATGACGTAATATTAAGATCGTCCTTGTGCGGGTTATGTCGAAAAAGGGCTTCTGTCGTAAAGTTTTGATGAAGTACAAGCGTGCAGCTCTCCAGGCGCAATTATGCGCTCTTTGGTTAACTGTATCTGATATTTACCCAGTCACTTTTCAAATATTTACGATAGAATATAAAGTGGTTAGGAATTGAAATTCCTAACCACCAAATGATTATTGTAATTTTAAGAAATTAAAGCCGGGTTCTTTTTCAAATAATTTTGGTGCTGTTATTACTTTATCTTGATCGTAATCATATATAATGAATCTAACCCCCTCAGATTTATTGGCGCTTGTTTGTTTATCATCGGGTCTTAATAAAATCATTATTCTTCCAGATTCAAAATAATTTGCAGCAGACGTAATATATTTCACATAAGGTTTTAATGCTGTTTTTCCAGTATTTTCCCAATTATTAGTTGTGAATATTTCACCTTTATTTGAAATAACCAAACCAATTTTATCATCGTAAGGATGATGAAAGGCCGCAATTATTTTTATTTTTGTATCTAGAGGTTTAATTGCTAGATAGCTTGTAAACGGAGTTAGAATAAATTCTTTTTCATTAGCCAATCCATTTGTAAATAAATACATTTTATTTTCAGATTCAGAAAAATAGCCAGAATAAATAAATTTCACATAGTTAGTAAGTTGAGGGTAAAAAGCTAATAAAGATCTTGGTTGAAGTGTTAAACCATCTCTATTGACAGTTACGGCTGTGTTATTTGTTAAAGCACCATAACCTATATTATAATTACTATACCATCCTGAATAACTCATTACTTTTGAAATACTTTCTGCAATATATCCAGGATCAGGTAAATCTCGATATTTACTCATTGGAAATGATTTTGGTACTATTGTACTGTAGTCAAATGGTTGAGAATAAGAA
Source organism: Photobacterium carnosum (assembly GCF_021236965.1). Lineage (NCBI taxonomy): Bacteria > Pseudomonadati > Pseudomonadota > Gammaproteobacteria > Vibrionales > Vibrionaceae > Photobacterium > Photobacterium carnosum. The sequence continues at coordinate 76,023 of NZ_WMDN01000004.1, read as the reverse complement.
ATTTGTTCATTTTTAGGTACAATAGCATTAAATAACTTTCCGCCAAACCATGCGCAGTTTGTATACATTGTATATCTGCCACCTGCCCAATCATATCCGACGTTTAAGAAATCTTTTGCAATATTAATGCTTTTTTTGTAAAGATCTGACGATTTTAGCGCAATATCATTTTCAATTTCTTGATGAGTTTTGTTTTGTATATTGACACATTTTTGGAAACTAAATTCTCTAGAAGATTGATTACCATTACTTCCAAACCCATAACCTTTAGACTTAATTTCTCCATTATCATCTTTATAAAAAAGATTAATCCATGTATGGCCAACAATTCCAGAATCAGCCCATTTAGTAACTTTGCCCATGAATTGGTCAAAGTTATCATTAGGAGATTCACTTCTTATTTCTTGAAATTTTTCCATGATAGGAATTCTATTAGCGCTACGATTAACTCGAATGCAGACTTGAGGATAATTTATATTCTGATCGCCTTTAAGATCTACTCTATGTATATTCAGATATTCAATTGAATCAGCATAAGCTATATTAAAAATTGATAGATTGAGTATGGCTGCTATAACTATTGGTAATGAAATGTATCTCATATGATGTTCTTTGAGTCATTAAAAATAGATGCATAATATAATATCAAGAATAGTCACCTCTGTCGCAAAATTATGAGGAAGTGCTTGATTTTTTTCACATTACTCTTGTCGATAATGACTTTATCAGCCAGGCCATTCGTGTTTATAGCCTTATGTAGAAAGTTTGCGCTGCTTTTTCATTCGTACGCCACGATGGTGAAATAATCAATAGTACTACCACGCTTTGTAAAAATATCTTCAATATCACGCGTGCTTATGTTTGTATCATACGTAATAACGTACCGCTTGAAGAATGATATATGAAGGGGATTGGTCGCTAGTGAAATCAATGAGTGCCTCTACATGATATTAAAAACACATATTTGGAGCGGGTATAACTAATTAAGTTCCCAACTATACGACAGAACCTTTATTTTGTGTTGTTTGCGTTACATTGTGTTACTTAAGTATCAATTCTGTAATAAAAGTTTTATTATAATTACGTTTTTTTGGTTTTATTATCAGTAATTTACGGCTCGTAGTGCGATCAGTGTGATCAATGTTCTATATTTTGCATGTTATGTAAGTATATTCTGGAAATATCAGTCAAAAACGAGCAATATCACCCCTGAGTTATGCTAGTGACGAATGCTTTAATCAATTTATTCTTATAAAGAGCTAAAACTAAATTTATTAAAGTAGATAAATGCTGCATCTAACTCTTAATTATTTTAATTAAATCAATTATTTATTATGTATATGTCAGTGAAGGAATATCACATTCATTGATATCAGTTTGGATATAAGGGTAAAAATTATGTCGAATGGCAATAAATCCTCAGCAGAGAAGATCCTTGAAGGGGTTGGTGGTGCTGCTAACATTAAGTTTCTGACGTGCTGTGCAACGCGTTTACGTTTTGAATTAAACGATAACTCAATTGTAGATAAAGCTGCATTAGATGCTATTCCTGATGTAATGGGTTGTGTTCCTCAAAGTGGCGAGCGCTACCAAATTGTTGTTGGTGGCGGTGTTGCGACGATGCATAGCGCACTGCAACAGTTAATTGAAAACCAAGCGAATAGTGGTAATAGCACAAGCGTTAATGAAACGAAAGCCGCTGCTAGTACATCAAATGATGATGTAAAAGCATCACTGCGTTCAGGTGGTGTTCGTGGCAAAGTTGCTTGGGTTGATGGTTTCTTTGAATACCTTTCAGATTCGTTCCGTCCCATTTTAGGTATTTTACTAGGTGCTTCATTAATTATTGCTCTGGCAGCCGTTCTTGATGCTCTACACATTGTTGATTTTAGAGGTGTTAAATCTGCTGGTTGGATCTTTGTCGATTCAATGTGGCATTCAGTTTTCTACTTCTTGCCAATTATGGTTGCTTATAACGCAGCTAAAAAACTGAAGGTTGACCCTTGGTTAGGTGCGGCAATCATGGGCGCATTAATGACGCCTGATTTCCAAAAGCTAACATCATTAGCGTCAACAACATCTATTAAAGATACAACATTAGGTACTGTCTCTCACATTGCTCATGTGTTTGGTTTACCAATGCAGCTTAATGATTACTCTGGTAACGTATTCGTTCCGTTGATCATGGTTGCTGTATTAGCGCTTGTATATCGCTTCTTAAAGAAAATCATTCCTGACAACCTACACATGGTATTTGTACCATTCCTTTCTTTGATCATCATGATCCCGCTAACAGCGTTCTTGATTGGTCCACTAGGTGTATGGATTGGTACTTACTTAGGTCTTGGTCTGGCTTGGTTAAATACGCATGCACCGTTTGTGTTCGCGATTCTAATCCCGTTATTGTACCCATTCCTTGTTCCATTGGGTCTACACTGGCCTCTAAACGCACTAATGTTAATGAATATTCAAACATTAGGTTATGACTTCATTCAAGGCCCTATGGGTGTGTGGAACTTTGCATGTTTCGGCGCAACCGCGGGTGTATTGTTGATTTCACTTCGTGAAAAAGATGCCACTATGCGTCAAACCGCTTCTGGTGCGTTAGCCGCTGGTTTATTTGGTGGTATTTCAGAGCCATCACTATACGGTATCCACTTACGCTTTAAGAAAGTTTACTCACGTTTACTTCCTGGTTGTCTAGCTGGTGGTGTAACACTTGCGATTCTTGGTTCTATGTACGGTAGTGTTAAAACTCAAGCGTTTGCATTTACGTCATTATTAACTATTCCTGTGTTCCACCCAATGTGGGTTTACGCAGTATCAATCGCAGTTGCTTTTGTTGTGCCAATGGTACTGATCTTCATCTTCGATTATCGTACAGCAGAAGAAAAAGCAGAGCACAAAGAATAGCGCTAATTACGATTAGTGACTCTTTGTATTATAGAATGAACAGAGAGGTATATTAGCTCGCCTCTCTATGAAAATCCCGCGATGAAAGTCGCGGGATTTTTTTATTTATAAATTATCGAAAAGTGGGTGTATGGAAATTGAATATTACATTGATATGATTTATAAATTGGTTGTTTTAATTATTATGTTGGGGCTTAAAATTAACGTTGGAAAGTAAAGTTTAACGAATATCGCTTATTATTCATGTTACATAGGTTACAAAGGTTACTTATTAGTGATTAAGTGACTTATTAAAAAATGCTTTTTTTGTGTATTTTTATTATTTAAAATCATGGTGTTATAGTTTTGATATCGTGATTTGATACGTTTGTTTCATTGTGATCTACATTATAGTTTGGAATTATACTTTATTGCTTATTAGTAATTTTGATAGCCATCAAGTTATATTACTCGACGCATTTTATACTAATGCTTGAAATAGTACGGAATAAGTATTAGCAAATGACTACGGGGGTATGTCGCTAATGCTTAGTATTATTCCAATTTAATATACTCAGGAGCTAACAATGTTCACTAACGCGATTACCCTTGGTAATTTGAGCTGGGCTCTAACTGCGAAAGTGTTCATCACTTGCTTATTTGTTTTTGAATATGATTTAGAAAAAGAGACAAAGTAATGTCTCATATTTATTTCATTGACAAGTGTAGAGTCATCTCAAGGAGACAAGGTAATGAAAGCCTTTTTCAGTAAGTTATCTCAAGCTGTAATGCTACCGATAGCCTTGCTGCCAGCCGCTGGTATTATGCTAGGGCTTGGTGGTAGTTTTACGAACCAAAGTATGATTGAAGCGTACCAAATTGGTATTTTGCAAGACGGAACACTTTTAAATAGTTTCCTACAGGTTATGACCGCAGCTGGCGGTATCGTCTTCGCAAACTTACCATTAATGTTCGCACTGGCTATTGCTATCGGTTTTGCCCGCGCAGAAAAGGGTGCTGCGGCACTGGCGGCTACCATTGCATATCTTGTAATGAACGTTGCGATTGCAAAAACATTGACTGTTGCGGGTATGGTTGATACCACCAACAACACAGTGATATTAATGGGCAACCATTATGCTGGCGTATTAGCTGATGTGCTTGGTATTCAAAACACACTGAGTATGGGTGTATTTGGTGGTCTTATTGCTGGTGGTATTACTGTTGTGCTTCACAATAAATACCATAATATTAAGTTACCTGAATTCTTAGGTTTCTTTGGTGGTGCACGTTTCGTTCCGATCATTAGTGCATTCTCTGCATTATTTTACGGTATCGCATTAGTATTTATTTGGCCATACATCGGTGCTGCATTCGGTTCTATCGGTGCAATGCTAGGTGAAATGACGGCGTCTGGTCACGGTTATATTGCATCATTCATCTTTGGTATTATTGAACGTGCGCTGATCCCTGTTGGTCTACACCATGTATTCTATCTTCCATTATGGCAGACAGAAATTGGTGGCACTGCTGAAATCGCAGGTCATGTTTACAAAGGTACACAAAACATTTTCTTTGGTTCATTAGCGAATGGCGATTACACGCAGTTCTCTGCAACTAACTTTATGACGGGTAAGTTCCCATTCATGATGTTTGGTTTACCAGCAGCAGCTTACGCTATGTACACTGTTGCAGATAAAGAAAATAAAACTGCGGTAGGTGGTCTATTATTCTCTGTTGCGCTAACTGCGTTCCTAACAGGTATTACTGAGCCAATCGAGTTTACGTTCCTATTCTTATCTGCGCCACTTTACTACTTCATCCACGTGCCTCTTGCTGGTCTATCATTTATGATCATGGACTTGCTACAGGTTAAAGTCGGTATGACATTCAGCGGTGGTTTCATTGACTTCGCCTTGTTTGGTATGCTGCCAGGTCTAACGGGTACTGAGAACCATTGGTACTACATTCCGCTACTTGGTCTGATTTATGGCCCGGTGTACTTCTTCTTGTTCCGTTGGTTTATTCTGAAGTTCGACGTTAAAACACCCGGTCGTAAGGGTAGTGCTGTTGCCGTTGTGCGTAAGAAAGATTACCACGCATCAAAAGCTGCGGGTGGCGCGAATGACGCTCACGCTGATGAGATGATTAGCGCACTTGGCGGTAAAGATAATATCGTTGATGTTGATGCGTGTATTACCCGTTTACGTATTACTGTTAAAGACGGTGATTTAGTAAAAGATAATCAATATTGGACTGAGCATTTAGGTGCGAAGGGTTTAGTGAAGATTGGTAATACAGGTATTCAAGCTATCTATGGTGCACAAGCTGCTGGATTTAAAGCACAGATTAACGCGAAACTGGGTAAGTAAGAACGCTAATGAGCTTTAAATTAAAATACCGACGTATTGGTACTTTTATGATTGATATGGCAATAGTGCAGATGTTCGCGATGGTTGGTCGCGACCTCTACCTTGGTATTATTGCTTATATCTCTAATGGTACTGGCGCGACGTTTTCGTTAAACGACGCCATGGCATTACCTGCATTATTGTTATTATTTCTGGGGGTAATGTTGTTATTTATTGGTGTCTTTATGGGCTATCAATGGATCTGTTATCGTTTATTAGGTACGTCATTATCGCGTTACTTATTAAGTGTGCAGATTGTAGCAACAGATGATCAGCCATTGACGAAGCAACGTTACTTAAAGCGTGAGTTTAATAAAATTTACCTTTGTGTCGCAACGTTGGGATTATATCCACTTTATTGTGGGGCTCAATATTTAGCTTTCTCACATCTACCTTGGCATGATCGTACTAATCACACGACAGCTATATTGCGTTAAGTTATCACCATAAATACGAAAGCCACAGCATTACGCTGTGGCTTTTTTTTTGTGTTTTTTTAATGTCATTGTTGCTGCTAGACTCAAGATTGTTGTTTTTTTGTGCGATTATTGGTGCTTTATTTAAACAGTGTTTTATATTTATGTGTTTATTGTGGTTGCTTTGTTTTGGGTGTTTTTTGATCGTAATTTATAATATTAGGGTGATTATAAGTCGAAAGTTTGTTTTTATTTGTTGAATTTCACCTTGTTTTCATTATTGGAAAGATAGCTTTCACTGCTGAACGCTATCTTTTAATCAGTAGGGTCATTACTCTTTTGCGGTCTATACAAATAATCTGCATTAAAAATAAAGCAGTTAATAAAGGAAGAAAACAATGGGTTTATTAGATTTTGCTCGTGATATTGGTCATAAATTATTTTCCAATGAAGATGAAGCACCTGTAAAAATTACGCAGCATATTGAAGAAAACAATCCGGGTATCAGCGATTTACAAGTAAGCGTTGAAGATGGCGTTGCTACCTTGTCGGGCTCTGCCGATTCAGCTGCGGCTCGCGAAAAAGCAATTCTAATGGCGGGTAACACTAAAGGCATCGCAAGTGTTGTTGATAACATTTCAGCGCCAGAAGAGACAAGCAATGTGACTTACTACGTTGTTGAAGAGGGTGATAGCTTGTGGAAGATTGCCGAGAAAACACTAGGCAATGGCGCTAAGTACGAGCAAATTTTCGAAGAAAACAAAGAAGTTATTCAAGACCCAGATTTGATTTTTGCTGGACAAAAACTACGTATTACTCAAGCATAATTAAGCGTAAACATTAATCACTCCACATTAATAAAGTAAACGAGGATATGTATGGATATTGCAAAAATACTAGAAATTGGCGCACAGTTATTTAGCCAGTCACAAGCAAATACCAATGGATTAAGCCAAGGATCTATTGTCTCAGCACTGTCTCGTTTACTTGGGGGTGATGAGAATGGTCAAGGTATCAATTTTGAACAACTATTGTCATCTATCGATGGTGCGGGCCTTGCGAATGTATTGCAAAGCTGGCTTGGCAATGGTGAAAATCATGCTATCTCGGTAGATGATATTACCAATATTTTTTCAGGCTCGCAGTTATCTGATTTTGCGAATGAATTGAATATTCCAGAACAAGAGGCCAAAACAGGCTTAAGTGAAGCGCTTCCTAGTATGGTTGATAACGCAAGCCCAGCGGGTGAAATTGCGGGTGAGCTATTAAATGCGGTTGGTGGTGTGTCTGGTTTGTTTAATATAGCAGCCAGTTTATTTGGTAAAAAATAAGTTACATTAGATAAAGCTAATATAACTTATTACGAATACCTTGATAAAACCTCAGCTTAATTGGCTGAGGTTTTTATTTTTTATAGCGATAAGAAAAAGAGGATTAAAATAGGCACTAACATACTCAAAATAAAACCACTAACAATTGCAATTGGCACACAGCGAATACCACCACTGTTTTGAATGACGGGTAGGGTAAAGTCCATCGCGGTCGCGCCTGCATAACCAATTGCGGTGTTGGGATAGCGATTAATGAGTAATGGAATCATCATTAATGCCAGCATTTCACGTAGTAACTCATTTAAAAAAGCCGCGCCACCATAAATACTGCCTAAACCATCGCCAATCAATATTCCTGCTAATGAATACCAACCAAAACCAGATGCCATTGCTAAGCCATTGTTAATCGGAATATCAAGTAATAATGCTGCAATTACACCACCTAATAATGAGGTCACGAGAATGACCACCGCAATGATAACGCCTTTTTTATTGAGGATGATTTGTCGCAGTGTCATGCCGCTATTGCGAAGCTGAATGCCCACAAAAAATAACAGTAATAATAATATGTGTTCACTCGCTTGCTCTACCCACGATAGATCAACGTTTAACAGCAGTCCGATAATTAATCCTAGCGCAACGACGATGACTAATTTTAACGATTCCTGCATCATTTTTGCTAAGGGCAGCTTACGGTGAACATGTGATGTTGGTGTCGGCCATAAACGATCGAGCCATGGTAGCGCGAGTAGGTTACATACCGAAATAGAGATAAAAAAGGTAAAGGTATATAACAGAATTTGGCCTAAATTCTGACTAAGGTTATCGAGTCCAGCTAAACTTAATCCCATTAAGGCTAGAATGACCAAAACTAAACGGCTTGTTTGAGTATTGATAAATTCAATAATATTGGTTTTTTTTATAGGAATTAAATATCCCAGCACCAATGGTAAAAAAATAAGCAGGATCCCCGATAACATATTTATCCTTAGATGTATAAAACTGCGTTTAAAATGACATTCTAAATATCTTAATGTAATACTGTTTTAACAACACCATAATAAGTGATTAAAGATTAAGCATTAAATTTGTGATGAATATAACATAAGGACGCAGAAAGAGTATATATATCAAGAGGAAGGAAGTTGGGTAAAGTATCAGAAAAAGTGTGTATATATGTGTCTAAACGTATTGTCTAACGGGGGGATTAGACGAACACAGAGATAAACAAAATAACTAATGCAATTAAAGACCACAGCTATGAGTGATCTGCTTTAATTGTTCTTCAAATTCAAGATCTGACAGATTGGTTAATTCATACATTATTTCAGCGCCAGTGAGATCTAATTCAACCTCATGTTCATTTATGGCAGCATCATTGGCTTTAAATAATAGAAGGTGATGTGCCATGCGAGCGATAGTTAAATAACTCATATCACTATCATGGTGAGTCGTTATGGTGTTGGTCGCGACAGCAATATAATCCGCATCAAAACCCCATTGGCTAAGGACAATTTTACTGGTTAATGCACAGTTATCCTGGAAAATATATTTGGCAATATTAAAATCAAGATAATTTCCTTGTTTAATAAATTGTGAATATTCATTAATTAAGCCAAATAAACCAATATCCGCTAACAGACCAGTTAATAAGGCTTTCTCTGGTTCAAGCTTAAATGGCTTATTACTATAGATATGCATTTTTTGACAAATAAGTGCCATGGTTGCTGCAAATTGACGTGAATGAAATGCGCTCTTTTTAAGAAGTTGGTTACATTCAATATTTTCAATCGTGGTATTTTTTAATGAATAAATTATTTGAGCTGTAATGATCTCTCTAATTCGAATAATACCTAAGCGCGATACTGCGGTAAGGATGTCATGACAGACAATATTACGGCGATTAAATATTGCAGCGTTAGCGGTTCGAATAATATTGGCCGTTAATACCGGATCATCGATTAATAAGTTCGCAACATCATGCACGGTTGTTTCAGAGTTTTTGCATAATATATTCAATGTTAATAACGTATCTGGAATGGATGGTAAGGTTAATCTGTTATGACGTGCTGCTTTTTTTATGGAATAACAAAGATTCGACTGAATAGCCCGAATATGGTGGTGGTTATTAGCTTCTAACCAAAAAAAAGATAAATGTGACATCGAATTATTACAGTGGTAAGAGGTGTGATCAGTGTACTCATTGTTGCGCGATCTACAAAGTACGACCTCTCATTTTTTTGACATAGTTAACGGTTAGCGCATTGAATCAGGCTATTATTTTTAATTATTAATTAAGTTGTGATTTTGTAGCAGTTGTAATAGGAAGCTAATTGTAATATCGGCAGTTTGATGATGGATTAAAGACTGTTTATGTTTTATATCGATAGGTAATAGTTCTAGCCAACGTTGACAAACCCAAGTGGCATTTTGGTAGTTAGGTTGCGGATAGTATTGACTAATTTCTGGTATTGATATAAACAACAATTTGAGTTTGTCGGCAAGTAATTTGTTATTGGTATTTATTTTAATAGTCGGCCAATTATGGCTACGTTGATAGGTAGCAGTCAGTAACTTATCATGGGCCATTGTCAGTGTAGAGATTGAAATTTTATTGATACCTTCAACGACGATCTCTAATAATCCGCTATTAAGAGCATTAAAATCGATAATAGCAGCCGTTGTTGCGATTGCTGGAATACTGGTAACGGTTTCTGGTGAACTCTTGTTTGCAATCATCCCTAATGCAAAGGGCTGATTGTTCGTTATTGCTTCTGTTACCATTCGCATATCACAGATTCTTGAAATAACAAGTTTCAGCCGTCCTTCTGGCAATAAATGCTCATTATGAGGTAATAATGCGATGGTATTCATAGTTTATCCTTGTTGTTTTAGATTCGCTTACAAGAAACCTTATTAAGGTTAGCACTATATATTTAATCGAGGGTAAGTATAAAAAAGGGCTAATTGTTAATTTGTTTCATAAATTTTCGACTAAAAATATGCGAGTAATCTCATATTCGAATGCTCGTTGTATCATATGTTGTAGCTATGAGCATAAAATAGCTTGTCAAATGATTGACACTGAGAATGTTAAATATTTGATGTGTTTTTAGTTGTTATGGATAATATCTGGAGCATGAGCGATGACGTTAATAAAAGATGATTATTTGAATTATTTATCTAAATTTGGTCAACAAGAAAAAAGATCAATGTTTGGTGGTACGGGTATTTTTATTAATAGTGCTATGTTTGCCATCGTAACACCTAACTCAATGTATATTCGCGGAGGGAATGAACTTGATGATAAATTAATTCGCTCTGGTTGTGAAAGGTTTAGACATGTAAAGAAAAGTAAAACGGCGACAGTTAATTATTATGAGATCAATAAATTATTTTTAACTGATCAATTGCAATGTGACTTATTGGTGACAGAATCAATTGCCTTTTCTTGTCGTGATAAAAACGTTAAAGCTGCGGAATCAAACCGCCGTTTGCGTGATTTACCTAATATGCGTTTAACGCTTGAACGTATGGTAAAAAAAGCCGGTGTATTAGATGTAGATACTTTTTTTAATGCTGGTGCCGTAAATGTATTTAAGCGTGTATGTGAGCATAATGGTCAGGAATTAGATTATAAATTGTTGTGGATATTTGCTGGTGCGATTCAAGGTGGACATTGGCAGTTATTGAGTGAAGATTGTAAGCAACAATTATTAGATGAATATCGTCAACAAATACATTAATTCATATAGCTAATTGATTGTATAAGTTTATTAAGCCGATGTAGCTGAGAATAAGTTGTTTTTTTGCTATGCTTGAAAAAATTATGTTGTTATGGCTAACGTATGCAATTATCTAAATTATCAGGTTCTGTTCTTTCTGGATTACATTGTTTTTTGATTGCCGCAGATCAAATGAGTTTCACTCGCGCTGCTGAGATTTTATGTTTAACACAAAGTGCCGTGAGTCATAAGATTAAGAATCTTGAAGATATTTTAGATGTTCAATTATTTATTCGGCAACATCGAAAGTTAGTATTGACTGATGAAGGGCAGCGTTTAAAGCAAGTCTTAGCGTCTAATTTTGGTAATATTATTCATGAGATCCGTGATTTAAAAAGTACGGATTTAAGTGGTGATCTTACCGTTTCAGCACCACCGACTTTTGCCCAAACATGGTTAGTGCCTCGTTTAACATCTTTTATTGATAAATACCCCAATTTGCGAATTCATTTACGTACTCGGAATGATTTAGTTGATTTTCAAATTGAAAGTTATGATTGTGCGATTTATTTTGGAAATGGCGTTTATCCCAATTTAGCCGTTGATAAATTGCTTGAAGAAACCATGTTTCCCGTATGTAGTCATGATTATGCATTAAAAAACAAACTGTATGATCAGCCTAATAATTTGATGCATTGTTTATTGTTACATGATGCTGCGCCATGGGCGAGGGCTGGTAGTAATGATGAGTGGCAATTTTGGGCTCAACATTTCAATGTCTCATTACCCGATAATAGTTGTACTTTTGATCGTGCTGATTTAGCTATTAAGGCGGCAACAACGGGAATGGGGGTCGCAATGGCAAGACAATCTTTTGTAGCAGAACAGTTGGCTACGGCTCGGTTAGTTTCTCCTTTTGATATGACGATGAGTTCGGCACATAGTTACTACGTTGTTTGTCGTCAAGATATGCAAATGTCACCGAAAATTAAAGCCTTTAAAGATTGGCTTATCAGTGAGATTAATACGTAATAGCAATGCAATGATGATCAAAAAAAGGCGCATTATGCGCCTTTCTTATTATTCATTAACTATTATCGTAACCATTCGGTTTATTTAATGAGTTCATTACCTGAAAGTTCACCTTTTTCAAAGCTAGTGATACTTTCTAATGTAGTTTGAGCAATACTGCCAAGTGCTTCTTCAGTTAAAAAAGCTTGGTGCCCTGTAAACAGTACATTGTGGCATGACGATAAACGACGGAAAACATCATCTTGAATAATGTCGTTAGATTTATCTTGGAAGAATAAATCTTTTTCATTTTCGTAAACATCAACGCCTAATGCACTAATAATACCACTTTTAAGTGCTTCAACTGCATCACTTGAGTCAAGTAAGCCACCACGGCTAGTATTGATGATCATCATTCCGCGACGCATTTTTGCAAATGCTTTACGGTTAAGCATGTGATAATTTTCTTTGCTCATTGGGCAATGAAGGGTGATTACATTTGCTTGTGCGTAAATTTCATCAAGGGTGCAGTAGGTAACACCTAATTCAAGTGCGATTGGGTTTGGATATGGGTCATAAGCAAGAATATTCATGCCTAAGCCTTTTAATATACGTATTGTTGCAATACCAATACGACCAGTACCAATAACCCCAACGGTACGACCATGAAAATTGTAACCCGTTAAGCCTTCTAACGAGAAATTGGCATCGCGAGTCCGTTGATAAGCGCGGTGAATTCGACGGTTAAGGCTTAACATTAGTCCGAGGGTATGCTCGGCAATAGATTCTGGAGAGTAAGCAGGAACAGTAACGACCTGTAAATTGAGTGCCTTGGCAGCTTCAAGATCAACGCGATCAAAGCCTGCGCAACGCATAGCGATAATTTTCACCCCTTGCTCTGCCAATATCTTGAGAATAGGCTCGCTGAGGTCGTCATTAACAAAAGCACAAATAGCATCAAAACCTTCAGCCATTTTTGCAGTGTGATGATTGAGTTGAAATTCAAAATAAGTGAGCTGTTGATGGAATTGTTTATTAGTATGAGCAAATGATTTCTGGTCATACCCTTTGGTGCTAAACACAGCTATTTTCATAATATCACTCCAAAAACACAGTCTGTTATTCAGTCATTATTAAGTATAAAACCTTAATATCTGACTAACTTACACGGTTATTATGTGATCAAGATAACAACTTTATTGTAAATAGTAAATCATTTGTATGACAAAATAACCGTACTAAAATAACGGTTATGGTTATGCTGCTGTGACGAATTGGTTCATGTTATGATTTAGATTATTTGTTGCAACTTACTTTATTTTTTGGGATTCAATATGTTGAAAAAAATTCTTGCCAGTGCAGGCGCGGTTGCGATCATTGCATGTGGCCCATTAGCAACAGGTCAAATCGGACAGAGTATCTATATGAGGGCGGTTGAAAATTATCATAGTCCTTATATGTCTATTACCAATAAAAGTTTTGAGCGAGGCTATTTATCGTCAAATGCGGTGTCTCGTATTGAGCTTAAAAATCAATTAAAAACGGCGTTTGCAGAACAAGGATTGCCGACTGTATGGTTAGTTAGTCACCATATTGATAATGGCTTTTTAGGCGTAAAATCAACCAGTGAATTTGTGATTGATAAAAAAAGCGCACCACTAGTTAATCAAATTTGGGGCAAAAATGTTGCGCCAATGCAAATGGTTACTGATTCTGGTTTTACGGGAACAACCCATTTTGTGATGACGGTGAATCCAATGGATTACACGCATGACGACGGTGTAACTGCGATCAGCAAAAAATTGGTGGTTAAAGGTGAATTTGATCCTGAAAATAGTAAGAGTCAATTTAGTTATAATTTACCTGAATTAACCGTTTCTACCCTTGATAAAGAAAGCATGATCGTAAAAGGCATCAATGGTGAAGGTAAAGGCCAAATGCAAGGTAATTTCTGGATTGGACATCAAACCTTTAGTTTAGAACATGCTAAATTCACAGCCGCTGATCAGCACCAATTTATTGCTATTGATGGTGTGAATGTTGCTATGAATAATGCATTAAGTCAGCCAAAGGGTGAGAAAACGCCAACAGAAGCAACTCAGCAAGTGACTAATACCAATACGATTAACGTTGCAAAATTAACCACGCTTGATGGCCAACAGTATAAAGATATTGCCTTTAAATTGGCGCTAAAAGACCTGAATTATAAAGCGATTAGTCAACTAGCGACAATGGAGCAATCGTTACAAGCAGCACAAAATCCTGCTCAAATTAAACAAGCAATGGTAGCGTTAGATTTATTGATAGCTCATGGTGCAACCGTTGATTTATCACAGCTAAGTGTTAAGACCCCACAGGGAACGGTTAATGCTCAAATACTGCTCAATATTAAGCCTGGATTAGAGCATGCATCAACCAATCTTACTGCAGTTACAGATCAATTAAGCGGTAATATCAATATTGTTATTCCTGAAGCATTAGTGGCTAAAGAACCATTATTAGCGGCGAAATTACCGGTATTAGTGAATCAAAAAATTGTGACTAAACAAGATGATAACTATCAACTTCAGGTGAAAATCATTGCTGATCAAGTGGAATTTTCTTCTGGAGCCAAACTACCATTAGCAATGATGGCATTATTCCTGCAATAAGTTTCTTTGAGTAGGTTCGGCAAAAACGCTTACTTTTTTAGTGAGCGTTTTTTTTGTTTTTTAATATCTTAATTATCATGATGTTATGATTTTTTCTAATTAAGATGTTTAAAATAGAACATTGATATTTAGTAAATTTAAATATTTAGACTTAACTTAACATTATAGGTGCAGATTTATCTTAATTAAGATATCAAGTAATTAAATCTGATCCGCAACAGAATAAAACATGGTGGGGAAGGTATGGAATCATTAAAAGTAAAAGACTATATGAATGTTCGTCCAGTTACATTTACTGAAAGTCTGTCGTTATCCGCAGCATTAGATAAATTGTTAACGGCGAAACAGATTGGTGGACCTGTTATTAATGAACACAAGCAAGTAGTAGGTTTTATCTCAGAACAAGACATGATCCATAAACTGCTTAAAGTGGGTTACCACTGTCAAGATAGTCATACCGTTAGTGAGTGTATGCAGACTGATGTATTGACCGTTTCTGGTGAAGATACAATTATTGTATTAGCTGAAACGATGACGGGGCAAAAGCCTAAAATTTATCCTGTTGTTGATGATGGTCGTTTAGTGGGAGTGATTACCCGCCGTGATGTATTAACCGCAATTAGTAATCAGATAGGGGCTTGCTTTAAACATCCATTGTGATCAATATATAAACATATTTGTAGATTAGTAATAAAAAAGGTGCTCAGAGCGCCTTTTTTATTGATTATTATGGCCTTGTTTTAGGGTGTCATAATGCCGATTTGGAGACGTTGTGAACAAAGAAAATACAGCAGAGAATAGCCACGCTAAATTTTTAACGGGTTCTATTATGCGTCACATTGTAGTGATGTCAGGAACGGGGGCTATTGGTTTAATGGCCCTGTTTTTAGTTGATTTACTCGACATGTTTTTTATTAGCATGTTAGGACAAATAGAACTTGCTGCTGCGATTGGTTTTGCCGGAACGTTAGTCTTTTTTTCCACCTCTCTTTCTATCGGTACATCTATTGCTGCGGGGGCGCTAGTCTCACGTGCGCTAGGTAAAAATGATCGTCAACAAGCACGCATGATGGCGAGTAATGTGATGATTTTTGCTGTTATTATCAGTATTACTGTCGTTAGCTTGATGTTATGGCAGTTGCCACTGTTACTGGATTTAATTGGTGCTAAAGGTGCGGTTGCTAAAGCGGCAACCCAATATTTAGTGATCTTATTACCCAGTGCGCCATTGATAGCTGTTTCTATGTCAGCGGGTGCGGCATTGCGTGGAATTGGTGATGCACGAAGTTCAATGGTGGCGACATTAATTGGTGGTGGCGTTAATGCAGTATTAGATCCGTTGTTTATTTTTGGATTATCAATGGGTATGCAAGGTGCGGCCATTGCATCGGTGTTTGCGCGATTAGCGGTAATGTGTTTTTCCTTGTATGCGGTGGTCTATAAGCATCAATTAGTTGCCAAACCGAATCTTACTAGCTTTAAATTGGCATTACCGACAGTGGTTAAAATTGCATTACCTGCAATATTAACTAATACCGCAACCCCAATTGGTAATGCTGTTGTTACCAGTAATATCGCCCATTTTGGTGAGAGTTTTGTTGCAGGTTATGCGGTTATTGGACGTATTATGCCTGTTTGTTTTGCGTTAGTTTTTTCATTATCGGGTGCCGTTGGGCCGATTATTGGTCAAAATTTTGGTGGTGAACGCTGGGATAGAATTAATCAAATATTACGTGATGCTATGTTATTTACGGCAATTTATTGTGTTGGAGTCTCGTTATTACTTTGGTTTGGTCAAGATTTGTTGATAGCGATGTTTAGTCTCACTGGTGATGCGGCTGAAATTGTCGGTGTGTTTTGTAGTTTGATTGCAATTACTTTTATTTTTAATGGTGCATTATTTGTGGCAAATGCAGCCTTTAATAATCTTAATCGACCGACATGGTCAACAGTTTTAAATATGGGTAAAGCAACCTTTGGCACCATTCCTTTTGTGTTAATTGGTGGGCATATTGCAGGTGCAAGTGGAGTATTAATTGGTCAAGCTGTCGGTTCGGTTGTGTTTGGTATTATTGGTTTTGGGTTAGTTATTTATCAAGTTAAGAAAATGGGGCTTACTCATGAACAACAACGATTGGATAATAATGACATATTAACCCCATTGGTACCTGTCGCTCCATTTTGTTCTTCACGGACGTATATGGGGACTGAGGATGTTTTGGAAGAAACGTTGGCGGTTGATCTTGAACATCATCATGATAGCTCGATACAAAAAAGAGAAAAATAAAAAAGTGTTTATTGAGTGATATCTTATTTGCGTGATATTACTCACTTTCTCAATGTTACCTGAGAGATAAACGACAATTTTCTTGTTGGAATATGATCGTTATTTTAGCTAAATAGCAATTATTTCATCGCTTTATTGATCTAACTCGATGAAATAAAAACAATAGCCAGCGACAATAATAACACTAACAATTATTAGCTTGTAGTTATGAGGTAGTGGTCATTGTGCAATTACTTATTATCAGTCGTGTTAGTTTAGCCATTACACTTCACCTTTAATCGAAGGAAAATAAAGGTGATGGCGTATTTATTGTTTAAGGGAATAATGTTCTATGCGTCAAAATCTTCGCTATATCATACCTATTCTGATCCCATTAATTGTTTTGTTATTACCGGCATCAGCTTTTCCTATTGAAGGGTTAACGGTGATTCAGCAACGTGTGATTGCTATTTTTCTATTAGCGGCATTATGTTGGGTGATGGAGCCTATTCCTATTTATGCAACGTCTGTTGTGATTATTGTGCTGGAATTATTATTACTGTCAGATAAAAGTCTGTATTTATTTAGGCTTGATCAAGGGCAGCCTCAGTTTGGTAATTTAATGAGTTATAGCGAAATAATGGCGACCTTTGCGAGTCCGATTATTATGTTATTTCTTGGCGGTTTCTTTTTGGCGATGGCAGCAACGAAATACCGTTTAGATGTTAACTTAGCACGGGTGTTATTACGGCCGTTTGGAAAACAACCTAAATATGTCATGTTCGGTTTAATGTTGATTACCGCTGTTTTTTCAATGTTTATGTCAAACACCGCAACAACAGCGATGATGCTCTCTATTTTAGCGCCAGTTATTACCTTATTTGGTGCTAAAGACCCCGGTAAAATAGCCTTTGCGTTATCTATTCCTGTTGCGGCTAATATTGGCGGTATTGGAACACCTATCGGCACCCCACCTAATGCGATTGCTCTGAAATATCTGACGGGAGAAAATCTGATTACTTTTGGTGAGTGGATGTTCTTTGGCGTGCCTTTTGTCGCGGTGTTATTGGTATTTGCGTGGTGGTTGATTAATAAACTTTATCCTGCAACGCAACAATCAATTGAATTGACTATCCAAGGTAAGTTTCTAAAAACCCCAAAAGCGATCACGGTTTATGTGACATTTGCCGTCACTATTATGTTGTGGCTAATGGGCTCAATGCATGGCATGAACGCTTATACGGTGGCGTTAATTCCGGTGGCAATTTTCTCGATAACGGGGATTATCAATAAGGAAGATCTTAAGAAAATTTCATGGGATGTATTGTGGTTAGTGTCTGGTGGTATTGCGCTTGGTTTAGCGTTAGATAAAACTGGTTTGGCTAAATTGGTAGTGCATAGTATTCCATTTGATATTTTCTCACCTTATGTGGTCTTGCTTGGTGCCGCGATACTGTGTTTATTAATGGCTAACTTTATGTCACATACCGCAACGGCAAACCTATTAATGCCCATTATGGCGGCATTGGGAACATCGATGACGTCATTAACACCATTAGGTGGTGAAGTTACCTTGATTCTGGTGGTGACTTTTGCTGCATCGTTAGGTATGTCATTACCGATAAGTACACCGCCTAATGCGTTAGCACATGCAACGGGTTATGTTGAAAGTAATCAAATGGCTCGAATAGGTGCGATTGTCGGTGTCGTCGGGGTGTTATTAAGTTTTGTGATGATTTGGGGGTTACAAGTTATCGATCATATTTAGTGCTGTTAACGTTAGATCAAGGATGATGCTATGAATCAACCCAAAGCACTGCGACGGATCATTGATACCTATTTTCAAGATCCTAAGTCGATGATTGCTGTTGCTGCTGGCACGGAGGTTTTGCGACAAGATGGGTATAACGATCGCTTATATTGGGTAAAACAAGGTGAGTTATCAGGCTATGTAAATAGTAAAGAAAATGATTTAAGTGCGCAGGTGTTTGTGGTCAAAGAAGGGATGTTCTTTGGCGTACACAGTTTTTTTGCTCAAACACTTGTTGCCTCTACGACGGTTGTTGCAGAAAAAGACAGTGAGATTGCTTGGATTGATTTATCGACCCAAGCGGTTGAGCCTGAGCATTATGGTTCATTAGCTGAGCAATTTATGCCTGTAATGGTGCATGAGTTAGCGATGCGGCAGATGCTTACTGGAATAGCGGCACTAGAAAAAGAAAAAGCGTTGCAGAAATTGTATGCCACTGAACAAATGACCACATTAGGTCAATTAGCGGCAGGGATTGCTCATGAGCTTAATAATGCGATTGGTGTGATTAGTAGTAAAACGGAGAATATCCAAACCGCGATCAGCCAGTTTGTTGATGATAATCAGCCTCAAATGCGACCATTTTTACAACATGGTATCGATCATGGTCAAAGTATTAGTTCAGCCCAAGTTCGTGAACGCAGCAAAGTATTACAGCAGCAGTATACATTGAGTCGAGAACAAGCTCGAACCCTTGCGCGTGCATTACCCGAAGGTGATGTTCCTGCTGATTGGCTTAAAGATATTGATGCTGCCTTAATATGTTGGGATAGCGGCCGTGATTTGCGTGATATACGACTTGCAGCACGACATGCCGCCAGTATTGTACGATCAGTAAAACAGCTTGGTGGTGGTGATCACGCACGAATACCGAATGTTGATATCACGGATACATTACATAAATCGTTAACATTATTACAAAGTAATTTACGCTATGTTGATGTGGTATTACGACCTGTAATTTTACCACCTGTAACCGCTAGCATCACTGAGTTGGTACAGATTTGGGTTAACCTGATCAAGAATGCATGTGATGCAATGGAACATACTGACAATCCACAAATTGAAATTATTACGCGAAGTGTAAAAAATAAGTTGTTAGTCACTATTACTAATAATGGACCGATGATCGATGAAGCTACGCGTCGTAAAATATTCAATCCAAATTTTAGTACGAAAAAAGGCGGATTATCGTTTGGCTTAGGATTGGGATTAGCAATAGTTCGACGTATTGTTAATAGTTATGGGGGCACTATAGTCGTTAAAAGCGATCATCAACGAACAACATTTAGAATCAAATTACCAATAACGTAAAGGACGGTTATTATGGAAAAAATCACTATTATTTGTGTTGATGATCAACGTGAAGTGTTAAGTGCAGTATTAAAAGATTTAGCTGAGTTTGAGCCGTCTTTTTTATTGGAAGATTGTGAGTCAGCGGATGAAGCATTAGCGTTAATGGATGAACTTGATGCAGAGGGTGAATTTATTGGGGTTATTATTTCCGATCATGTGATGCCGGGTAAAAGCGGCGTTGAGTTATTGACGTTAGTGGCAAACGACAACCGCTTTATACATACTAAAAAAGTATTATTAACGGGGCAAGCTACCCAGCAAGATACCATTGCTGCGATTAATAAAGCCCGTATCGAAAGCTATTTTGAAAAACCATGGGATACTGAGGTATTGGTTAACTGTGTGCGAACATTAGTGACAGAATATATTTTTGATATGGGACTAGATTATACGCTCTGGGGCGATGTAATTGATAATGCAACTGTTTTACGACGTTTACGTTAATTGAACTCTGAGGGTGTAACGTATATTTACTGATTTTTTGATAATTATTATCACTTGAGTACCGTGATATGTGGCTATTTTGCTTGACCTTGGTCTTAACTCAAAGGTTTATAATTATCATCAGTAAAACTGAATAGCACCCAAGGAGAACGATGATGTGTGCTCAATGTAATAATAAAAAAGATCATATTCATACAATAAAATCAACGGTTGCTAATCAAGCAACCGTAACGGTGGTTGCAGCAACGGCTGATTGTTGTTCGAGTATAAATTCTGAGTGTTGCTCGACCAATAAAGATTCTGAAGGGTGTGGTGATAACGACACTGAAGGTCCCGCTGCTGGTGGTTGTTGCTCAACGACAACGCATCATGATATCTATGCCGTAACAAACAAGAATAGTTTTACTATTACTGGTGCGCATGCTTCAGCTTGTGATCAGACGGCTCATCAAAATAAATATCAGCATAGTAACGCTAACCATTGTGATGGTCACGATTCCGATGCTAAGAACGCGCATAATCATGATGATCACGATCATAGTCTCCACGATCATAGCGGACATGCTCACAGTGGCCAATGCTGTTCAAGTCCTACTATGAGTAAAGAACAAGAATTAGCATTAGAAGCATCGCTAACAAATAGTGCTCATGGCAAAACGTTCAGCTGGAAAGTGTTAGGCATGGATTGTCCTAGCTGCGCGGCTAAACTTGAAAAATCCATCATGTCATTAGCGGCTGTCGATACAGCAAAAGTGATGTTTGCGACTGAAAAATTGATTGTTAATATTCATGATAATCAGCAGACTGATCCTGAAACGCTAAAATCTGAAATAGAAAATAAATCTAAACAAACTGGTTTTACGTTAGTTTCTACAACAACGAAAGCCGCTGACCTACCGACCCAATCTTTCTTAATTCAGCATTTGTCTGTGATTGTTATCGCATTGATGATGGTGATCTCTTTTGTCTTAAATAAAACAGTTTCTGCAGAAGTTGGGTTATTTGCGTTTACGCTGACTACCATTGTTGGCTTATTCCCTATATTGAAAAAAGCTGTCGTTTTAACCAAATCAGGCACGCCTTTTTCAATTGAAACATTGATGTCGATTGCCGCTATTGGTGCTTTATACCTTGGTGAAACGGCTGAAGCGGCAATGGTTATCTTCTTGTTCCTTATTGGTGAACAATTAGAAGGTTATGCGGCTTCTCGGGCGCGTAGTGGCGTCAAAGCATTAATGGATTTAGTACCAGAAGAAGCAACGGTTATTTCGGCTGATGGTTCAAAAACCAAACGATCTGCGGCTGAGTTAAAACCCGGTGATGTGATTGAAGTTGTACCGGGTGAACGTTTACCCGCCGATGGTCAAGTTCTTGATGTTGTCGCCAGTTTTGATGAAAGTGCATTAACGGGGGAGTCTGTACCTGTTGAACGTACACCTGGCGAAAAAGTCATGGCAGGTAGTATGGCATCGGATAAAGTGGTGCGCTTAACCATTATTTCAGCTCAAGGTGATAATGCCATCGATCGTATTTTGCATATGATCGAAGATGCTGAATTACGGAAAGCGCCATTAGAACGTTTCCTTGATAAATTCAGCCGTTGGTATACGCCAAGTATGATTTTATTGGCTGCGCTGGTGGTTATTATTCCACCATTAGTATTTGGTCAATCTTGGGATGAATGGATTTACAAAGGCTTAGCGTTATTATTGATTGCTTGTCCGTGCGCATTAGTTATCTCTACTCCCGCTGCGATTACATCAGGTTTGGCGGCGGCGGCACGTCGTGGTGCATTAATTAAAGGGGGAGCGGCGTTAGAACAATTGGGTCATATTGAAGTGGTTGCGTTTGATAAAACAGGTACGCTGACTGAAGGTAAACCTGTTGTCACGGACATGATTTGTTGGGATAACGACGACGAGAAATTATTACGTCAAGCTGCAGCGATTGAAGCGGGATCATTACACCCATTAGCAAAAGCGGTGGTTAATCGTGCTCAAGAAAAGCAGTTATCAGTGGTTGAAGCAACAGAGCGTGAAACCCTAGTCGGGCGAGGTATTCAAGGTATTACTGAAGGCGATAAATTTTTATTATGTGCCGCTGATCGTTTACCTCAAGATATTGTGCTCACAGCTGCGCAACAGCAGCAAGCAACTGATTTAGAAAATGAAGGTAAAACGCTGGTGGTTGCAGTGCGTAATGCACAACCTGTAGGATTAGTCGCATGGCGGGATAATTTACGTGAAGATGCCTTAATTGCGATAGAAAAGCTTAATCAGTTAGGTATTAAATCAGTAATGCTAACCGGTGATAATGCACGGGCTGCTGCTGCAATTGCGAAAGAGATTAATATAGATTATCGTGCGAGTTTGTTACCCGCAGACAAAGTGACTGAAATTCGCAAGCTTAATGATCTACACAGTGTAGCGATGGTTGGTGATGGTATTAATGATGCGCCAGCAATGAAAACTGCGACCATCGGTATTGCGATGGGTGGTGGTACTGATGTGGCATTAGAAACCGCAGATGCAGCGATTACGCATAACCGATTGTCAGAATTACCCGTAATGATTGAATTATCACGAGCCACTTTAAATAATATTCGTCAGAACATTGGTCTTGCTCTGGGACTTAAAGGTATTTTCTTAGTGACAACGATATTGGGCGTTACTGGGCTATGGGTGGCAGTCTTAGCGGATAGTGGTGCAACGGCTTTGGTTACGTTAAATGCTTTGCGCCTATTACGATTTAAACCAAAAGAATGATTTTGCTAATAACATAATCGTCTTATTTTTATAATTATGATAAGCAGAATGGGTTAAACACCATTCTGCTTTTTTATTTATGGCTATTATTAAGCGTAAATAACAGTGGTAAAGGTTATGATGAAGTTGCTTGTTTTTTGTGATGGATTCGATAGGTAAACGTTTTGTTGTGATATACATCAAGTTAATTTGTAACTAAAAATTATGTTGCTTTTAGTTAATGTGAATTAGCTCACTAAAAACAGTTCTAGCTTCCGTTATCTTTACATTAGATTTTGACAGACGTTGTTGTTATGTTGCGTATTACGTTTACTGTCAAACCACAAAAATTAACGATAATTATCCATCTCTGTTCCTACAATCAGAGCGATTAAATTTAGAGGGTATCATTATGTCTGACAATAAAGTGTTCCACTTAGGTGTTAATAAAGCGGATCT
Organism: Photobacterium carnosum; assembly: GCF_021236965.1. Lineage (NCBI taxonomy): Bacteria > Pseudomonadati > Pseudomonadota > Gammaproteobacteria > Vibrionales > Vibrionaceae > Photobacterium > Photobacterium carnosum. Next base: position 52,507 of record NZ_WMDN01000004.1, on the reverse strand, counting down.
TAACGGCGCTGAATTAGCGATTATTCCTGGTGATCCTGCTCGTGTGGAAAAAATTGCCAACCTAATGGAAAACCCTGAATTCCTAGCAAGTGCTCGTGAATACACCGTGTACCGCGCACAGCTAGATGGTAAGCCTGTCGTTATTTGTTCTACGGGTATTGGTGGTCCATCAACGTCTATTGCTGTGGAAGAATTAGCACAGTTAGGTGTTAATACATTTCTTCGCGTCGGCACAACCGGTGCTATTCAACCGCATATCAACCCTGGCGATATGATTGTAACTACGGGTTCTGTACGTCTTGATGGTGCAAGTCTACACTTTGCTCCAATGGAATTCCCTGCTGTGGCTGATTTCACTGTAGCAACCGCAATGAAACAAGCATGTGATGATGCTGGTGCGACTGTGCATACTGGTGTTACCGCTTCTAGTGATACTTTCTACCCAGGCCAAGAGCGTTACGACACATTCTCTGGCCGTGTAGTACGTCGTTTCCAAGGCTCTATGAAAGAGTGGCAAGAAATGGGCGTGTTGAACTTTGAAATGGAATCTGCGACATTATTAACTATGTGTGCAAGTTCTGGTTTACGTGCAGGTTGTGTTGCGGGCGTTATTATTAATCGTACTCAAAAAGAAATTCCTGATCACGCAACATTAAAAGCAACTGAAGCTCGTTCAATTAAGATTGTTGTTGAAGCTGCTCGTCAAATGCTAACGAAATAAGTCGTTTTTAATAACGCACTGATTTATTTTAGATATTCTAAAAGCCGATAGTATTTTATTACTGTCGGCTTTTTTACGTTTAAGGTAAATAGCTATAATTAAAAACAACGTGATAATACGCTATAACCTATTGGTGAATTTAACCATTAGCTCTATTTTGTTGTAGAATAGTATTTTGTTGAGCTTAGTGAAGTTATAAACATGATTGATTATAAAATTATATTTCCGAATGGACGTCAAGATACCATTGCATTACCTATTTCACCTGTATTACAGATGAAAATTGCTTATTTAGATGATGTGTTTGTTGTAAGAGATATTATTGCAACAGTAGGAGAAAACTACACGATAGTGACATTATTATTAGATGATGGTCAGCACCATACGCAAAAACCACAAGCGGCAGGGGTTGTTTTTAATCGACTTGGATAAGTAACGCTAAACGGCATTAAGCGACGCTCAATCTTTGATTCAATAAAAAGGCCTTATGTGAAAAAGGCCTTTTTTGATCAATGAACATTATTATTTTTACAGATAACTATGCTGGGTTATGTGCCTGACCACCTGCACCTTTCAACCAATCATGAAGGTGAGTATATAATTCACCAAGTTGATCTGGACCAATAATTGCCAACCCTAAATCTTGTGCGCGAACTAAATCGTGATGACGTAGAGGACGGAAACTTACAAGCATTGCACGCGCTTGTAGGCCACCTAGCAAGTCACGTAATGATTCTAGTTTGTACAAGGTATCATCGCCATCATCACGCATACCTTTAGTCTTACACTCAATGATATGCAGTTTATTATTAACGATAGTTGCTACATCAAGTTCATTACGCACTTCACGGTCACCAATTTTACGGTAAACCTGCACGCCCAATGAGTGATCTTGAATTGTCGGTAATTCGTTTTGAATTGCACGAACCGTACTGTGAACTAGGCTTTCTAACCATTCACCGTTAGCAAAACGACGCGCCTCTTCATGTTTAAATGTCAAAATACCATCGTGGTATGTTGCAAGGCCTGTTTCTTCTAAATCAGTTAGGAGCGTGCCAAGTTCTTTATAGCCCTGTTGCTTTTCACTTAACTCAACATTTAATACCTGTTCTTTACGACAGGTTGTTGCTAGATAATTAAGTGTTGCTAAACCTGGGCCTAATTCTAATGCAGAACTTGCCCAGCGTTGGCCTAATTCCCATAATTGGTCGTTCAGAGATTCTGGCATTGGATTGTCAGATAATTCACAACGTGCACCAAAAATAGTTAAATAATCAGAGATTTGAATACGATCTTGAACTTGTTGTTGTTCACGGTCATTAGGGAAAAACCAGCACATTTCATCACTGAATGGCTCAATAACGTAGATAGGCCAATGGAAAGAGCGGAAGACTTCATAAGCAGATAATAAACGGTGACGTAAACCACAGCTAGCATTAAACCACACATCTCGGCTGTCGTGTTTTAATTGTTCAGCAAGTTGGTTCAAACATTGTCTAATTTGAGTGACATTGATAATGTCGGGAATAATAAAAAATTCAACAATAATATTACGTGAAGTTAAAATAGAAGCGAGTCGATCATATTGTTGTTGTTGTTTTTCTGTACCAATAAAGATCATTTTATCAGCAGGTACTGCTTCATCTAATAATGGAGTGATCAGACGGACAGGATCCTGATCAATAATGCCAACGTGAGTAATCATAGTAATCCTTAATGCGCCCAACATACAGGGCGTAATATGGTGATGCGCATTAAATAAAAGAAATGTAAAAGTAAGTGTGCGCAACACATCTAAGGTAAGTATATGCGGTTTTTTAGTGCAAAATTCAAGTCAAAATTTATAAACTAATAATGCACACATTAATCGGAAATATTACTTATTCAGTTATTTTGTCTAATAGTCTATTTTTAAGCGTTTTTTTTATCTAAATATTGAGATTTTCTAAAATGCCATCGTTATTCATGGCATTTTTTTTGTTGAAAACATAGTTATCAATAATAATTTACATACTTGGTGGTGTTGGTAATTGTGAAGCTAATAGCCAAATAGCCAGTACGAAGAAGATTAAACCCATAAATTTATGTTGGTTATTACGGAATTTTTCATTCTTCAATAACGATTTTCCAAAAATACCAATCGTTGTGACTAAAAATAAGTTAAATAATAACCCTAATACATTTAGTAATAACCCAAGAATTAGCATCTGTTCGCCAGAGGATGTTGCAACATGGGTTGAAACAAATTGTGGTAAGAACAGCACAAAGAAAATGAGTGCTTTAGGATTAAGTAGATTAGTAAAGACAGCACGACGGTATAACGTTGATGCCATTTTATTGGATTGTTCTAATTCTTGAGGCGCGTCATCTGGGTGACTGCGCATACAATCCCAGCCCATTTTTAATAAATACGCGCCGCCAACTAAACGTAAAACATGCAATGCGATTGGGTTCATTGCGATAAGTGCTGATACCCCAAGAGCCGCTAGAATGGTTAATAAAATACCAGAGGTTGCATTACCTAAACTTGCATAAATACCGACTTTGCGACCGTAAGTTAAGCTTGAACTGGCAATAAGTAACATGTCAGGTCCAGGAATGAGTAGTAGAGCAATTACAGCGGTGAGGTAAAGCGGTAATACATTTAAATCAATCATGGTAAAAACAACGTTATAGTGTAGAAGTCTATATTTTACACAATAAATAGTTCCATTCCATGAGTTACAATCAATAGAAAGTGTTTTTTACTGCTTTGACTTGATTATGTATGTTAATCGTCCGTTTTACGTTATTAATTTGTTAATATTAATGGTTTTATTTGGGCGTTAAGTTAGGGAAGGACTGATCACTAACAATAAAAAATACTGTTGATGTGATCAGTGAATAATTGGTTTTGTTGGTCTATTTTGACTGACTTTTATTATGCTTTCTTGCTATGGAAATGAAAACGCTCATGAAAGTAAGCTTTTAGATGCTCTTCCATATTGTGTACTTTATCATCAATTGCTTCACACAGTACTGCATCATTGTTCATTGCATTGACACGGTTAATAACCATTTCGTCGATAGCTGATTTTTGTGTTTCGGTTAGTTGTGGCTGTTGAGTTGTCATTATTATTTTTATCCTTATTGTTTCGATTAATCAGTAAAAGATTTGAATATATGCATAGTATCGATATTTATTTAAATAAGGAATATTTGTAAAAATTGTTTACGAATAAAAAGTGATTAAAACCGACAGTAAGATGTGATTTATTTTCCAAAATTGGACTTAATCGCCCTCATGAGTAGAATAGCCGTTCACAAAATTGATACGTTTTTTGAAAGGCACGGTTATAAATGGGTAATAACGCGATGAGAAGTAACTTTGAGTTGTTAGCGCCGGGCGGTGATATAGAGTCGATTAAAGCGGCTATCGTTGCGGGTGCGGATGCTATTTATTGTGGATTAGATAATTTTAATGCCCGTAATCGTGCAACGAATATTACCTTTGAAGATTTAAATGGCATTGTTCGTGTTGCACACCAACGTGATTGTAAGATTTTTCTTACGCTTAATATCATGATCCTTGAAAGTGAAATTCCTGCTGTTATTCGGTTATTGAATAAATTAGTTAACACTAAAATTGATGGTGTTATCTTACAAGATTTAGGGCTATTTCACTTAATTAAGCAACATTTTCCAACACTTGATGTCCATGCTTCAACCCAAGTTAATAGCCATAATGAAGGCCAAATTTTATTTATGGGGCAGCTTAATGCGAGCCGTGTAAATTTATCGCGTGAACTTAATATCAAAGAGATAAAACAGTTAGCACAGTTTGGACATCAACATAATGTGTTAATGGAAGTGTTTGTTCACGGCTCATACTGCATTGGTTTTTCTGGGTTGTGTTATATCAGTTCGGCTAAAAATGGTAACTCAGGTAACCGTGGTCGTTGTAGCCAACCTTGTCGAGATCAATATCAAACGACGGCGGTTGGTAAAGATTATCCATTAAATATGAAAGACAATTCTGCGTTTTCAAATTTAGAAGCCTTAGCGGATGCTGGGGTGTATTCATTGAAGGTGGAAGGACGCATCAAAAAATCACATTACGTTTATACCGTGGTGGATAATTGGAGCCGTCAATTAGACAATTATTGTAATCAAAAGCCATTATTGGCGGATACACGTGAGTTATACACTGTCTTTAATCGCGATTTCTCTAACTCATACTTAATGGGTGATATTAATAAAGCGATGTTTATCGATAATCCACGCGATAACTCTGTCGATCACTTTGCACAGATTGCTGATGCTAAATCTGAGACTGAAATTCAAGCGGTTAAGCAAAAGCTATATGATGACAAAACTACGATCATTCAAACTGTTGAAGAGCGAATTGCTGATCTAGACATTAGTTTATTAGTATTAGAACTCACGATTATCGGTCAGGTTGGACAGCCGCTTATTCTTCAAGTAACGACACCGCTACAACAGTTTGAAGTGGCATCAACCTCGTTATTGCGTCAATCTGATAATACGGTACTTGATAGCGATTGTTTTGAAAAACGCTTCCGTAGCTTAAATAATGGTGAATACTTGTTATCGTCAATGAATTTAAGCCAATTAGCGGCAGATGTGGTGGTGCCATTTAAAGAATTAACGCAAATGCGCGATCAAATTGCATGTGGGTTAAATGGCGATCAACCATTGGTTGAAGCGTTTGAATTACCGAAAACTGTTCGTCAGCCATTATCGACGATGACACCACGATTATCGGTCTTGATTGCTAATCCTGCTGATATTATTGCTGTGAGTCAGCCAGATACCGCAGTGTATTATCAATTGCCAGAAGCGATGGCAATGGAAGGGTTAAAATTAGTTAGTCTGTTCCAAGAAAATCCACAGCTTATTCCTTGGTTCCCTGCGATTTTAATTGGCGATAATTATCAAGCGGCAGTGACGTTCCTTGAACACGTTAAGCCATCACGTATTGTAACCAATAATAGTGGTGTCGGTTATGCGGCGCATCAGTTAGGTTTAGCGTGGGTGGCTGGCCCTCAAATGAATATCAGTAACAGTTTGAGCCTTGAATGCTTACAGCAAGAGTTTGGTTGCGTTGGGGCGTTTATTTCTAATGAGATCAAACGTTCACAAATTAAACCTATTGCAGCACCTGCTGAGTTTGAATTGTATTACAGTATTTATCACCCGATGATGTTGCTAATGAGCCGTCAATGCTTATTCCATCAAACAGTAGGCTGTAAGAAAAAGCGTTTTGATGATAAATGCTTACGTAAATGTGATAAGTCAGCATCGATCATTAATCTTACTGAAGCGTCATTTGTGGTTGATAAACAGCGCGGTGATCATAATGCATTATATAACCCGAAGAACTTCTTAAATCTTGATATTGTGGCTGAGATTCAGAATAAGTTTACGGGCTTTATGATTGATTTACGTGATATTAAAACGGAAACTGCAGTGAATGCTGATAAAGCAACGGTTGTTTCTTTGTTTGATACCTATATCCATGGTGATATCAACGCTCGACAAATATTAGAGCAAACTATCGTTGGCACTATTTGCCAACAATATAAAAAAGGTCTGTAATTTAGATAAATAGGATATTTCATGGTAAACGTAAACATTGTTGCTTTTGATGAAGCAAATAAAGAGAGTATTCGTTTAGTACGTGAGCAGGTATTTATTCAAGAGCAACACATTGATCCTGAAATTGAGTTTGATGGTTTAGATACACAAGCGGTGCATGTGCTGGTGGTTGATGGTGAACAGCCATTAGGGACCGGGCGTATTTTAGCAAATGGACACATTGGTCGTATTGCGATTATGCAGGCTGCTCGTGGACAAGGATTGGGTGTAAAAGTAGTACGAGCTTTAGTGGAATATGCTAAACAACAAGGTTATCCAAAGGTTGATCTTGGCGCGCAAACTCATGCTGTCGATTTTTACCGTAAGCTAGGTTTCACGCTATACGGTGATGAATTTATGGAAGCTAATATTCCCCATCAAGCGATGGTAATGCTATTAGAACACCCATAAATCGATAGCTTAGTATCGATTTTCTTCAATAAAGAAAACGCAGCTTATTTTATCAATCTTGTGTAAATAATATGGTTTAAAATGGCTGCGTTTTTATCGATCGTTAAGATCTTAGCCTCTCAGAACCGTTTGGAATATTACGCACCACACCAATTTTTAATTTACGTTTCAGTGGAGTAGTGACAAAACCAATAGGGGAAAATACGCATTGTTTTTATCTTCTGTCGCTGAGATCAGTGCCACACTGTCGCGTACGGTTAATAGGTTGGTTAGTTTTAACTAAAAGATAAATAGTAAATGGCAGAATAGAAACGCCTAATTAAACGGTAAATATTTAAAATAAATCACAGTTTTAATGGAAGTTACGGTTTTTAATACTTAAAAAAAAAGGCTCATAAGAGCCTTTTAATGTATTTGCGTTGAGAATAATAACCGTCAGTTATTAGCTTTTTTTAGCGTTCTTTTGTAGGAAATCAAGTACAAGGTTGCGATCTTTTTCGTTTAGACCTGCACGTGGGAACATACTGTTTGTAATACCTTTCCACTGCTTGTAAGTGAAGTCACTTGGGTGTGGTGCTGCGTGACAAAGGGTACAGCTACCGTAGAATAACTTCTCACCAGGTGATTGCTCAGGACCACTTTCTGCGGCAACGGCTTTTAAGCGCTTACCTAATTGTAATGACCAGATATCCACTTTAAAGTCTGATTTCACAACTTTAGCAGGCGTGTATGCTTGGTTTGGCGTTTCGGCATCAGTACATTTCTTGAAGTAAGCCAAACAGGTGTTAGCACTGGTTGCTTGTGCTAAACCACTGGTTGGTTGACTGCTTGTTAGCATGTTGATTGAGCCTGAGTTACAACGGCCTTTGCTATCAAGTTGTAGCCATGCGCCTTCGTGGATGTAAATAACACCCGGCATTGCTTCAGCAGTGATACGAGCACCCGCTAGTAGTACACCACGGTCATTATAAACTTCAACAACATCGCCATCTTTTACGCCACGTTCTTCAGCGTCTTTTTTATTGATGAGTACGATTTGACGACCATCAACAGACTCGTAGCTATTCACATCGGCATTTGCCATTTGTGAGTGCAAACGCATCCATGGGTGTGGGCTTAGTACGTGTACTTGACCTTTCTTCGCATTACCTAGCCATTCAAATGGTGGGATCCATTGTGGCATTGGTGGACAACTATTTGCTTTAAATCCAGCAATAGTTGAGCTATATAATTCGATTTTACCACTTGGTGTATGCAGTGGGTTCTTAATTGGATCAGCGTAGAAATCACCATGACGTACAAAGCTATTTGCTGCCGCAGGTGTTGATACGTGAGCGATACCATTTTGCCAGAATGTTTTGAAATCATCCGTTGCATCAGATGCTTCATAAGAGGCTTTAACATGTTGGTACATAGTTTTACCTTCGGTAAATTCTTTATGTACGTTAAACATGAAAGCAAGGCGTGAGAAGATTTCGTAATCATCTAAGCTTTCACCTACAGGCTCAATAACCTGACGCATCGCGTAGATTTTATTGTTGCTGTAAGTACCGCCTGATGAAATATCGTCACGCTCAAGTGTGGTTGTTGTTGGCAAAACGATATCAGAATATTTCGCCGTAGCACACCACCAAGGTTCGTGACAGATAATGGTATCGATATTATCGTTAAGCGCTTTGATTAATTCGTTAGTGTCTTGTTGGTGAGACAGTAAGTTATTACCTGCGTTATAGATAAGTTTTGCTTTTGGTAGTGTAAGGTTTGAACCATCACGAGTGTAAGCTTTACCTGGGTTTTTCAGCATATCTGAAACCATAACCACAGGACATGTCTTAGTGATAGGGTTACGACCTTGTGATAAACCGATAGGCATACGCTTACCAGAAGCAGGCATACCGCCATTACCATAGTGCCAGCTAAAGCCTGCACCTTCACCTGGCTTACCAATTTTACCTGCGATTGCAGCAAAGTTGATGATAGACCAGTGAATCATCTCACCGTGGTCAGCACGTTGTAGTGCCCAACCTGCAGCGATTTGGGTACGTTTAGTCACACAAAGTTCAGCGAGCTCTTTAATTTTAGCCGCAGGTAAACCTGTGATTTCTTCAGCCCATTCAGGTGTTTTTGCAACACCATCTTCATCACCGATTAAGTAAGCAAGGTACTTATCAAAACCAACAGTGTATTTATCGATGTAAGCTTTATCGTGTTGGCCTGTTTTGTACAGATGGTAAGACATTGCAGTAAATAGGGCTGTATCCGTATTAGGACGGATATTGATCATTTCACTACCAACAGCTTTATCTGTTTGGGTTTGTTGAGGATTTATAGAGACAAATTTAATCCCTTTTTCCTTAAACGCTTCCCAGTGTTTTTGCATAGAGTGATCAGCAACACGGAATTCTACACGGTTGGTTTTCCATGGGTCACAACCGATTAGAAGAACAACTTCAGTGTTTTTCTCTACAATTTCCCACGCAGTTTGTGGTGAGTATACTTCCATATCACCAATAACGTGTGGAAGGATAACTTCAGAAGCTCCAGCTGAATAGTCACCAGCACAGATACTTTGGCCACCAATAAGGTTGAAGAAACGACCTTGTAGTGTTTGAGGGCGGTTAACACCACAATGTGACCAACCACCGTATGATGAACTAAATACTGCTTCGTTACCGTGTTTTTCAACAGTACGAGCAATACAGAATGCTGTTAATGCGATTGCTGTATCCCAATCAACGCGAACAAAAGGTTCTTTACCACGAAGATGCGGGTTGTGATCGCCCAATGGATCTTCTAATAGTGACTTACGTACCATTGGGTATTTGATACGTGTATCGCTATAAGTACGACTCAATACACCTTTAGTTAACATTTCTGTTGGGAACGGGTCGACATCATTAATCGGTTGAACACCAATTAATGTGCCGCCTTTAACGACTGCTTTAAACGGACCATAGTGAGTAGCTGATGGAATGGTAATTGTATCTGAAGCAAATACTTTTCCAGCAGGAAAAAGGGTGAGTCCGTTAGCAGCGATAGCCGTTGCTACTGAACCTTTTAAAAAGTTACGACGAGATAGGGTCATGTTTATATTCCGAAGACAAACCGAATGAATAGGCATTTTAATAGCATAATAACTATTATAATATTTGTCGGTATAGTGATCTATTATTTGACTTATTTCTTGATAGGCTACACGGATATAAAATATATTAGTTCGCTAAATGAAAAATAAGTTACCACAAAAAAGCACTACAATCTGTAATGTTTAATGTTCTATATAAATAGAAAAATACTTAGCACGGCAACTAAAAAGTGATTGATAACTATTCTCGATACTACTAATTTTAAAGTGTATTTACCGTACGAATGACGGTATTTGTGGAGTGTAACTATTTGATTTTACTTTTTTAATTTATTTTTTATTTTATAAAGTCGACATTATTACATTTAAAGTAAAACATTATTTACATATTGATTATAATTAGAGCTCTAAGCAAATAAGGATTCTTACAAATTGTAACACAATTATATTTTTAGTTATGTTTAGAATATTTATTTATATGAATCAATGGCGTTGCCCTGTTCACATTCAAATGTTAGTTTGTGCGCAACTCTTTTTTTAACGTTGTTTTGACGTTTAATTCATTTTGGACCATCCATGAAGAAACTATGGCGTTTTTTAGTAAAGCCAAGTAGTCGTTATTCAGTATTAGCGATTGCAGTTGTCTGTGTGATTATCACATTGGCAGGTGTGTTTACCTTCCACGAATCGATAAAGTTTAGTTCGACTACCGAGTTTTGTACTTCATGTCACTCAATGAAAGAAAACTACAACGAATATAAGACTAGTATCCACTATAAAAACGCATACGGTGTACGTGCTGAATGTCGTGACTGTCACATTCCTGAAAATGATCCTATTGCCTTTATGAAAGCGAAACTGGGCGGTGTAGGCGATATTTACAGTGAATTTATCAGTAAAGATATTGATACTCCAGCTAAGTTTGAAGCAAACCGTTTACGTATGGCTCAAAATGTATGGCGTATGATGGCTGAAACAAATTCAGCAACCTGTAAGAGTTGTCACTCATACACTGCAATGGATCACGCTAAGCAATCTCCTGCAGCAGCAGCGGCAATGACAACTGCAGCAGCAAAAAATATGAACTGTATTGAATGTCATAAAGGTATTGCGCACCAGTTGCCTCATATCAATAACGACTTCCAAGCAACGTTCAAGCAATTAACGATTAATGCTGGTGAAGCACCTGCGACTAAAACGCTTTATACGTTAGCATCTAAAAAATTGTATACCACTGACTCAGCATCAGGTGATGCACAAGGTCAATTATACCCAGCATCAAAAGTTGAAGTGCTAGGTACAAGTGGCGACATGATCAAAGTACAAATTACAGGTTGGCAGCAACAAGGCTCAACAACTGGTATGTTAGTACAAGACATGGCGAAGCAAATTCAAACTGTCTCTCTAAATGCAGATCTACAAAAGTCAGCAACTATTCTAAATACAGTAAAAGCTGAAGATGGTCAGACATGGCAGCAAGAACAAGTATCAGCATGGATCACTCAGCGTAATATGCTAGCGAGCATGAAGCCTATTTGGGCTTATGGTAAAGAAATTCTTGATGCAACATGTAGTCAATGTCACGCTATTCCAGATCCAAAACACTTAACAGCAAATGGTTGGGTTCAGGGTCTAAAAGCGATGCAACAATACTACATGCTAAATAAAGATGAAGAGCGTACGTTACTTAAGTATCTTCAAAACAATGCGAAAGATGCACAAGTAGCAGCACCTCAAGCAGCTCAATAAATATTGAGATAATAAACTCTACTATTGAGTAATAAAAAAGCCTGCGTTTAGCGCAGGCTTTTTTGTGCGTGATGGTTTTTAGTTTGCTTTTACTTAGCGACAGCAATCGCATGTGTTTGAGGTGAAAGGTTATCACCCAACGCATGAAGTTCAGGTAACATGCAATGAATCAAATGGAGTTGTTGTAATACCATTCGCGTTGAGGTGCAATCTTCATCTCGCCATTGTCCTAAACGCTGTTCTAAATTGAGGTTTAATGAGGGTGAGGTTTCAATAATAGAACCATTTAGTTGCGATGAGATACACTCTAAATGATTATGAATAATACGATGAGCCTCTGATACTAATTGATGGGTTTGATTATCTTGCAGTTGAGTACGATGCGCACCGAGTGCCGAGATATAGCTCAACATGGCATGATTTAATGTTAAAAAACGGAAGCTTTTATCGGTATCTATTTGATATTTATCCGGCTCTGCCAACATGTTATTGATAGCGGTACTGAGTTGTGCGTCTTTATTGTGGGCTTCACGACGCGCAATACGATAATTCATATTATCGCGTTTACCGATACGATATTGAGCAATGATTTGCGCTAAGTAATCTTTATTTGCCAACGTGGCTTCAGCCATCACTTTATGTAATCGTTTAGATTCCCAATCGGGTAAGATGAAACTGACGGCTAATACGGCTAATAGGCAGCCAAGTAATGTATCACCTAAACGCGGTAAAATAACCGCAAACCCTTCCCCTAATTGGTTAAAACAAAACAGCACTAATAACGTAATAAAAGCGGTTGCCCAGTCATATTTAACGGCTCTAAAGGCAAAGAACAGCACACCCATAATAACCATCAGTACTAATTGGCCTTCTTGGCCAGGGAATAAATACAGTAATGGTATGCCAGCAAGTAAGCCACCTAATGTGCCAATAACGCGTTGTACTAACTTTTGACGGGTTGCACTATAGTTCGGCTGGCACACAAAAAGGGTAGTTAATAAGATCCAATACCCGCGTTGCAGATCCAGCGCCTGAATAAAGCCATAACCGACAATTAATGCGATGCCTAAACGAATCGCATGACGAAATAACATTGAGTCAGTATTAAGCTGACAGCTAATACGTTTCCACATTTCTTTTATGCTGTGCGCTTCAGTATCAACTAATTCAATATCAGTTTGTTGTGTAACATGCTCTGCATCAGGGTTATTAATATTTTGTAATTGACGTTCTACTGTTGCTAAATTATTGAATAAATAATCCAGTTGATTGAGAAGTGAACGCCATTGTGAGTTATTTTGCTGTTTGAGGTGATTTAGCGATTGTTGCAATTCATCTAAGGCATTGATTGAATCATGGCCATGATGATAAGCCTTACCTTGTTTTAATGCTTCAGAGATACCGTGACAGGCTATTGCTTGTACATGCAACAAACGTTGGAAGCGAAATAATACATCACTACGTTGAAAAGCAGCGGCTAGTTCACGGTAACGGTAATGGGATGAACTTGCACGCTCATGAATATCTTGTGCCATAAAATAAATCTTAAGAAACTTATCACTTTGACCGCGACCAGCACGGTGCAGTAAGGTCATTTTTACAGCATTTAAGGCATTAACCACTTTAGCATTTTGTTTAGCAGCTTGAATCCGTAATGGGTGTGACGTGAGATCAACAATCGGTTCAAATAATTTGCTCTTATTATCGAGATAATAACCAAATTCAGTGAATACATTAGCCAGTCCTTGTTGTACTGGTTGATTTGGCCATAAAATATGCCATAGCAGTGATAAGATCCCATACCAACAGGCACCAGCTAAAAGTAACATTGGTTGATACCAAAGCTCAGTACTACTATTTGCGCCCAACATGGTGTAAACCGCGAGTAATAATGAAGCAAAAGCAATGTTGGCATAACGAGGACCCATCGCACCAAGCATAATAAAACCGAAGGTCGAACAAAATAATCCGATTGCAAACAAAAGGGGATAGTCAAATAAGACTTCAATAGAAAGAGAGGCAATCAAAAAACAAACAAGGGTAATCGTCAAGCCTTTAATGCGGCCAGTTAAATTATCATCAGATTCAGCCAGTGCTGCTGCAATAATTCCGAGTACTAATGGTGTTACTGCATGGTTGGCACCGAGATACCAACAGGGTAATACTACACCGACTAAAGCTATCAATACTCGAATAGAATAGTTAATTCGGTCATTGACCCAATATTGGCGGAGTTTTATATGTAACTCTTTAGTTTGCATAGATATTAACAATCTTCTGATAATAAGGACGGGAGAAAACGGTAGAATTATCTACGCTATAAAATCGCAACTAAAGATAACAGAAATATTGTTATTGCGAGTAAAAAAATAAATTTTTAGTACCTAGAATAATATTTAGTCAAATAGACACTTCAATACTATGGCTACACGATAGTTATTGATACTCTAAGTAACATTATCCCGATAGACGGGTGACAAGTAATGATTCAATTGAGGTTGATGTAAGATTATCAGCCAGTAATGAGTGTTACAGCCTAATTAAAGCATGGAACAATTGGTGGAATCACAATGCAATTAAGTGCCAGTCGACTAGCACAATGGCTCGTTCAAGGTGATTATTATAGTATCGCTTTAGACGGTAATAGCTTGGTATTAGATAGTCAGACTTCTTCTGACGTTATCTCTTTTGATGACTGGGATGGTTCGATTGAAATCCATCGCGGTGTATTATGGGGTGCGCTTGAACTGACGTCTTCAAACCAACAATACTGTTGGACAGTTCATGGTTTACCGTGGTACGAATGTAAATCATTCGCGGCATTTTTAATTCGTAGTTATCAAGATTGGGCACAAAGCCGCGTTGACAAATTAGATGCAATGTTGCCAGAAATGTTGCAACGTATCGAACTTTTTTCTAATAAAGCGGGTTATTTACGTTCTTCTGAACATTATGAATTACATCAGTTTCTTAATGATGGTTTAACTAATTCAGATTTAACCCCAGGGCTTGCCGCAACATTTAGACCACGTAGTTTTGAAAAAATATCACCTTGGCTTGGTGAGCATAAAGCGTGGGTTGAAGAACATAACCAACAGTGGTTAACACAACAAACCCAAAAATGGGGTTCATGGTTTGATAGCTTTGAGAAATCACCGTTAAATGAATCACAGCGCTTAGCGACCTTAATTAATCAAGATTATAATTTAGTTCTTGCCGGGGCGGGCACGGGAAAAACCAGTGTATTAATCGCACGTGCAGGTTACTTAATTGCGAGCCAAGCGGCGGTGCCTGAAGATATTCTAATGTTATCGTTTGGGCGTAAAGCTGCGGATGAGATGGCGGATAGACTGAAAGAAAAAGTCAGTGATCGCGTTAAAGTAGCGACGTTCCACAGTTTGGGATCGCAAATTATTCGTGATGTTGAACTTGATAAACCCAATGTTGCTTCTATTACCTTAGATCCACGCGCCCGTAGTGCGTGGCTAGCGCGAATGCTGATTGAACAATGGAATAACTCAACCTCAGCAACTAAGTGGCAGCGTCACCTTACACAGTGGCGAGTACCTGGCTTTAGCAAAGAAAATTCAATAGAACAACAAGCGGAAAATGAACAGTTACAAACTTGGGTGTGGCGTAATATTCAATTATTAGGCCAATCAGGGATGAATAAAGAAACGCTAACTGACGCCATTATAAATAATGATAATCCAGCAATGCGCCCAAGGATGAAAAGTGAATTAGCGTTGTTGTGGCCATGTTATCAGGCTTATTTACAGCATCTAAAAGTGAAAAAGCAGATTGACTTCAATAGTATGATTGAAGTGGCTACTGAATATGTTAAAACGAACAAATTTATTTCGCCGTGGCGTTATATTATGGTGGACGAATATCAAGATATTTCACCGCAACGCTTAGCATTAATTGAAGCATTATGTCATCAAGAAGTGGTAGGACATTCAATACCAACGTTATTTGCTGTTGGCGATGATTGGCAGGCTATTTATCACTTTGCAGGTGCAGATGTTAACTTAACTACTGATTTCGAAAATCGTTTTAGTCATTCATGTATTACTCAACTTTCAACTACATATCGTTTTAATAGTATGATTGGTGAAGTGGCGAATGTCTTTATTCAACAAAATCCGTGTCAGATTAAGAAGCAACTCACCAGTTTTACAAAGCAGAGTAAAAAGGCGGTTACTTTATTGGCGACAGATTTATTACCGCAAGAGTTAATTCGATTGAGTAAGCATTACGAGAATAAGGCCACAAAAGTACTTATTCTTGGACGTAATAATAAGCAAAAACCTGATAGATTTGAAACCTGGAAGAATCAGTGGCCGCAACTTAACTTGGAATACATGACGTGTCATTCAAGTAAAGGGCGTGAGGCTGACTATGTATTTATTGTTGATGTAAATAAAGGTCTTTTCCCATCACCGGATCGTGAAACGGGTTTAGCCGCTATTATGCAGTTGCGTACTGAAACCTATAATGACGCAGAAGAGCGCCGTTTGTTTTATGTTGCGTTAACACGTGCTAAAAAACATGTGTGGGTCTGTGCAGATCCAGATAAAACATCACCGTTTATTAATGAATTAATTGAAGATAAATACCCAGTTAATAATAAAATTAAACGGACTAAATAAGTATTATTGGTCTATTGAAGCCCTGTTATTATGATTGCTTGCTGTTCTTGCAATAATTAATACAGGGTTTTTTATTGTTTAAATAATGATAATAAAAAGCCTTCGCTATTAACGAAGGCTTTTTATAGAAATATGAAAGTAGATGAAAACTTAATCTAGACGCTGTTTGAGATAAGCATCATAGTCTGGAATTTCAATATCAATTTCTTTATCAAGTAATGGTGATGTAATAATAAAGTTAGCACTAGCACGGTTAGTGGCTACCGGAATATTCCATACTGCGGATATACGTAATAATGCCTTTACATCAGGATCATGCGGTACAGCATTGAGCGGATCCCAAAAGAAAATCATCATGTCAATTTTGCTTTCTGAAATTAATGCGCCTAATTGTTGATCACCACCCATAGGGCCACTGATTAAACAAGTAATAGGTAAACCTGTTTTTTTTGTAAGTAAATGTCCAGTTGTCCCTGTTGCATAAAGTTCGTGATTAGCTAATTTATCTTGGTGCTCTTTCACCCAGCGAAGTAAAGACGTTTTGCAATTATCATGAGCAACTAAAGCGATGTGTTTTTTAGCGGCCATTTTACGTGTTGTGGTAATCATGATATTCCTTTTGATATCAAGTTAATCTTGATGAAGCTAGGTGATAATGTCTATAGTAATTATTACTAGTCAGTAGTGTATTCCATATTAGGCTAAAATTTTGTGATAGCCCATAAATTATTGATATTCATATTTATAAGGTTACCTCATCTTAAGGCTATCGACTGATGTGATGATTATTAACGTAGAATGATGGCCTAAATTCTGCGGGTGATAATGAATCACGAATAACTGCCGCAGGTAAATATTGCGGTGTTAAGTCAACAATTAATGGTGAAATATCAAGCGCCACTGTTTTTTTCTCAAGATAACGAACTGTTTGATCTACTGAAAGTCGAGCTTGCTCTGCCATTTTATCAGTTGGAGCAAATAATATTTTATGACGACGTAAGCCTCGGTAAACCCCATGACTTAAATAGGTTGATACTATTTTGATATTGGTAATGTGATTGGTACGTAATTCACTGATGGCGACTTCAGCGGCTACTGCTCCGCCAACGATATAATCAATGTCTTTATAATCAGTAAATAATTGCTGCAATAGGTTACGTTGGAGCTCTTTACTGTTGTCACCCCATAGCGTCGTTATAATTTCGACATCACTATTGGCAATAGCAGCTTTAAAACCTTTGGTTACCGGTTTGGTACCGCCACGTAATTGCGGGCCAGGTAGCCACGCAATACGGACTTTTCCTGAGCCTTTTGGGTGGCGTTTTGCAAGGTAAGTACCTGCAGCTTTACCCATTTCATACCAATCGACGCCAACTTTTGCTTTTACATGTTGACGAATGTCAGGATCAGTAAAGTCGATATCATTGGTCATTAAAAACACAGGAATATTACCAATTAATGTGGATAATTTACCGTTATAAGCATGCGCATCGACGGTGCCTAGAATGATGGCATCTGCGCCCCAATGACGACAAGCAACAAGTTGACTTTGTTGTTTATAAAGGTTGCTATAGCCGCCAGCTTCAAACACTTTTAATGTAATACCTAGCTTTTTTGCTTGCTCAACCATCCCATAATTGATCGATAACCAATAAGAATCTTTTAAATGTGGGTACACTGCACATACTTTCCACGGTTTAGAAACTGAGGTTAAAAAAGAATATTGAATTTTTGTCGGTTTTTTATCCGTTTGAAAAGGGGGTTGATATGAGATCACCTCAAGCGCAAACGCGGATTGAGCAGAGAAAATCATTAAAATAAAAAATAAAATGCGCATTATTACCAACATTATTTAGGTCTAAAGCCATATCGCTGGCAAAATAGTACCGTTTTATTGCCTTTGGTTAAATAGCCAGTATTGAACAAGTTATATTAATGCTGATTATTACCTGTTCTAAACAAGATTTTTGATATAGAGACTATTTATGACGTTTACTCGAAAAGGTATCGGAGCCAAACTGTTATTAGCCTTTTCTGCCATGGCTGGCTTAATGATTATTGCGGTTATGATTGGTGTGGCTGGCTTTTCCTTAGTCGCTAAAACTGAGCGTACTGTTATTAATTCAGCGGTACCTTCATTAGCTGAAGCGCGAAAATTATCAGATTTAAGTTCACGCATTATATTTAATGCACAAGTCTTAGCTAAATCGAAACTTGAATCAGAACGGATGCAACAAGGACGAGCATTAACTATTCATATTGAAGCATTAACACGTAGTTTGCATGCGCTTGAGAAATATTCGTTTGATCAACCGTTAATGTTGAAACTAGAAGATGATGTAAAACGTATTGTTGATAATTTAGCCTTGCTTGGGCTACTTGTTGGTCGACAAATAGACTTACAAAGTCAATTAGATGAATTAACAGCGGTAATGACGAAAGCGACTCATCAAATTGACAGTTTGTCACAATCTCAAGTGGCGAATGCTAATACGATCGCTGTTGCTAATGTGTCGCGTATTTATGATTTAGTGGCGGCAAATAATAAACCTGCAGTCTATAACGCGCTTGATAGCCTGGTCGAAGTAGACATGGATTTATCTGAACGGTTATTTGAATTGCGTTTTTTATCATTACAAGTGATTAATATGTTGGATGATTCTGAACGTATAATAGATATTAAATCACTGGTGGCACTAAAAACACGGTTCAATAATGCCGTTAATATTATCAGTCATCGGGTTAAATCTGTTGAAGATCCTAGTCGTTCAGAACAATTGATGAAACAAACCGCTAAACTTGAACGCGGTAATTTATTATTTAGTGTTAGTGAGCAATTGATTTATGCCAAGCAGGATGTGCAACGATTAGATCAACAAAATTTAGTATTATTTCAGGAATTAAATAGTACGGTTGATAATATTATTGCAGCGGCAAATACTAATACACAACAAGCGGTTAAACAAGTTGATCAGACGTTGACCGTTGCACGTAATACATTAATTGTAATTTCAGGCATTGGTTTGTTGGCCTTAGTTCTAATCATGTGGCGTATTGTATATATTCGCGTTATTTGTCGTATTAACCGCTATAGTCGTGCTTTGTTATCACTAGCTCGTGGTGATTTATGTATTCAATTAGATGTTGATGGTGATGATGAATTAGCACAAATGGGGCGGGCTATTTTAGTTGCGCGTGATACGGCCAATGAACGTTATCGGTTAGCCCAAGCTGAAGCTAAAATTCGTCAAGAATTACAGCAACACAAAGCAAGTTTAGAGCGGTTGGTTGCCAAACGAACCGGTGAGTTAGAGCGTATCAATAGTCGCTTAAACGAAGAAGTGTACAACCATTATAAAGCACGTGATGAAGCTGAAAAGGCGAACCGTGCTAAATCAGCATTCTTAGCGACCATGAGTCATGAAATTAGAACACCGATGAATGGTGTATTAGGCACCGCATCATTACTCGCTGATACAGTGTTAAGCATCCAGCAAAAGCGCTATTTAGATGTTATTAATCGTAGTGGTGAAACATTATTAGATATTCTTAATGATATTCTGGATTATTCTAAAATTGAAGCAGGACATCTTGATATAAGACCGAGTGATTTTGCATTAAAACGTATGGTTGTCGATGTGTTTAATATGCTTCAAGGTCGAGCAATGGCGAAACGAATTGGCTTTGAGTATGTTGTTGAACCTGATGTTGATGCAATTTGGTTTGGTGACGAAAGTCGTATTCGACAAGTGTTAGTCAATTTAGTGGGTAATGCGATTAAATTTACCGATAAAGGTAAAGTGACAATCAATGTTCAATTGCATCCTGATATGCCGGATGAAATATTATTTTCAGTTCAAGATACTGGCATTGGTCTTGATAGTCATGAACAAGGGCTATTATTTAATGCATTTCAACAAGCAGAAGCGGGCCGTAAAGCGATTGAAGGGACAGGGCTTGGTTTAGCCATTAGTAAACATATCGTAGCGGCGATGGATGGTGAAATCGGAGTTGATTCGATTGTTGGTACAGGTAGTTGTTTCTGGTATTCATTACCATTAGAGCGTGGCCAAGTAATCTTGAATACTGATGTTGATCAAGTACTTGTTCCTGCAGCACATATTCTATTGGTTGAAGATAACCCCGTAAACAGTATGGTTGCAGAAGGGTTTCTTAAACGACTAGGTCACAGTGTAGTTATTGCTGAAGATGGCGCACAAGCAGAAGCGTTTTATCGTAAAGAACAGTTTGATTTAGCATTACTTGATATCAATTTACCTGATACCGATGGTATTACCTTATTGCATCAGTTACGCCGCATTGATAAAACCAAGAAGCAAGCATGGCAAGAACCGACACCGATGGTCGCTTTTTCTGCTCATGTATTTAGAGAAGAAGTTGAAATCTATTTAAATGCAGGTTTTGCGGGCTTCTTACCTAAGCCTTTGGTTGAGCAACAATTAATTGATACGATGAACAGTATTCTAAAAGGAGATAAGCGAGTGGTTATTGAAAAAGGTGCGGGTGAAGATAAACCGCAACTTGTTGAGACTGATGCGCTATTTCCATTAGTGAAAGAATCTGTTTTAGGCAGTGATTTGCAAGTATTGGGTGCAGCACAAGTGAAACAATTAATTGGATTATTTGGTGACTCTGCAAGTAAGACATTAGTGATATTACATCAGGCAATTACCGATAATGATTTAAAAGAAGTCGCTAAACAAGCCCATACCCTTAAAGGTGCGGCTGGAACGATGGGATTAATGCAATTACATCAGTTATGTTTAACCTTTGAAAAATCAGCTCAAGAGGGCTCTATTGAGGGATTATCTGTTGAACCATTACAGCAAGTGTTTGATGCGTCAGTGACGGCTTTAGCAACGATTTTCCTTGATGATTAATGTTGTTAATAACAGCATTAACAAAAAAGAACGCTTCGGCGTTCTTTTTTTATGGGTGTAGATCGAGCGTCATAAATAGACAATGAGGATCGAGTAGATAATCAGTAAAGGCGGGCATTCGATAATCCTATGTTTAATATATAGCGCCCGAGAAGTGATAAACAAAGCCATTGATAAAGCATTAGTTTACGTTTGAGTAGTAATTTCACCTAAGCGTTTTAACGATGAATGATATGGCCATAATGAAGAAGGGGCGTGATTAGAGAGGAAAGAGAGGATTTACGATGATGTCATATGGCGGTAAGGCTGTTGTTTTATGAGTGATACGAGAATATGAGATGAAAAGTCTGGATAAAAAATAACCCCGAGAACAAAGTCCTCGGGGTTAATGTATCACTTAGGGTAATTTAAAAATTACTTCTTAGCGTTACGTTCTTTCTGCTCAGCGATAACTTTTTCAGAAACGCTAGCAGGACAAGGTGCGTAGTGTGAGAACTCCATAGAGAACTGACCACGGCCTGATGTCATAGTACGTAGAGTACCGATGTAACCAAACATTTCTGAAAGTGGTACGTCAGCTTTAATACGAGAACCAGTGATACCAGCGATTTGGTCTTTGATCATGCCACGACGACGGTTAAGGTCACCGATAACATCACCAACGTGATCTTCTGGAGTAAATACGTCAACGTTCATGATTGGCTCAAGAAGTTGCGCACCAGCTTTCGGCATAGATTGACGGAATGCGCCTTTCGCTGCGATTTCAAATGCTACTGCAGATGAATCGACTGCGTGGAAGCCACCATCAAGAAGCTCGATTTCAACGTCAAGAACAGGGAAACCAGCTAGAACACCAGTGTTCATCATGCCCTTGAAGCCTTTCTCGATTGCAGGCCAGAATTCTTTAGGAACGTTACCACCAATTACTGATGATTTGAACGTAAAGCCTGAACCTACTTCACCTGGTTTCATGATGTAGTCGATCTTACCGAACTGACCAGAACCACCAGATTGTTTCTTATGCGTGTAGCTATCTTCAACTGCTTTCGTGATTGTTTCACGGTAAGCAACTTGAGGTTGACCAACAATTAGGTCTACGCCGTATGTACGCTTAAGGATATCAACCTTAATGTCTAGGTGAAGTTCACCCATACCTTTAAGGATTGTTTCGCCAGTTTCTTCGTCAGTTTCAACTTGGAAAGATGGATCTTCTGCAACCATTTTACCGATTGCAAGACCCATTTTCTCAGAACCGCCTTTATCTTTAGGCGTTACAGCAATAGAGATTACTGGAGTTGGGAAGATCATTGGCTCAAGTGTACACTCGTGCTTAACATCACAAAGAGTGTGACCTGTTTGAACGTTTTTCATACCAACGATAGCGATGATATCGCCAGCGTGAGCTGAAGTAAGTTCGTTACGATCGTTTGCTTGCATTTCAACCATACGGCCAACACGCTCAGTTTTACCTGTAGCTGAGTTAAGGATGGTGTCACCCTTGTTTAGCTTACCTGAGTAAATACGAACGAATGTTAGTGCGCCAAAGCGGTCATCCATGATTTTGAATGCAAGTGCTTTTAGTGGCTCGTCAACAGATACAATAGCAAATTCGCCATTTGCTTCACCAGTTTCTGGGTCAGTTAACGGCTGTGGATCTACTTCTGTTGGACAAGGTAGGTAGTCAACAACAGCATCAAGAATAAGTTGCATACCCTTGTTTTTGAATGCTGAACCACAGTACGTTGGGAAGAAAGTACAAGTACGTGTACCAGCACGGATACAACGCTTGATTTCTTCAATAGAAGGTTCAACACCATCCATGTAAGCTTCTAGAAGATCGTCGTCTTGCTCAAGAGCAGTTTCGATCATTTCTTCACGGTAAGCTTCAACGTCATCAACCATATCTTCAGGAACAGGTAGAATTTCGAAGTTTTCTGGAAGACCAGTGTCATCCCATACGAATGCTTGACGAGATAGAACGTCAACAACACCAACGAAATCATCTTCACGACCGATTGGAAGTGTCATGATTAGTGGAGTCGCGCCTAGTACCTTCTTAACTTGATCTGTAACGCGGAAGAAATCTGCGCCCATACGGTCTAGTTTGTTAACGAAGATAATACGAGCAACTTCTGATTCGTTCGCATAACGCCAGTTAGTTTCTGATTGTGGTTCAACACCACCAGAACCACAGAATACACCGATGCCACCATCAAGTACTTTAAGAGAACGGTAAACTTCAACTGTGAAGTCAACGTGTCCAGGAGTATCGATAACGTTAAAACGGTGATCTTTCCAGAAACAGCTTACTGCTGCTGACTGGATAGTTATTCCGCGCTCAGCTTCTTGTTCCATGAAGTCAGTTGTTGACTCGCCATCATGAACTTCACCAATCTTGTGGATTTGGCCAGTTAGCTTAAGGATACGCTCTGTAGTAGTGGTTTTACCCGCATCAACGTGCGCGAAAATACCAATGTTTCTGTATTTAGATAAATCTGTCATTGTTTTTCTCTATCAACAATTACTGTCACATGTGAGGTCGCGGATTATAGCACTAGTTGTGCTAATCAGAACATAGCCATATGTAATAAAAATAGGTATTAACTTGCTTTTTGCTCTTGGAGTTCTAACTGTTGACGAAGATCTGAGCAAATAACAGTGATAAAAACCAAGACCAGTCGAGGTTGATTATTATTGTAAGCTGATTTAAGGATATTTTAGTGATTTTTTGAGAGTCAAATGATGAATTAGTCTTGATATGAATGGCCTATAATAATAGACAAAAACGATTTTTTAGTTTGTTTGCGCTTAAAAAATAGTAAGTCAGCTGGAATGTGTCATTTGTTTCACTTTCTGTTTATTAGTGAGGTAGAATTCAAGTAAGTCCTGTTTTGTTATTTGAGTGTACAAAATGTCAGAAGAAATAGAAGTAGAAGCACTGGAAGTTGAAGTTTCTGTCCAGCCGATTGAACTGTATAAAGTGCTTAAAATTGCTAATTTAGTCAGTGGTGGCGGCGAAGCTAAATATGCCATTTCTGATGGTTATGTTGCTGTAAATGGTGAAGTTGAATTACGTAAGCGTTGTAAAATCTATGATGGTGATGTAATTGAGTTTAATGGTGAATATTTTGTAGTTATTTGTGATCAACCCGTACAAGAAGTCATACCACGAGATCAACAACCAATCAAAGTGGCGCCTGTAGTTAAAGCGCCAAAAAAAGATAAAAAAGCACCACCAGTAAAGGCAAAGAAAAATAAAGCCGCACCAGCAACTAGTAAAAATCGTTCTGTAACTAAAAAAGAAGCAGAAAAAACAGAGAAGAAAGCAGATACAGCAACAGGACGTAAACCAATCAGCTTTTGATTGATGAGCTAAATTATTGAGGCGTGCTATTGCACGTCTTTTTTATCACTATTTTTTGAGATCGGTCGTATTAGGATGATAACTACTTCTCGTAATCTGTATGTTTCGTTATTTTTGCTTTCTGCATGCACGATGGCAGTGGCTGCTAATGCTGCTCAAATTAGTGTGCTATCTACTCACGAGTGCCAAGTAATGACTAAGGCGGGGGTTGTGTCTGCGACAGCCCCTGTGCCATGTCAACGCTTGAAAAAAGTTACGTTTCATTATCGTGATTTTGCAGGTAAAGCACATTCCAATGGTCAAGTGGTGGTGATGGATGCTGTCGCACCGTATGTGGGGAATATTTTTGATGCTTTATTTAAGCAGGGTTTTCCTATTCATAACGCCGTCCCTATAGAAGTGTATGGTGGTGATGATACCCGTTCGATGACTGCAAATAATACGTCAGCCTTTAATTATCGTCCGGTTGCTGGAACAGGTAGCTTATCATTACATGCTTATGGGGCCGCGATAGACCTTAATCCACTTCAAAATCCATTTGTGACGTTTAGTGGTAATGGCAATGTTAAATTTAGCCCTGCTCAAGGTACTCATTATGCTAATCGTGCTCAATATCGGTTTGGTAAACCAAATAGTCGAGGCATGGCTGAAGCCGTTATAGATATATTTGCTCGTAATGGTTTTCAATATTGGGGTGGTTTTTGGAATTCTCCGATTGATTATCAGCATTTTCAATTGACCAAAGATATGGCGTTAACCATGAGTAAAATGACGCCAGCACAAGCAACATTATTTTTTCAGCGTTATGTCGCGTGGTATGACAGTTGTAGCAAGAAGTACCCAACAGCATATAAGCAGTATAAATTTAATGATTACGCAGAATACCTAAAGCATCAGTTATCCGTTAAGTCATTGCATACAGCTTATAGTGCTAATCCTCAACGGGTAATGGATGCGATTAAGCTTCAACCTGTACGCTCGGCTATTTGTGTAAAGCGTTAGTTGGCAAGAAGTTTATTGATAAGTTGCTATCTAAGTCATAGTTTTTAGTCTGCATACTTTGTTTTTAATTAATTCGTTTGCGGCAATGATTTGAGGATCTTAGGATGGTGCTATTAGTATTATTCGACAAAGGATGGTTCAATGGTTAGTCAAGTCACAATGGTTGCACAACAATTACACTTTTCAGAATTAGTGCAAGGCTATTGGCGTTTAGCTGAATGGGGCATGACTGCGCAACAACGATTAACGTTTATAGAGCAGCATCTTGAATTAGGGATCACCACGGTTGATCACGCTGATATTTATGGTGGCTATCAATGTGAGGCGTTATTTGGTGAAGCATTAGCGTTAAAACCAAGTTTACGTCAACAGCTGCAGGTAGTGACGAAGTGTGATATTAATCTGTGCAATGCTAAATACCCTCAACGTCGCATTAATCATTATGATACCAGTAAGCAGCATATTGTTGATTCAGTAAATAATTCATTGGCAAACTTACAGGTTGATAATATTGATCTGTTATTGATTCATCGCCCAGATGTATTGATGGATGCTGATGAGGTTGCTTCTGCCTTTGCTGAGTTAAAACAACAAGGAAAGGTTAATCATTTTGGTGTGTCGAATTTTGCGCCAGCGCAATTTGATTTATTGCAATCTCGTCTTGATCAGCCTCTGGTTACTAATCAAGTTGAAATTAATCCGCTTAATTTTGAAGTGGCACACGACGGTACGCTTGATCAATTACAAATGAAGCGCATTCATCCAATGGCGTGGTCATGTTTGGCAGGGGGCGAGATTTTTACTGGCAGCTCTGAGCAACATATTCGCGTGCGTGAAACCTTAATTGAGATCGCAGCTGAAATTGGTGCAGATAGCATTGATCAAGTGATTTATGCGTGGATTAGGTGTCTACCATCAAAGCCGTTAGCGATTATAGGTTCGGGGAATATTGAACGGGTAAGATCGGCTGTTGAAGCCCTTGGTTTTTCATTATCACGTGAGCAGTTTTATCGCGTATGGGTAGCCGCAAAAGGTCATGGTGTGCCATAACAGAATCTAAAAATGGCAGCTGCTATCGTGAATGACCATCGTGATAGCTTGCTGCCATTGGTGTTGTTAGTGTACGTTGGCTGGGATTATTGTTCCATCAGCCGTAGGATTGTTTTTATTGGCACTCCATTGGTACCAACCACCATCGTAAACACTGATATTTTTCCAGCCGAGAACATGTGCGAAGAAGAATGCTTCTGATGCTCGCCAACCTGTACCACAGAAAAATGTCACATCTTGACGCGGTTTAATATTCCATTTTGCCCATTGTGCTGCAATTTCATTACCACTTTTCATGGTTTGATCTGGGTTAAGAAAATCTTGCATGTGGTAAGAATCTGAGCCTGCGTGACCCCACTTAGCACCTTCAATGCGTCCTTTTGGCTTAATGTAATCATAGCCGCTAGTTTTACCGATATATTCAGGCCAAGTACGAATACTCACGACAGATTGTTGACTCGCCGGTTTTTTCAATAATGATTTTACTTGTGTGGTATCGATTATATATTGAGGGTTTACTGGGATGGTCTTTCCAAACGCGACCGGTTTTTTATTGTAATTAGGTAAGTTTTCTGTGGGGTAACCAGCATTAATCCATGCTGTCCAGCCACCATTTAATAAACGTACGTCTTTAACGCCAGCATACATTAAGAAGTTAGCAAAACGCGCTGCTGACATATTGTTACGAGCATAAAGTATAACTGTGGTGTCATAACGAATACCAAGATCTGCAATTACTTTCGTTAATGCTGTATTACTGACTTTGTTCCACCATGGTTTTGATTCGATGGTATTGGTATTAACGTATAAAGAACCAGGAATATGATCAAGTAAATATTTTGTCGGTGGACCCCATTCAACTTCAACCAGTTTATAACCATGCTTTGGTGCGTAGCGAGGGTGCTTGCCGTCAATAAGATCATGTAGCCATGATGCGGGCACTAATTGTTGAAAATTGGGTAAAGCGCTAAGTTGACCATGGTAATGACTAAGGGATTGATTAATCGTTGTTAGCGACTGATAACCTTGAGCTTGTAATGCCGACGTTAATTGCTGAGCTTTATCTGCCGAGCAATATAAATAAGTAGGTAGGGTAGGTTTAAGATGTTTATCGCGTAATAGCGTTTGAAAACCTGAAGTATCTAACGTTTTTAACCAACTAGCATCAATGTTAACTGCACCAGCAATATGGCCGCCATACTGCTGTTGAGGCTCAGGCCAACCGTTATAAAGATTACTATTACGGCAATCAATAATTTGTAGTGGTGTGTTGTGTGCTTGCTGTTGAGCTAATTGCTCAAATGTTGCTGTGGTTGGCGATATAGAGGGTGCGGCAAATAGAGAACCAGATGTCAATAATAGCACAACCATAGCTGTTGTTTTAATGAGCATAATTAAATCAAATCACCTCAGTGATAGTTAAAAACAAGTGTGCATTTTAACGTTTTCAAAATGTAATACAATTGGATTCCAATAAATTATAAAAAATCAGTTATTGGAATGATTGAAAAAATTAAATTATGGTGTCTTATGAATAATAAGGTTATTTAAAGTACCGCCGTTTAGAGAACACTAAACAGCGGTATTTATATGGCATCAAATATGCGTAATTATGCTAACCATTTAATAATAAATTGACAAATATCTTGAGGGTTATTTAAATCTAGCTGTGGTAATGAACAGTTTTCAGGTGCTGGCTGATCACTAGCAAATGCCATAATTGTATTGTCGGTTGGATAAAGCAATGGTTTGCCGTAGCTTGGACGGTGAATTTCTATTTTTGGAAATGGTTGGTCACGAAACCCTTCAATTAAGACTAAGTCGAGTAGTTCATGATTAAGCTGACTTAGACAATGATTTAATTCAGGATCTTGGCGTTCTTGTTGTGGATACTCAAAGAACAACATATGCCGAGATTTAGTGGCTAATAAGGTTTGGCTACAACCCGCATGACGTAAGCGATAGCTATCTTTTCCTGGAGTATCAGGATCAATATCATGATGACTGTGCTTTAGAAGTCCGATTCGTAAATTGTGTTGTTTGAGTAGGGGAATAAGTTGTTCAAGAAGTGTTGTCTTTCCTGAACCACTAAAACCCGCGAAACCGAGTATGGGTGTAGGTGATGTAATCATTATGAGACCCGTTGATATTGATTCTTTTGCTATTATATACCTAACAAAAGTGAACACCTATCTACCGTGTATATTTATTGATATATAAGGGATTTATTTAAATAAACTTAATTTTCAGTTGTTGAATGAAAAACAGTAATCATGTTTTTTGGTAATAATAATGTGACAGTCTACATTTAATCTATATTGAGTTTATTGTTATTAATAAGTCTATGACAGTCATAAATATAACAATTAATATAATATTTCCTAACAGGGAGTGTGTAATGTGGGCGACGTTAGATTTTGAAGCATCAGGACTCTCAGAATTTTCTTATCCAATAGAAGTGGGTTACTCACTACCAAGTGGTGTGGATCATAGCTTACTCATTAATCCGTTATCAGCCAGTGATGAGTGGCTGTATTGGGACACTTTTTCTGAATCACATATTCATGGCATTACACGGGATGAATTAAAGCAAGATGGTAAGCAAGTTGTCGATGTTTGTCAGCATCTTAATGCAGTTTTAGGGCAATATGAACGGGTATTTTGTGATAGTGAATGGGATTTGTTTTGGTTAGGTCGGTTATATCATGCGGCTCATATGCGACCTTCATTTATGCTAATGGAGATCTGTTGTTGGCTAAAACAACATAATGGTCTTGACCGTGAATATTTTCAATTAGCCCTTGAACGGCAAGGACCCGTTAAACATCGTGCGAGTTATGATGCCAAACAAATTCGGCTAGCACTGAATACATTAATGAATAATCAGTAGTATTATCTATTTATAAATCTGATGTTTATTATTGGCGGTATAGTTAATGACGATTACAATGTTTGGTATAAAAGCATATGTATATGAGAATTTAAGTGAAATCTACGTCTAGTCGTAATCAATCACTGCGTGTGGCGATGTTTAATATTTCGATGTCAGACAGTGAACCGGGCAAAATATTAGCATTAGCAACAAATCCTAATATTACGCGTTTAAAACGTCTTGCAGCCATTATTCAACATGCCGCAGCTGATGTGATATTGCTGTGTGAGTTCGATCATCTCGGGGATGGGGGTGATGATGGTGCGTTAGCCTCTTTCTGTGATAATTATTTAGCGATTTCTCAATATGGACAAGATCCTATCGAGTATCCATATCGCTTGTGCCCAGCCACTAATACGGGTTTATTGACAGGGGTTGATCTCAATCAGGATGGCATGATTTCATTGCCAGCTGATGGAATGGGATTTGGTCATTTTCACGGTAATTTTGGTTTTGTTTTATTATCTAAATACCCTATTCAAGATAATAATGTCCGTTCATGGCAACATCTGCTGTGGAACACGATGCCAAATACATTGATCCCTCATGATTTTTACAGTCCTGAAGCGGTAAATATATTACGATTATCGTCTAAAAATCATCTCATTATACCTATCCAGTGTGGTTTTAAAGTGATAAACCTCGTGTGTTGCCATCCAACACCACCTGTATTTGATGGTCCTGAACGTCGCAATGCAAAACGTAATCATGATGAAATTCAACTTATTTGCGATATTCTCGATAATGCTGCGTATTTAGAGGACGATGCGGGTATTGCTGGTGGGCTAGCTCTCGATCAATCTTTTGTTGTGCTGGGCGATCTTAATGCTGATGTTACCGATGGTGATGGCTTAAAAACTCCGATTAAAGATTTACTTAATCACCCTCGGGTTCACCAACAGGTAAGTCATGGGGCATTAACGCCTAAAAGTATAGGGGGGAGTGAATATCGTCCGTGGCAACGACGTAAAGGGTGTAATAATGAATGGACTCATTTAGGTGGAATGCGTTTAGATTATGTGTTGCCATCGGCTAATTTAAATGTTGTAAAGAGTGGCGTATTTTGGCCTGAAAAAGCTCACCTATTAAGACAATTAATGCTTGATGATAAAGGGCGAGAAAAACCACTAGCAGGATCTGATCATCGATTAGTTTGGGTTGATATCAAACTTACCGAGTAATTATTATAATAAAAGAGGAACAATAACGATTGTCCCTCTTTTAAATTGTATTAATTATTGGTATCTGCGGTCTTTTTTGCCCAAATTTCAAGCTTGGCTTTTTTAGTCACACCCGCTAAATTCAATGTTGCATTACCAATACTGTTATATGTCAATTCAATTGATTTTATTTTATTTTGAGCGCGATCAAGTGTCATTGCGCGTGTAGAACTATTTTTAGTTAGTAAACCTAATGTTGACAGTTGTTGCACATGACCATCAGCATAATTGATTTTAATAGCATCTATTTGTACAGTGCCTTGTATGCACGTTAATTTAAGATGGTTATAGTGTGCGGAATTAAATAATGAGTTGATTGTGACAGTATCAGTATCTGTTTGAAAATTAGCAGTTTTAGTGGCTAGTTTAACCCAATGGTTTGATGTTTCTTTAGGTGTGCTATTACAACCACTTAATGTTGCCAGTAATAGAATGCCAGCTAAAAATGGATAGATAAATTTACTCATAAAACCTCAATAAAGTAATAATAAAATCTGTTATGTATTTTATTGGTAACGTAGAATTTTTGTAAATTATGTCATACTTTAGAGGTTAGATGTTATAAATATGATAAAATGACTAAATATCTCAGTCATTTTATATTGATGATGTTTTTAGATTGTTAATTAAAAATATTTACCGCGGATAGTATTGAAATTTTCTTTAAGTGCGCAGGTAGTAAACGTTTTAATGACCATAGAGTCAGACCAATAATTAGTTGACCAACCAGCTTTTTGTTTGAGTAGTTGTATAAATTGAAGCGTTGATAACCCTCGACGCCAAGCGCTTGGTAATACAACTGTTTGTACGTGTCGATCCGTTAACAACACCCCTTGCTTACTATGAGATAAATACTCAAATAATTCAGCTTCAGTACTAAAGGGTTGTATAACCAACGGTGATAGCACTTCGACTTCAATACTTAAATCATCAAGTTGATCTTCTGCAAGTGGCATAAAACGGCGATCTTCATAAGCACTACCAATCGCTTTGTTATGCATTTCTAATATTAAAGGTTTAGTTGCAATCGTAGAACCGATACAACCTTGTAGTTGACCGTTAACTTCTAATGTTACAAAGCATGCTGCAGGTTGCAACATTTTACGATTATAGTGCTCTATTTTAGGTGCAGACGTTGAAATTGCTTTTTCTGAAAAATGACCTCGAATCGCATCACGGGCAATATCCAGTAGCTGCGTAAGTTCACCTTTATTGTATGTTTGATGTGTGACAGCTGAAGTATCCACCAGTGTTCTCCTTTTTGATTCTTATGATTATCAATACGTCCGTATATAAATAATGAAGGTGTGTATTTATAAAATGCTTGGCAGTGATATAAAATGTTATACGAGCTATAACTTATTTTATTGTTTGATTAATATCATCTATTTTTACTGATTATTCAATATGTGCGTAAGTAAAAAGTGTTAACTTGTTTGTCTAATTTATACTATTTGTAAGTTTCGCATCAGCGTGTTGTTAAATTGTCATAACTGAGTGATATTTGTGCTTTTTTGATTATTTTTTTGATTGTGTTGTTTATGGGTTTTACTCACAACGTAGATTGTTTTATCGTTAATGTCATTTTTGATACTGAAGATACATTAGATTATGAATAGCGATCAAGGTTTGACAATTGAACAATTAAGTGAATATAAAAATGTGATAATCACTCAGCCTAATTGTCCGTATTGTGTAAAAGCAAAAGCATTGCTGGATCAGCAAGGTACTGAATATGTGACATTAGTACTCGGACAACAATTAACAAAAATGGTTATGGTGGATTTTATTCAACATAGTGCAAATGTTAATGTACGAACAGTACCACAGATTATTTTAGATGGTCACTATATTGGCGGTCATGATGATTTAGTTGCATTTCTTGAACGTCAAGTTGGTAATACTAGCTTTGATGATTTTGAGTTATAGAATTGATCTAATATAACTAATGAAGGGGGAATTCCCCCTTTTTATAAATACCTAAGAGATAAATGATGAAATTGGATTTTTCGCAATTAAATAAACAAGCTAAACAATCATTTAGCAATCAACATGCAGTAAAAAAGTGATGCAAGGGAAAGTGGTTGCTTGTGAGAAATGTGGACAACCTTTGGTATTGATTACACCAGAACAAAGTGAGCAACCAGGAATAGGTTGTATAAAAGGTTGTACTTCTATCTCTCTTGAGTTTGCTTGATAATTTACCATTACTTGTTTTTATTGTCGTTTTTGATTAAAAAATAATCGATACTGGTTAATTTTTGCAAACTTACTAATTAATTATAATTAACTTTTAAACAGTATTATTTTTTCAAGAAGCTTTATTATTCATACTAAAAGCGATGAGTTGATAATGGCTTATTCATTTTTATAATGCGGTAAGTTAATACCAATATTTTTTGTTTATTTATACTAATGAGTGCTTCTACTATTTAGGGTGAATATTACGTCTAATCTATTGATTAAAAATAATAAAAATAAATGTAATTTGGTATTGTTACATATAAAAAGTAGTTAAAAATTTCAAATGAACTAAAGTTGTAGCAATAGATAGTTAGAGTACAAATAAAAAATAGTTATTGTGATAAAAAGCAATTAATAGCAACGTCTGCTTTGGGCTTAAAATTAATCAAATCAATTCATTTGGTTGCTTTATTGCTCTATTGACAGTTCTTATCTACTAATGGTTATATAATGGCGCTTTAATTTTTATTTACATGACTAAATATTATAGTTGAGGCGATATCTAACAGGATGTAATAAATGAGTAAACACGATAAATATAGTATAAATAATACGGATTACACTATTGGGCAAGATAACGTCCAAAAGTGGGGGTTCGATGTGCATAACGCCGTTTTTGGTGTGAGTGCTGGATTGATAGTCATTTTTTTAATTGCAATTTTAGTTACTGATCCAGCAACAGCAAAAGCCGCTTTAGATAGTGTAAAGAGTGCGATTGTTAATCAATTTGCTTCTTTATTTATTTGGGCCGGTAATTTCTTTGTTTTCTTTTGTTTAGCCTTGATTGTTTCACCGTATGGACGCATTCGTCTAGGTGGTAAAGATGCAGAAGCTGAGCACACAACATTATCATGGCTTTCAATGCTATTTGCTGCGGGTATGGGCATTGGCTTAATGTTTTGGAGTGTAGCTGAACCTGCCGCTTATTTCACTGGTTGGGGTGGTTCTACACCATTAAATGTCACACCAGGAACACCAGAAGCTTTTCAAGTCGCGATGGGTGCAACGATGTACCACTGGGGTTTACACCCTTGGGCTATCTATGGTGTTGTTGCATTATCAATGGCATATTTTGCTTATAATAAAGGATTACCCCTTTCTATTCGCTCTGTATTTTATCCCATTCTTGGTGATCGGACATGGGGTTGGGCTGGACATATTATTGATATTCTAGCTGTTTTAGCAACATTGTTTGGTTTAGCGACCTCATTAGGCTTAGGTGCACAACAAGCAGCGAGTGGTATTAACCATGTATTTGGTACTCATGGCGGCTTAGGATTACAGATTGGTATTATCATTGTTGTGACTTGTGTCGCTATTTATTCTGTAGCAAAAGGCATCGATTCTGGTGTTAAGTTACTGAGTAATATTAATATGATAGTTGCCGTTGTCTTATTGATTTTTGTAGCTCTTGTCGGTTTTTCTGTTTCTATTGATACTATTCCAAAGACAGTAATGGGATATATTGAAAACTTTATTCCGTTAAGTAATCCATATGATCGTGCTGATGAAAAATGGATGCATGCTTGGACTGTTGTGTATTGGGCATGGTGGATTTCATGGTCACCATTTGTAGGTTCATTTATTGCGCGTATCTCAAAAGGTCGTACTGTTCGTGAGTTCTTAATTGCAGTATTACTTATTCCAACAGCAGTAACGATTGTTTGGATGTCAGTCTTTGGTGGACAGGCTATTCATCAAATAATGGATCATATTGGTACATTAGGCACGAAAGGTATCACCCAAGTGCCGTTAGCAATGTTCCAAATGTATGATGCGTTACCCTTTGGTACTATTTTATCGTTTATTTCGGTGATTCTTATTTTGGTGTTCTTTGTTACATCATCAGATTCGGGCTCATTGGTTATCGATAGTATTACAGCTGGAGGTAAAGTTGATAACCCTGTTGCGCAGCGTATTTTCTGGGCTGCCGTTGAAGGTGTTATTGCGATTGCATTGTTATGGGTTGGTGGTACGCAAGCCATTGAAGCATTACAAGCGGGTACAATTTCTACAGCGTTACCGTTTACGTTTATTTTATTATTAATGTGCGTCAGTTTATTAATGGGCTTTAGAACCGAGCGTGATAAATAACCCAGTAGTTAAGTACTTAAAATAACGCTAACGTCATAAAAAGCAGCCGCCAGAATAAGATCTGAGTGGCTGCTTTTTTATGGGAGTCGTTTTCTGTAACAATCGTTTTATTCCCAAAGGTAGCCAATGGGTGTTTCAGGACTAAAGTGATAGGCGATTTGTGCTTGAAGTAATTCTGCTGTTGCTAAAGAATCAGTTAATGCATGGTGCGGTTGGTAGGCTGGTAGACCATAACGAGAACGGCATTTTCCCAGTCGTACTGAATCTGGACGTTTACCTTTTAATCTATTCCACAGGCCGTTAACTAGTTGCTGTTGAATGGTTGCTTCAATGGCTAATGTATCAACGACGGGGAATTGAATTCCTTCTCCTAAGCGAATTTTTAAGGCGCGATCCATAAATTGTCGCTCAATATTTTTGTAATGTACAACGACAACTTTTCCCGCTAGTGCATCTAATACCGCTTCAAGAATACGACGTAAATCAGGTGCTTGTTGCACGTCAGAGTGCGTAATGCCGTGAATAACGACAGAATCTTCTTCTAATTTTACCTTAGGTTTTACTACCCAATGTTGTGATTCTCGACAATAAATACGATGAATATCAAAGGGTACTAATCCAATACTAACAATATCATCAGTTTCTGAATTGAGTCCTGTCGTTTCAAAATCGAGTGCCACAAACGGCACTTCACTTAATGGTGTGTCTTCAGCGATAATACCCGTCTGATAATAAGATTTTATGCGGCTATCTTGTGCTTCTTGCGCCAATATTTTAAACCGTAAATGCCAGTCAGGAACTGGCATGTTACGCGTAAAGTGTGCAGAAGCAGATTGTTTTGATCCGTAATGAAACATTAACTGCTCTTTTTATTATCTTGCTGATTGATAACGAAATTTTACAAAGTTTTGCGCTTTACTTAATATTTGGAATGCATCTTTGAGATTTCGACGTTCAAAATCAGACATATTTTCAGGTTCAATACTGTTATCAGGCTCGATTTCTGCTTCAATATCTAATGCTTGGTGACGAATACGGACTAAAGAGATGTATTCCATCGCGTCACGTAAGTCTTGTGCTCGACCCGGAGGTAGAATGCCGCTATCGATAATATCATCAAGGCGTTCAAGAGAGTTTTGTGATCGTGAACCAACAGCAAGGGAATGTACGCGAATTAAATCGGCTAACGGCGCTGTACCACGGCGTTTAAGATTGATTGAGTTATTATGTCGACCATCTTTTTCCATTACAAAATCTTTGAAAAATCCTAATGGAGGAGTGCGGTTTAAAGCATTACGGGCTAGACACGCTAAGAAGCGAGGGCTATTTCGTGCTCGGCGGACGATAAAGCCATTAAGTTGTTTAGCCCATTTAGTTTTACCCCATACACCACCAAGATCAAAGAATATTGAACTGTTAAGTAATGCAATGGGTTTAGGATTATCAATCCAATCGGCAAAACAATTTTCCCATTGTTGACGGGTTTTGCGCCATTCTGGATTGGTTGCCATAATATCGCCCGTACAATAGGTATAGCCGCATTCAGCTAATCCATCACAGACAAATTTAGCCAGTTTTTCAAAGTAGGCGTTATGCTTGTCATAATTGAAATGATTATCAAGAATGATCGCATTATCTTGGTCGGTGACGATTAGTTGTTCATCACGAGCCATTGAGCCGAGCGCAAGAAAACAATATGGTACCGGCGGTAGGCCATATTTTTCTTCTGCGAGTTCAAGCAGGCGTTGTTTAAAGCTTCGACCAATTTCAGCCATCGCACTACCAATCATATGTGAATTAGCATCTTCATTAACCATGCGCACAAAACAGTCTTTAACTTGTGTTGATAATGCCGCTAATTCTTCTACGGATTGTTGCTGGTAGATACTACTGACGAGTAATAAACTGTTTTGAGATTCATAGCGCACAATATCAGAAACACTAATAATGCCAACGGGATGTTTATTTCGCATGACGGGTAAGTGATGAATATTAGAGCGCAGCATGGTAAGCATTGCTTCAAACACATAGGCATTATGATCGAGTGTGATCGGCTCGGCTGACATCACCGTCGAGACTGATTCTGCGGTTGATACGCCAAGCGCTAATACTCGTGTACATAGATCTCGATCAGTGATAATACCGACAATTAAGTCATTATCATCATCATCGTCAGTGATGTTTTCATCGCAGATAAGTAGCGCTGAAATACCTTCATCAGCCATCGTTTGAGCGGCAACTTGAATGGTTGCATTTTGATCAAGGATTACTGCATCGCGAGTTAGTAATGTACGCACTTTAGAAGTGGTTAAATCATTTTCATCATTTTGACGAGAGACAGCGTGGCGTAGACGAGAACCATCATCAACTTCAACAAAGTCAGCAAAACTATCATAGTCATCACAGAGTTTGGTAAATAGGTTACCTGGTATGCAATAGAGTAGGGTGTCTTCTAAGGCTTTTGCGGGCATTCTGACTCGATTATTCATTAATAATCCCATTTGCCCAAAAATATCACCTTCATCTAAACGGTTATATAGTTCTCCTTTGCGACGATAAACCTCAACAGCCCCACTACGAATAAGAAATAAATCATTAATGCTATCACCTAGGTTTAAAATCATGCTGTCTGCACGGTGATAGGCCACTTCAATTTCGATAGCTAATTCGTTCAGTTGTTCTTCTGGCAGTAAATCGAACGGTGAGTATTGGCTAATAAAATTAAGAATTTCTGTTTGTTCTGCTTCCATATCTCAGTCCACATCAATAAAAAATAGGAGCAAGGCTCCGCAGATAATAATTAAAGAGCAATAGATCTTATGTTGTTAAAAAATGGTCTATCACTATTAGAATTGTAACCTATGCCTGTATGGAAATCATATATTGTTAGTTTAATGATTACAGAGATAACTGATAATAATAATATTGATGTGAATCTAATTAGAACAGGAATATACACTTCAATGAATAGCAGGAAATAGTGTTAAACGCTCAAGAGCCAGAGGTATTTTATTATTACTGGATAAACCCTATTATCATCTAAAAAAAAGTCAAATCTAGAGTATTGTAAAGATAATGATAAAACAGAATGTATTAGGCTTTAATGAGTCAATTTTAAGCGGTGTATTATTGTTTATCGTTATCTCTAGCGAGGAAAGATATGAAGATTGTTTTTTTTGGAGAAGCATTAGTTGAGCTTAACCATTCACCTCGACATCAAACATATGGAGGTAATGTTGTTAATCGTGCTTTATATCTAGCACGGCTAGGTGGTTCGCGTGCAATACATGTTAGCTATGCAACATGTATTGGTATTGAAAAAATATCAATGCAAATGCTGCAATGTTGGCAACGAGAAAATATTGATACCAGTTTAGTAAAATGTTTAGCAACTAAATTTCCTAATTTATGCTTTATCGAAACTGATAACTATGGTCAACGTCATTATCATTATTGGAATAAAGATAATGCAATGCGGTATTATTTCTCTTATGGTCCAGCCTTATTACATCATGCTGTGACTAATAATGACTATGATGCAATTTATATTAGTGGTAGCAGTATTGCGGCATTAACAGATGATGATAAAACAGTGTTATTGAGTTTACTTGAGATACATAAGGAAAAAGGAGGAAAGGTTTATTTAGATAACAGTTTTCGCGCTGATCTTTGGTCAACGAGGCAAGCTCAATATTGGTATGGAAAAATATTTCCTTATGTTGATATCGCCTTTATTGATTTGAATGATGAAATGAGAATTTGGGGAAGCGCACGCTATTTAACCCAGCGTTATATTCAATGGGGATGTCGTGAGGTTGTTTTTAAGCAAGCTAGCAGTACAGAATGTACCGTGTGTAGTTTGGTTATTCGTTCTGATGCTTTATTACGAGTAGCAACTATCAAATTGGCAGTGCAGTATGGTGATCAGATAGTGGATAATGCCTTTGTTGCTGGTTATCTTGCTGCTCGAATTAATCAACAAACGATTTCACAATCATTAGTCTTAGCGCAAACACTGAGTCATAGAGTGACAACATCTTTAGATGCAATTATTCCTTCTGATTCAATGCGTGACATGATGTAGAGTAGGGTGTAATTGACTATCATATGATCGTAATTGATTGTTTTGCACATAAAATAACCAAACAATCAAAAAGTTACAAAATGCAGTTGACTCATTCTCAGTAATCCGTAGAATGCACCCCATACCGCGAGACAACAACGTCTTATCGGTTAGGAAATATGGCGCGTTGGCAGAGTGGCTATGCATCGGATTGCAAATCCGCGTACCTCGGTTCGACTCCGGGACGCGCCTCCATACTTCCTCTTGCGACACTAGCTCAGCTGGTAGAGCGCAACCTTGCCAAGGTTGAGGTCACGAGTTCGAACCTCGTGTGTCGCTCCAAATTAAAAAATATGGCTAAATAGCGATATTTATAGATGGTGTCTTACCCATCGCATTAAATTGCGTTCCCTGGTGGTGGAATTGGTAGACACAAGGGATTTAAAATCCCTCGGCGTTCGCGCTGTGCCGGTTCAAGTCCGGCCCGGGGCACCATCTCTTCTTTTATATAAGTAAAGGAAGTTGTTATAACAGAATTAAAAGATATGGCTAAATAGCGATATCTAAAGATGGTGTCTTACCCATCGCATTGATTTGCGTGCCCTGGTGGTGGAATTGGTAGACACAAGGGATTTAAAATCCCTCGGCGTTCGCGCTGTGCCGGTTCAAGTCCGGCCCGGGGCACCATCGATTAAAAAAGCTCATCATTAGATGAGCTTTTTTTTCGTCTGCTGTTTATTATCTTTATTAATAGTTCATTTAAGATTATGTAAAATGAAGGCTTAGCCTTATTTTTTGTCATCACTTAATCGAATAATACAATTTTGAGTAAATTCAACCGCTTCATTCGCACTCCATTCTCCTTTGGCTTTTTCTTTTAGTTGTTGGCACCATTTTTCACTCCCAACTGTTGGTGTGCATGCTGATAATAAAAATACAGTACTTATAAGAATTAAAATTATTTTCATTGGTATCCTTTTGTGTGTGATATTCACTTTATTAGCTATTTAATACTACACTAGGTGAGAAATAACGGTATTGTATCTATATCGACGTTAGTTAAATAAGTAAGAATCTGATTGTATCTCTTATCATAAGAAGAAAGATTTTAATGGCTAAACCTAATAAAAAAGGCCCAGTTACAACGGTTGATGTGTTGTGTCGCCGTTGTAAAACAGTACTATTTAAATATCGTAAAGGTGGAAAGGGTGCATTAGTGAAGTGCTTTAAGGAGAGGATAAGTAAAGACTTTACTCTACAAGCATGTATTTGCCCTGAATGCCAGACTGTATTTGCTCGTGAAATGTTAGTCAGAGGTACGCCTGCATATAAGATTATTGGCAGTAAAGCAGTAGCGAAGTAATCTATAATTAAACAGCCATCTATATAATGGCTGTTCAGTTGATTGCGATGATGGTTATTTAATGAATACTGAGTTAGTCGGGCAGTTAATTTTTTTACTGATTAATACCGTTTTTAAATCGAGTAATTTACGTTTGTAGGTTGCACGTACTAGTTGATAGTCAATTGAAGGTGCAAACCATAATGAAAGTTGGCGATCACTTTTCTTTATTTGATCAATGCGAATTGCTTTTAGATCACCAAAATTGGTAGCAATTGTTTCTTCTCCGATAACTTTAAAATAATAATGACTAATGTCATCACTATTTTGCAAAATAAAATCAAAATTTTTCTTACCTTGCATTATATCTAATCGCATTTGTGCCGCGATTGCATCACCATCAAGTATAGGTAATAAGGTTTCACTGAATTGACGTGATTTACCATCTTCAATTACTGTTGATTTTGCACCATTATCAGTAAAAGTGGCAGAGACTTTACCTGTCATTAAGCCTTTTATATTACGCTCAAAAGAATCTGTCACGAAACTTTGACGTTGTGGTGACCAATGAAGTGTTGAATGCTGGTTTAATTTTGCTTTAGTGATTAATACATTAACGGTACTGTTAGTATAAATATTTGCCTGAGTACCATTCCAAACTATATTACGCTGATAATTACCAATATCATGTCCTTCAAAAAAAATCTTGTAGTTCAAAGTTTTATTGCATTGGTTATTTTTACTTGGTAATAACTCGGTGGGAATCGTCTTTATTTTTGTAGATGCTTTATTTAGTTGAGTAGAAATATTGTTTACGAGAGAAGACGGTACTAATGTATCTGCGTTAGCATTAATAGCAGTACTGAAAAAACTGACTAGAGAAAAAGTAATAACAGGTAATAAACGCACAAACACTCCTAGAATAATTACAAATAACGGTATTAATTATAGCGGTTTAATCGTCTAACAGATACGGCATAAAACTAACGTTGCTAATTATGGTGCAATATTGAGATTGCAGTATGAATACTATAAAAAATAGCAGAAAAAATATTTTTTTAAAGTTTATTATAATCAATTGGTTAAATACTTCACAAGAAGGCTATATTTTACACATACACGTAAATTAATTTAACTTATTGTTTTATAGGTAAAATTTATTTCAGAGTGTAATGTGAATATATAACAATTTAAAATTAGTGATTTGACGTAATCCGTGGAGAGGCCTATTTTTATTTGGTTGTTATTTGTGTATTTCACTTAGAGGAGTTAGCAATGAAAAAAATGAGCTCGTCATATCGATTACAGATTATTAAGGAAGTTGCCCAAAAACGGCAAATGCAGTCTACCGATGATCCGATGGTGAGGCATATATCTGAGCTGCTTGAATATCATCATGATCGACCTATAAAAACATCGCCTACTTTTTCAGATAATCATTATGATGATCATATTGGTGGTTGGGTCAGTAATTTGTGGGATCAAAATAAGTAAACTAAACAGTGTGATTGGGTGCAATTTTTTGTTGTGCCTTTTTATATCAATAAACCCTGAAATATAAAAATTATTGGTGAGAGACTGGAACAAATATCAACACTGATGTACATTGCGTCGTCTTTATCTTTTTAGGCTGACAAATGAATTATATCGAATTTGATAGTTACGTACGTAAGTGGATTTTTACTCATGCATCAATGCCTGTATCGGAAGCTGATTTAGTACAAATAAAACCATTTACTCAAGCTCGTTCAGCGCAATTGTGGTGTGAACATGTGAGTAACCAAAGTTCTGATGCTGATCATTTTGAGAAAGGCGACTGGGCTTTTGATAAAAAAATTTGGTCAGACTCAATAGATTGGCAGAAAGCTTGGGACAGTGATGAACCTGAGTTACCAGCAGAGCTACTGGCTGATGTAAAGTGGGAAGATAATACTACTATTTTTTTCTGTTATGAAAAATATAATATTATTGAAACTAAATGGGGTGTATTTAAACGTAATTGGAAGAATTTTTTGTTTTTTGATGATGGTCCATTATTACTTGGTCGTAAGCAAAAGCAAACTATTTGGTTCCAATCAAATGGTACATTCCAAGTAGCAACCCGTCCATAATTATCAATTGATTATTAATGTCGTATACCTATATACGGCATTTTAATTAGATAAATAGTATTCTATTCTTAAAGTTATAAATTGATATCGATATAATATTATTTTAAATGGGATTTAATTGATAATTTGTTTTATATTTAGAAGTTTATAGTAAAGTTAATATTAACAATTTAATTGGTTAACATTAGATAATAGTTTATTTATTGTCGTTTGGCTTTTATTGATATTATTTTTACACGAGTGGACTGAATGTTGATTTGTTATTAATGGTTGCTTTAATGGAATAGCAACAGCAATGAAAAATCGTGAGCTTTGATTCGTTGTCGTGATTATTATTGGTGATGAAGATGATTCAAACAATCCCATTTGAAATGGTGTTAATTTATTATTAGCACTATAAGCGACACCTGACTTTAAGTAAATAAAACCTGATAGGTGTTGTTTAGGTGGTGCAAAATACCAGGTGCTATAAGAGGCCATAATAATATCAAGTAAAATTAGCTCACAATGACTTTTTACGGGGCTAGAATATTGATGATAATGACCCACTAATACTTTGGTAGTTGAATTATTTGTTTCAACTAATGGAAAGTTATCCTTATTGAATAGTTGGCTCTTAGGTTGACACATTTCATTATTATTTGTAGCCGGTAGAGCCATCCATAATTGGAACGATTCACTTATTGATTGCTGTGGCAACGTGGTAGATTTATGAATGATTCCTTGACCGCTTGTCATTATATGAACATCACCACTGTTAATTATATGATGTTGTGGTGTTGAGTCATAATGTGAAATAGTCCCTGTAAGAGGATAGCTAATCGCTTCTACACCTGAATGGCCATGAAAGTTAAGACCGTGGTTAGTGGGTGTTTTCGATGTAAAGTGTTCCCATAAAACAAATGGATTCGTGGTTGGAAAATGTTTCTCATGGATGAAAGAAGTAGTAATGCCTTTTTTTATACCATGACGAATATGAGTAAGCTGTCTATTTTTTGGCATAAGATATTTATATCCACTTTAAATGGCAGTAACACGACGTTTATTTTTAATATCTATATTAGCTAAAGCGTAGTCGTGATAATAATTATTTGCTGATGAATAATGCTATTTTTGTGATTTTATTTCTAAGCTCTGGGTGTCTCTGAATGCCTACCTAAGCTGTTATATTAGTAAGGTTGTAATATAATAACGTAATCAATTGGTTATTTATTTTAATGAAGAGTGTTAATGAGCACTTTTTTTGTTACTAATTCATCGATAAAATAAAGCAAGGTATCGTAATGACATTATCTTTAGGTGGTTTGTTTAAACAACAAGCGTTTATAAATGGTGAGTGGGTCAACGCATATTCAGGAAAACACACCGTTGTGACTAATCCTGCAACAGCTGAAGTCATTGGAAATGTACCTTTGATGGGGGCTGAAGAGACACGAATTGCGATAGACAGTGCAGATAAAGCGTATCGGAAGTGGTCAAAAACAACCGCAAAATATAAAGCGGCCGTATTGCGTAAATGGTATGAATTGATTATTGATAATACGGTTGAGTTAGCCACTATTTTGACCTTAGAGCAAGGTAAGCCACTTAATGAAGCTAAAGGCGAAATAGTCTATGCTGCAAGCTTTGTTGAATGGTATGCCGAAGAAGCTAAGCGGATGAATGGGGAAATAATTCCAAGCCATAAAGTTGACGCAAGAATTTTAGTT
This sequence comes from Photobacterium carnosum, assembly GCF_021236965.1. NCBI lineage: Bacteria > Pseudomonadati > Pseudomonadota > Gammaproteobacteria > Vibrionales > Vibrionaceae > Photobacterium > Photobacterium carnosum. Next base: position 8,220 of record NZ_WMDN01000004.1, on the reverse strand, counting down.
TCACGCCAACCTGTTGGTGTTGTGGCGGCTATTACGCCATGGAATTTCCCTGCGGCAATGATCACCCGTAAATGTGGTCCTGCATTCGCTGCGGGTTGTGCTGTGGTATTAAAACCCGCACCTGATACTCCCTTTACCGCATTGGCATTGGCGGCATTAGCGCAAGAAGCCGGCATTCCTGATGGCTTATTCAGTGTTGTAACGGGTGATGCGGTTAAAATTGGCGCTGAACTTACGGGTAATAAAAAAGTTAAAAAGATTTCTTTCACAGGCTCTACAGCGATTGGTAAATTGTTAATGGCGCAAGCGGCTGCCAGTGTAAAAAAAGTATCATTAGAATTAGGCGGTAATGCACCCTTTATTATTTTTGATGACGCTGATATTGATCGTGCCATTGACGGTGTGATGATTGCTAAATTTCGTAATGCAGGCCAAACATGTGTCTGTGCTAATCGCATTTATGTACATAGTAGTATTTATGAACAATTCATTGATCGATTATGTCAACAAGTGGTATTACTGAACGTCGGTAATGGATTAGATGACGGTGTGACTATCGGGCCTTTAATTAATCGAGCTGCGGTTGAAAAAGTTGAACGTCATATTCATGATGCGATGTTAAAAGGTGCTCACTTAGTGTTAGGTAGCCAACAACTTTCGAGTGACTGTTTTGTTCAGCCAACGATTATTCGTGATGTTCGAGATGACATGTTAGTTGCGACTGAAGAAACCTTTGGCCCATTAGCCGCTATTTTTAGTTTTAATGATGATCAAGACGTTATTGATCGTGCTAATAATACTGATTCAGGCTTGGCCGCTTATATTTATACGCAATCATTATCGCGCGCATTTAATGTGAGTGAAGCACTTGAATATGGCATGGTAGGCGTGAATGAAGGCCTTATTTCAACTGAACTTGCACCATTTGGTGGCGTTAAAGAATCAGGATTAGGTCGAGAAGGTGCTCATCAAGGCCTAGAAGAATATACTGAAATGAAATATACCCTGATGGGCGGTATTTAGTCATCTTTGTATTTTTGTTCTATTAAAAATAAAGCTCTTTTTAAGGGCTTTATTTTATTTACTTGCAATATAAACAACATTTTTACCATAAATTGAGGCTTTGTTACTGTTATTAATATAATAGCTTTACTGGCTGGTATTATAGGTGATGAACTTATAAATTGTTTTGTTTTGTTTTGTTTTGTTTTGTTTTGTTTTGTTTTGTTTAGTTTCTAGGTAGAGTAAAGTGAAAATATACACTTTCAACGTATTGTTAAAGTGATTAATAATAAATAGTAAATCCAGTGCTATTGGAAATGGCTGCGCATGATTGCGTAATCACTGGAAAAGGGAGAGTAAAAAATATGTTACCTGCATTAACCTATCAAAGTAGTATTGATCATGTCGTACTATCATATTTAACCGCACTATCTGAAGCTGGATTTCAAGGTGATATTGAACAGAGTTATGCTAGTCGATTAGCGGTTGCAACTGATAATAGTATCTACCAACAGTTACCCCAAGCGGTGGTATTACCTCGTAATATTGATGATCTTATTCTTATTGGGAAAATAGGTTGTCATGATGATTATCAGAGCGTTATATTTTCTCCTCGTGGTGGTGGTACGGGAACAAACGGTCAATCCTTAACATCTGGAATTGTGGTTGATCTTTCCCGCTATTTAAATCAAATCTTAGAGATTAATATTGCTGAAGGTTGGGTACGTGTTCAAAGTGGTGTCATTAAAGATCAACTGAATGATGCTTTACGTCCCTATGGCTATTTTTTCTCGCCTGATCTTTCAACCAGTAATCGCGCCACGATTGGAGGCATGATTAACACCGATGCTTCTGGTCAGGGTTCATTAAAATACGGCAAAACATCTGATCATGTTTTAGCACTGACTGCGGTATGCGTTGATGGTTCGGTACTTAATACTGAACCGCTAAATAACGATCAAATTATGGCATTGGATGATACTGCGTTTGTTAATAATGCCATCAAAACAACCGCTCAAATTTGTCGGAATAAACGCCAACAAATAGTTGATAAATTCCCAAAACTTAATCGGTTTCTTACTGGTTATGATTTGAAACATGTTTATGATGAACAACTTCAACAGTTTGATATTGCACGCTTATTATGTGGATCTGAAGGATCTTTAGCCTTTATCGCAGAAGCTAAGTTAAATATTACGCCAATTCCAAAGTCTCGCACGTTAGTCAATATTAAATACGATAGTTTTGATTCTGCATTACGCAATGCACCGATGATGGTGGCTGCCCATGCATTATCGGTTGAAACCATTGATTCAAAAGTATTAAATCTAGCCAAAGAAGACATTGTTTGGAATACGGTTGAAGATCTATTAATTGATGTACAGGGAAAAATCATGTTAGGTATTAACATGGTGGAGTATGCCAGTAATGATCTCACAGAGAACCAACAACACGTTGCAGCATTGTGCCAACAACTTGACCAATTAATAGCAGATCAACAAGCGGGTATTATTGGTTATCAAGTTTGTGATGATTTAGCCAGTATCCAAAAAATGTATACCATGCGTAAAAAAGCAGTGGGGTTATTAGGGGCTGTTAAAGGGGCGAAAAAGCCAATAGCATTTGCTGAAGATACCTGTGTACCACCTGAACATTTAGCAGATTTTATCGCTGAATTCAGACAGTTATTGGATGAAAAATCTCTTCAGTATGGCATGTTTGGACATGTTGATGCGGGTGTCTTACATGTGCGTCCTGCGTTGGATATGTGCGATCCCCACCAAGAATTGTTAATGAAAGAAGTGTCTGATCAAGTGGTTACATTAGTCGCTAAATATGGCGGTTTAATGTGGGGCGAACATGGTAAGGGATTTCGTTCTGAATATGGTCCTGCTTTTTTTGGTGAAGAATTATTCACAGAGCTACGTCGAATTAAAGCGGCGTTTGATCCCCATAACCGTATGAACCCTGGTAAAATTTGTACACCACTTGGTAATGATAGTGAATTAGTTAAAGTTGATAGTGTAAAGCGGGGTTTTTATGATCGACAAATTGCTGTAACCACGAGAGACAGCTTTAAACAAGCCATAGAATGTAACGGTAATGGTTTGTGTTTTAACTATGACACCAGCTCGCCTATGTGCCCCTCAATGAAGATTTCAGCTGATCGACGTCATTCACCTAAAGGACGAGCAGGGTTAGTACGTGAATGGCTAAGACAATTAGCAGAGCAGGGGATCAATGCTGATGAGTTAGAACAGCAATTATTAACCACATCTCCAACAATCAAACAGATCATAGATCGCTTAAAAAATACTTATGGTTCTAATCGTCATCGCTATGATTTTTCACATGAGGTCATGGACGCGATGAATGGTTGCTTAGCGTGTAAAGCATGTGCTAGTCAATGTCCGATTAAGGTTGATGTACCCAGTTTTCGTTCACGATTTATGAATATTTATTACAGCCGTTATCAACGCCCAGTAAAAGATTATTTGGTGGCGTATGTTGAAAATATTTTACCGTTAATGGTGAAAGCACCAGTCATCGTAAACAGTGTAATCAGACCACAATGGTCGAAAAAGTTAACCTTAAAGACTATTGGTTATGTTGATATGCCATTACTGTCGGTACCAACGTTATCTGAAAGTTTGGATGGCCATCATGCGTTATGTTTTGACATGTTATGGTTACAAGCACTATCAGATCACGAGCGGGAGAATTACGTTTTAGTGGTTCAAGACCCTTTCACTAGTTTTTATGATGCGCAAGTTGTACGTGATTTTATCCATTTAATTGAGAAACTAGGTAAAAAGCCGATTTTGCTGCCATTTAAACCTAATGGAAAAGCACAACATGTAAAAGGATTCTTAAAAGCATTTGCGAAAACAGCAACATCAACGGCTGATTTTTTAAATCAATTAGCAGTATTGAATATACCGATGGTGGGTGTCGATCCTGCTTTAGTATTGTGTTATCGCGATGAATATACTGAAGTGTTACAACAACGCCGAGGTAAATTTATGGTTTTAACTGCTCATGAATGGCTATTACCATTATTACATCAATTACCGCAAAGACCATTGCAAAATGATAAGCCATGGTATCTGTTTGCCCATTGTACGGAAAAAACCAAATTACCTAATGCTGAAAAGCAATGGGGAGCCATTTTTACGCATTTTGGCGGTGTTATGGAATCTGTGCCTGTTGGTTGCTGTGGAATGGCGGGTACATTCGGTCATGAAAGCGATAAATTAGAAGCGTCAAAGAGCGTGTTTAATTTAAGCTGGAAAGAGAAGATTGATCAGTATGACTCCACTCGCTGTATGGCAACTGGCTATTCATGTCGTAGCCAAGTTAAACGATTGGAACATATTCAATTTAAACATCCAGTACAGGCGTTGTTACAGTTGGTTGGTCTCTAAATGTGAAGCTGATGAGTACCGTATAAATTATAAGCCATAAAAAAAGCGAACTTAATGATTAAGCTCGCTTTTTTATATTCAATATTGGCTTAGTAAACTTAGCTTACTGAACGGTATTCATTGTCAGGGCATAACCAGCGGTATACAACACCAGCAATAGCAGCACCAATCAGAGGTGCAACCCAGAACATCCATAATTGTGATGTTGCCCAGTCGCCAACGAATAATGCAGGACCAGTACTACGAGCAGGGTTAACTGATGTATTAGTTACAGGAATACTGATTAAGTGAATCAGTGTTAGTGCTAGACCAATCGCAAGACCTGCCATTTGTGGAGAAGCAAGCTTATGTGTTGCACCTAAAATTACGAATAAGAACATGAATGACATTACAACTTCGGTAACGAATGCAGACAACAAAGAGTAATGACCAGGAGAATGGGCACCGTAACCGTTAGAAGCAAAGCCATTTGCAAGATCAAAACCAGCCTGACCGCTTGCAATGATATAAAGCACACCAGCACCAGCAATACCACCAAGTACTTGTGCTGCAATGTAAGGAATAACGTCACCTGTCGGGAAACGACCGCCAGTCCATAGACCAACAGTAACGGCTGGGTTTAAGTGACAACCTGAGATATGACCAATTGCGTATGCCATGGTTACCACAGTTAAACCAAATGCCAGAGCAACACCTAAAAATCCGATACCTAAATCAGGGTATGCCGCCGCTAATACAGCACTACCACAACCGCCTAAAACTAACCAACCGGTGCCGATAAATTCAGCAACTAATTTTCTCATCATAAAGCTTATTTCCTTTTAAATTACGATTAAGGGTACGTTAGAAAATATAAACAATTAATTGATATAACTTTCTTTTTTACTCTTGTAACGGCTCACTGTTCATATCAAGCTCGTTACTAATAATACTGTTATGTTATTACATATTATGTCAGATCGTTTTCGTAATAGTTGTATGTACCATTATTGAAGCTAGCATTAGACGATCTTAATTTGTGACGCACATAGTGAATTAAAAACGCTGTGCAATCTAGCTTGTAATTGAAAATTTACTATAAATTATTTTGCTAAAGAATAATTTATTCTCATGGATATACGATATTATATGAATATTTATTTATAGGTGAGAATAAGTCTAGCAATAGATGGCTATTTGTCAGGTATATTTATCATTATTTTAGATAATGCTCTTAAAATGCGATTATTTTATAAATTTATGTTGATGCTATATTTGTGTAATTAATTATGATGTTGTAAATGTGAATATTGAGAATTAATCGCTTTCATCGAATAAATAGGTTTCTAATTGTTCAGATAGCCATTTTACAACGGTACCGCGTCGAGCTTCATTTTCAACAACCTCACCATATGATTGCCAATTCATGGCTCGATTATATTTAATAACCTTAAGTGTCCCTTCTCGTAAGTGCTGTTTAATAAGTATCGCGGGTAATGATGACCAGCCTGTTTGATCAAGTACGGCATCGCGTAAGTGTTCATAAAAAGATAAAGCGATATATTTCCCGGCTTTAGGTGTCACGATACGTAAGCTTTCTTCATCAAAGTAAGCGACAGCAATCTCAGTATAGCGTTCAAGATCGGCATCATTTACTTTTCTCAGTTGACTCAGCGGGTGATTTTTATGAGCAACAGACATCATACGCATTTGTCCTAAGTCTGTTTGCTGTAATCGTGAGAAAATATGAGCATTAGGTAATAAACCATAAGCGACATCGACAAGATTCTTTGCCACCATTTCTTCTAGTTCTTGTGTTGGAGCACTATAAATCGAGACACTTGTTTGTGGGAATTGAATGCGGATCTGACGTAATAATTGACGCCATAATGATTCTGGTAATGAATCATCGCGAGCAATGCGAATACTTGCCTCAACACCAATATTATATTGCTCACAGCGAGTGTGAATATCTCGTGCAATTAAGATGATGCGTTCAAAATCATTGACTGTTGCTTCACCAATCACTGTTGGTGTAATGCGATTACCACTGCGGTTTAGAAGCTCAACGCCTAAGGTGTCTTCTAGTGCACTTAACGATGCACTAACAGTTGTACGACTTTTCCCATGACGACGAGCAGCTTCGGCAATTGAGCCTGTTTTTATTGTTGATAGAAACATTTCAATTTGAACTATTTTCATTGACGACACCGGTGGGTTAAATATGGCGGTATGTGGGTGTGTAATTGCACTTTTCAGCGACGATAAAATTGACGCTCAGTGATTATAGTATTAATAGAAGTGATTGTATCATCTCATTAGTTTCATAACTTAACAAAAAAACGACGAAAAATCTGTCGATTGAGGCCTATATGTCTAGTTCAATGCAACAAGAGCGCGGTTTACTCCTGTTGTCTTCTGTGTCATCGTTTACTTTTGCTATTTTAGGGATTGTACTTGGGTCACTGGTTGGTTCTTTAGTGATTATTTTTGATGGTGCATATTCTTTAGTAAGCTTGGCGTTAACCATGTTGTCTCTGGGTGCTGCGCATTATCTTCATAAACCTGAAATAAACAAAGATAGTTCGCAAGTCGCGATGATAGCTCCTGCTGTTATTACGATTAAAGGCTCAGTGATTGCTTTAATGTGTATATGGTCATTTTATTCAGCTATTGAAGCTATTTTAGCTGGTGGTCGAGATATCAATGCGGGTGTGGCTTTAGCCTTTGGTATGATTAGTGTTGTGGGTTGTTATGGCACATACCGTTATATCAAAGTCAAAAGTGAAAATATTTCATCAGCATTAGCTGACGCCGAAGCAAAACAGTGGGTAATGGATACTGTTATCAGTGCTGCTGTATTAATGGGTTTTGTAGTCGCAAAAGTATTGATGATGACTCAATATGCACATTTGGCTGTTTATGCAGATCCTACAATGGTGATCTTAGCTTCTATTTATTTCATTATTGTCCCTGTCAAAATGGTGCGTCAAGCCGTAAGTGAATTAATGAACATTTATAGCCATTCAGATCTTGTTCATGCTCCGCATGTGAAATAATTCTGATAAAAAAAAGGCCAACATATAATGTTGGCCTTTTTTTTGAATAATCCTAACGTCCAAGGAGTAAGGTGTTTTCAATTTCTCGATAATGTTGTGCAGTATTAATTAAAGAGGTCGCTGTTAAACCTGGAACGCCATAGACTTCAACAACAGTATTATATTTGGTTTGTACTTTCTCGACCAGTAAATCAAAATCACCATCACCTGATAATAAAATAATACGATCGGCATCGGCAGCGTGTTCTAGTACATCAATAGTAATGCCCACATCCCAGTCACCTTTTGCTGAACCATCACTACGTTGAATGAACGGCTTTAATTTTACCTCAAAGCCAATGCCACGCAGTATATTTTGAAACTGTCGTTGTTTTTCATCACCCTTATGAATGGCATAAGCATAAGCGGCAACAATTTCTCGCCCTTGTGATACTTCTGCCCAAAAAGCATTGTAATCGAAGTTACAATGATACTTTTCTTTAACAGTATAATAGATGTTTTGGACATCGACAAAAATCGCAACTTTTTCCACGAGAATCCTAAATAGTTTAAGTAACCAGTTTGTTATGGTGGACAAACTGGCCATATATTACAACTATTATTAATTAAAATAGTTACGTGTACTATTTTATTTATTTGTTGGAGATTGATTAATATTACCGTTACGTAATGTTTGTAATACTTGTTCTTTAGGGCCGTCAGCAACGATATGACCATGTTCCATAACGATTAATCGATCAACCACATCAAGCATC